>NZ_JAZARS010000003.1:294627-336204 GCF_036233855.1 Gordonia sp. Z-3
GGCTCCGCCGGGCCCCGGGCCCCCGCGGGGGTCCTCTCGTGTTGGTTGGCGCGGGCCCCCCCGCCCCCCGCCCCCCCCCCCCCGCCGGCGGCGGCCCCCCCCCCCCCCCCCCCCCCCCCGCGGCCAGCCGGTCATCACTGACCTTGGGCACTTCTCGTGCTCCCTGTCGTGTTCATGCTGTCGTGGTCAAGGGCTGAGGTGATCAGCTCTTGATCATGTTGCGCAGCACGAACTGCAGGATGCCTCCGTTGCGGTAGTAGTCGGCCTCACCGGGGGTGTCGATGCGCACCTTGGCGTCGAACTCGACCTTCGCGCCGTCCTCCTTGGTGGCGGTGACGTGCACGGTCTCCGGCGTCGTACCGGAGTTGAGCTGCTCGATACCGGTGATGTCGAAGGTCTCGGTGCCGTCGAGTCCCAGCGACTTGTGCGACTCACCCTCCGGGAACTGCAGCGGGATGACACCCATACCGATGAGGTTGGAGCGGTGGATGCGCTCGAAGCTCTCGGTGATGACCGCCTTGACGCCCAGCAGCCTCGTGCCCTTGGCGGCCCAGTCACGCGACGACCCGGTGCCGTACTCTTTGCCGCCCAGCACGACCAGCGGGGTGCCGGCTGCGGCGTAGTTCTGCGCCGCGTCGTAGATGAACGACTGCGGGCCGCCGTCCTGGGTGAAGTCGCGGGTGTAGCCACCGGTGACGTCGACGAGCTGGTTGGCCAGCCGGATGTTGCCGAACGTCGAGCGGATCATCACCTCGTGGTTGCCGCGACGGGCGCCCAGCGAGTTGTAGTCCTTGCGTGCCACACCGTGTGAGTCGAGGTACTGCGCAGCAGGCGTTCCCGGCTTGATGGTCGACGCGGGGGAGATGTGGTCGGTGGTGACCGAGTCGCCCAGCTTCGCCAGCACGCGCGCGCCGGAGATGTCGGCGACCGGCTCCGGCTCGGTCTGCATGCCGTCGAAGTACGGAGGCTTACGGACGTAGGTCGACTCGTCGTCCCACTCGAAGACCTTGCCGTCCGGCGTCGGCAGGTTCTGCCAGCGCTCGTCGCCCTTGAAAACATCGGCGTAGTCCGCCGCGTACTGCTCGGCCGAGATCGACGACGCGATCGTCTGCGAGATCTCCTCGTTGGACGGCCAGATGTCCTTGAGGAAGACGTCGTTGCCGTCGGCGTCGGTGCCCAGCGGGTCGGTCTCGAAGTCGAAGTCCATTGTGCCGGCCAGCGCGTAGGCGATGACCAGCGGCGGCGACGCCAAGTAGTTCATCTTCACATCGGGGTTGATGCGGCCCTCGAAGTTGCGGTTACCCGAGAGCACCGCGGTCGCCGTCAGGTCGTTGTCGTTGATCGCCTTGCTGATCTCTTCGGGCAGCGGACCGGAGTTGCCGATGCAGGTGGTGCAGCCGTAGCCGACAAGGAAGAAGCCCAGCTTCTCCAGGTAGGGCCAGAGGCCGGCCTTGTCGTAGTACCCGGTCACGACCTGCGACCCCGGGGCCATGGAGGTCTTGACCCACGGCTTGGCGGTCAATCCCTTCTCGACGGCCTTCTTGGCGAGCAGTCCGGCGCCCAGCATCACCGACGGGTTCGAGGTGTTGGTGCAGCTGGTGATGGACGCGATCGTGACGATGCCGTGATCGAGAACCATGTCGCCGCGCTCGGGCGAGGAGACCTTGACCGGCTTCGACGGGCGACCCTCGGCGCCCTTCGACGCGTTGTGGGCGGGTTCGTCGTCGTCGGCGAAGGACAGCTTGGCCGCGTCGGGGCTCACCGACGGTGCGTCGGAGGCGGGGAAGCTCTCCTCGTTGGCCTCGTCGACACCATTGTGGGCAGGGGTGTTGCCCTCTTCGACGTAGTTGTGGATGTCCTTGCGGAACGCATTCTTGGCGTCCCAGAGCTCGATGCGGTCCTGTGGGCGCTTCGGGCCGGCGATGGACGGGACGACCGTCGACAGGTCGAGCTCCATGTACTCGGAGTACTGGGCCTCTTCCGCGTCCTTTTCCAGCCACATGCCCTGTTCCTTGGCATAGGCCTCGACGAGGTCCAGGGTCTCCTGCGAGCGACCGGTCAGCTTGAGATAGTTGACGGTCTCGGAGTCGATCGGGAACATCGCGCAGGTGGAGCCGAACTCGGGGCTCATGTTGCCGATGGTGGCGCGGTTGGCCAGCGGCACCTCGGCGACGCCGTTGCCGTAGAACTCGACGAACTTGCCGACCACGCCGTGCTTACGCAGCATGTCGGTGATGGTGAGCACCACGTCGGTGGCGGTGACACCCGGCTTGGTGGCGCCGGTCAGCTTGAAGCCGACCACGCGCGGGATCAGCATCGACACGGGCTGGCCCAGCATCGCGGCCTCGGCCTCGATGCCGCCGACGCCCCAGCCGAGCACGCCGAGCCCGTTCTCCATGGTGGTGTGCGAGTCGGTGCCGATGCAGGTGTCGGGGTAGGCGACACCGTCGCGCACCATGACCGACCGGGCAAGGTGCTCGATGTTGACCTGATGGACGATGCCGGTGCCCGGCGGGACGACGCGGAAGTCGTCGAAGGCGCCCTGGCCCCACCGCAGGAACTTGTAGCGCTCTTCGTTGCGCTGGTATTCGATCTCGACGTTGCGTTCGAAGGCCTGTGCGTTGCCGAAGGCCTCGATGATCACGGAGTGGTCGATGACCATCTCGGCGGGGGCGAGTGGATTGACCTTGTCCGGATCCCCACCGAGCTGCTTGACCGCATCGCGCATGGTCGCGAGGTCGACGATGCACGGCACGCCGGTGAAGTCCTGCATGATCACGCGGGCCGGGGTGAACTGGATCTCGATGCTCGGATCGGCGTTCGGATCCCAGTTCGCGATCGCCTCGATGTGTTCGGAGGTGATGTTGGCGCCGTCTTCGGTGCGTAGCAGGTTTTCGGCGAGGACCTTGAGCGCATAAGGAAGCTTGCCGGTGCCCTCGACGGCATTCAGTCGGTAGATCTCGTATGAATTGTCGCCCACCTCGAGGGTGCCCTTGGCGCCAAAGGAATCGATACTCACGTCTTGTCCACTCTCCTCAACGTGCCGGCGGGCTGCGCCGGCCTGCTCATCCGACGGGCTGCGTCGGTGGTTACAGCAACGTGTGACCTCGCTGCGTTGGCTGCCACCGCCCGATGTCCGACCAGCGTTGACGCTGTTCGTCGGCAGGTGGCGACAGTTCCGATGTTAACAGTACGCACGTACTGTTAACAAACAGCCTCGCTCGCCTCGTGTCGGATCGGGGCGCGCGAAGCCGACCCGGGATTCTCCGGACCATCCCATTCTGTCGTACGGTGCTGCAGGAGGTTTGGTGGGCCACCGCTGTGCGTGCGAATTTAATGCTCGCGAAACCTTGCCGGCGAGCTGATGCCTTGCGTGTCGCGGTGTGCGACCCTCAGGTGCCCAGAGATGTGAGGATGGCCAGATGAGTCCGGATGCGACGACGCAGCATGTCTTGGCCCTGCCGCCGATGGGCGTGATGGCGCCCTCGGTCATTCCCGAGAGCGTGGACATGCCCGCGATCCTGCGCGACATCCAGGAAGACGGCGTCGCCGCGCCGGCTGGCCAGGTCGCCGGCCTGCGCGCAGTGGTGGCCGAGGCTCAGGCCGATGGGCAGGAGGTCAGCTTCGTGGTGATCGATCGGCCCCTGAAGTTCGAGTACTACCGCGATATCGCCACCGATCTCCAAGCCGACGTCGGTGGGACCGTCATCGTGCTCGGTCCACAATCGGTGGGCAGTGCTTCGCCGCACTTCAGTCGCGTCCAGCAGGAAGAAGCGACCGACAATCTGACCCTGACCGATCCGCCACTCGCCGCGCGTCAGATGTGGGATCAGATGAACGAGCCGTCTCTGAACTGGACGGTCATCAGCCTGCTGCTCATCGTCATCGTGGTGGCCGGGGCGGCCATCGCCCGGCTGCGATCGACCCGTGCGGACCGACGGGGAGCCGGTGGCGAGGGTGCGGCACCGGTGGAATCGACCGCGCAGGCGTCCGGCACCACCGACCTCTCGCGCGACCTACCCTGACGCGACCGCGTCGGCCCACTCCGTCGCAGACGCGCGTCCACTTCGGTGGAGAGGTAGCCCATACATCGCTTCGCCCGCATCAGTTGTAGGCGGCACGCCCGGATGCGCTCTTCGTTGCCGATTCGAGACCTTTGTCGATCGGCGCCCTTTCGGCAGTTCACGGCATTTTGCCTGGTAATCACGCCAATGTAATTCGTGACTGCTGTTTTCCGATGTGTTCGATGTGACGTACGGTTCTGTTGTCACGAGTGGTGCCCAAGTGATGGAGGGCACCACGAGTGGTGCATGGTGCACGTCGCGAGGCGGGTCGGGATCGGGCAGGCACCCATCACTTCACAGCGCGCGGACCGCGAGGTCGCATCCGCTGTGGCGGGTAAGCCGCGAACGACGAGGGAGAACTGGTGAGGCGAGCTACTACCGGCGTGGCGCGCGGTGGGTCACCGGCGCCGCGAGCGCAACGGTCCCGCCGACGCGCGATTGCGGCCCGGATCGGCGCATTGCTGGCCATCACGGTGCTCGGGTTCGTAGGAGCCGGACAGGCCCAGGCAGCGCCGAAAACCGGAGCACAATCGCAGGTCTCCGGTCTGATCAATCAGATCGCCAAGGCGAACCAGAATCTGGCCGATCTCGACAACGCGGTCGCAGTCCGTCAGGAAAACGTCAATCGCGCACTGGTGGACTACCAGAACTCCGTGGCCGCCGAACACTTGGCGAGTGTCGCCGCGAAGTCGGCGAAACGTTCCCTTTCCGACGCGCGGCGCAAGGTCGCCGAGGCGCAGAAGGCCTTCGACGAGTTCGCGCGCGACGTCTACCGGCAGGGGAGTGCTCGCAGTTCCATGGCCGAGTACGTCTCATCGGACAACCCCGGTGCGGTACTGGACCGGATGACCGTCATCGACCGACTCGGCAAGCAGCAGCGCGACACCATCGAGCGGCTCGAGGTGGCCCGAAACCAACAGGCCAACCGGGTCTCCGCGGTCCAGGCGACGCAACGCCAGGCAGCATTCGCCACCCAGAGCGCAGCCAACCGCAAGGACGACGCGCTCGCCGCGGTCAGCCAGGCGCGTTCGGCGGTCGCCTCGGAGCAGCAGCGTCGGTCCGCCCTCATCCAGAAGCGCGACAAGGTCCAGCAGTCGCTCGACAAGATCCGGGGTCTCGCGCCGCGACGTACGGTCGAGGGCCCCACGGCCGGCGAGCTCTTGCAGAACCTCTTCCCCGATTCGCCGCAGACACCCGCGGCGCCCGGCGCGCCCGCGGAGCCCGGCGGCGACAACCAGGCCTTGGCCGTGGCGGCCACGGCTGCGGCCAAACTCGCTCTCGATGTCGGTCAGAAGGTGCTGGCCGAACTCGTCGGGCAACAGCAGATGCCGCATTCAGAACTCCTCGACGAGCTCGGCATCGGCGGTTCCGACATGACCGGTAGCGGCCCCGACTCGCTGAGCTCGGTGATCGGCAACGGCAGCCTGGGTTCGCTGTTCGGCAGTTCGTCCGGTGGCGGCGGCGGCATGGTAAGGCCCGGTCTCCGCGGTCCCCAGGCCATCGAGATCGTCGTGAATCGGGCGCTCTCGCAGCTCAACGTGCCATATGCGTGGGGTGGCGGCGACGCCAACGGTCCCACCCGGGGCATCCGTGACGGGGGTGTCGCCGACAGCTACGGCGACTACAACAAGATCGGGTACGACTGCTCGGGACTGATGATCTACGCCTTCGCGGGCGTGGGCATCGAACTGCCGCACTACACCGGCTACCAGTACACCTCCGGTCCACAGTTCCCGCTGTCGCAGATGCAACGCGGCGACATGATCTTCTACGGCCCGAACGCCAGCCAGCACGTCGCGTTGTACCTCGGCGACAACAAGATGATCGAGGCGCCGCAGTCGGGCAGTGTCGTCAAGGTCTCGCCGCTGCGCACCGCGGGAGCGATGCCCAACGTCGTCCGCCTGCTCTGAATCGACGCTGCCGGTCGCGGCACCTTCTTGGCCGCAGTTCAGCCAACGCGACTACGCTGGCACCGACAGGCCGCCCGGACGGGCAGGTCCTACTGAGGCACGGCGCACGTGACCCGAGATTGCGCACGCAGATGGAACAGGAGTACCGGTTGACCTCATTGCAACCCCCGGCCGATTCCGCGGGCGGAGCCGGCCCCGACGGATCGGTCATGTTGTCCGACAGTGACGTCAAGCTGCTCGAACGCGCGATCTACGAGGTGAAACGGGTCATCGTCGGGCAGGATCAGCTCGTCGAACGCATCCTCGTCGGCTTGCTGGCACGCGGACACATCCTTCTCGAAGGTGTGCCGGGCGTCGCCAAGACCCTCGCGGTGGAAACGTTCGCGACCGTGGTGGGTGGCACCTTTTCCCGCGTTCAGTTCACGCCGGACCTGGTCCCCACCGACCTCATCGGCACGCGAATCTACCGGCAGGGCAAAGAGGAGTTCGACACCGAACTCGGTCCCGTGGTGGCCAACTTCCTGCTCGCCGACGAGATCAACCGAGCCCCCGCCAAAGTGCAGTCCGCGCTGCTCGAGGTGATGGCCGAACGGCATGTGTCCATCGGCGGCACCACGTACCCGATGCCGGATCCGTTCCTGGTGATGGCCACCCAGAACCCCATCGAGAACGAAGGCGTCTACCCGCTGCCCGAGGCACAACGCGATCGCTTCCTGTTCAAGGTGCTCGTCGACTACCCGTCGGTCGAGGAAGAGCGCGAGATCGTCTACCGGATGGGCAACGTGCCGCCGTCGGCATCGCAGGTCCTCGACCCGGAAGCGATGATCCGGCTGCAGCGCACGGCCGCGAACGTCTTCGTTCATCACGCCCTCGTCGACTACGTCGTCCGGGTCATCAACGCCACTCGCCGTCCCGCCGAGTTGGGCCTGAGTGACGTCGCGGCGTGGCTGTCCTACGGGGCATCGCCGCGCGCGACTCTGGGTATCGTCGCCGCCGCCCGCGCGCTGGCCCTGGTCCGCGGCCGCGACTACGTGATCCCGCAGGACGTCGTCGAAATCGTGCCCGATGTGCTCCGGCATCGACTTGTGCTGAGCTACGACGCGCTCGCAGACGAGGTCGATGCCGATCAGGTGATCACCCGGGTGTTGCAGACAGTGGGACTGCCACAGGTCGGCGCACAACCGGTCAACACCGGTCCGGCGCCGGGACAACAACCGACTACCCCTGGGCCACAACAGCATCCGGGTCACCCGAACGGCGCGACGGTGAACCAGACGCCACGGTATGCCGGCCAATAGCGATCTGCCGTCGCTCGGTGCCGGCCTGCTGTCCGAACCGCAGCTGACCGCTGCGCTCAAGACGCTCGAGCTGACCGTGCGGCGCAAACTGGACGGCGTCCTGCAGGGCGAACACCTCGGTCTGATCCCCGGCCCGGGTTCTGAACCCGGCGAGGCGCGGGCCTATCAGCCCGGCGACGACATCCGACGGATGGAATGGTCGGTGACCGCGCGGACCACCCAGCCACACGTACGACAGATGATCGCCGACCGTGAGCTCGAGACATGGCTGGTGGTCGATGCGTCGGCGAGCCTCGATTTCGGCACAGTCAACTGCACCAAGCGCGACCTCGCGGTCGCCGCGGCGGCAGCCATCGTCCACCTCACCTCGGGCGGCGGCAACCGGCACGGTGCAATCGTCGTGACCGGCGATCAGGTGGTGCGGATACCGGCCCGCGCCGGTCGGGCGCACGCGCAGAATCTGCTCAAGGCGCTCGCGACCACCACGCGGGCGTCGAGCGGCGTGCGGGGCGACCTGCACGCCGGTATCGAGGCGCTTCGCCGACCGCAACGTCGACGAGGTCTCGCGGTCGTCGTCAGTGACTTCCTCGGCCCGATCGACTGGGAGCGGTCGTTGCGGGCCATCGGTGCCCATCACGAACTGCTCGCGGTCGAGGTCCTCGACCCGCGTGATCTGACGCTGCCCGACGTCGGTGAGGTGAGTTTGGCCGACGCGGAGTCCGGCGAGGTGCGCGACATCACGGTCACCCCCGCGGTGCGGCGTGACTTCGCTGCCGCGGCCCGCGATCACCAACTGAAGGTGCATCGAACGGTCCGCAGCTGCGGCGGGCCGGTGCTGAGTCTGCAGACCGACCGGGACTGGATCACCGACACCGTCAAATTCGTCGCGCAGCGTCGGCGCGGCCTGGCCGCCGGGGTCGGGTGAGCGGGTGTCGATTCTCGCGAGCCCGTGGTGGCTCCTGTTGCTGCTCGTCGTGGCCGGGCTGGCCGCCGCCTACATCTACGTTCAGCGGCTGCGGCGCAAGCGTGCGCTGAAGTTCGCCAATCTGGACCTGCTCAATCAGGTCGCGCCGGCGCAGCGCAACCGCTGGCGCCACGTTCCCATCGCGCTGCTCTTGGTGGCGCTCACCCTGCTCGTGGTCGCAGTGGCCGCGCCCCAGGCCGACCGACGCGTGCCGCGGAACAAGGCGACGGTGATCCTGGTGATGGACGTGTCGCGATCGATGAACGCGACCGATGTCGCGCCGTCGCGTATCCGCGCTGCGCAGGACGCGGCGCGCACCTTCGCCGACGAACTGACCGACGGCATCAACCTCGGTCTCATCTCCTACGCCGGTACCGCGTCGACCCTGGTGTCGCCGACGCCTGACCACAACGCCACCAAGGCTGCGGTCGACAAACTGCGGCTCGACGACCGCACGGCGACAGGGGAGGGGATCTTCGCGGCCATCCAGCAGATCAAGACCCTCAATGCGGTGCTCGGTGGGGACGAGGCGGCGCCGCCCGCACGGATCGTGCTGCTCTCGGATGGAAAGGAAACCGTCCCGGACGACCCGGACGATCCGCGTGGCGCATTCACCGCCGCGCGCAAGGCGAAAGAGGAGAAGATTCCGATCTCGACGATCTCCTTCGGCACGATGACCGGAACGGTTGACCTCGAAGGTGATCAGGTGCCGGTGCCCGTCGACGACGATTCGCTGCGCAAGATCGCGAACCTCTCGAGTGGTCAGTTCTTCACCGCGGCCAGCCTCGACGAGCTCAACAAGGTCTACGAGACCCTGCAGCAGCAGATCGGTTACGAGAAACGCCGTGGGGACAACTCCCGGCCATGGCTGATCGCCGGTACGTTGTTGGCGCTGCTCTCGGCGTTCGCCGCGCTGGCCATCAACCGACGCCTGCCCTGAGTCGCGCGACCGACCAAACCCATCCCACCGCCTCTGGCGCAGAGCACGAACGGATAAGTTGGCCCACATGGCAGACAGCAACGAAGCTCAGCAGGTCTCTCGCTCGGTCCTGGTGACCGGTGGCAATCGCGGCATCGGCCTCGCCGTGGCGCGGCGCCTGGCCGCCGACGGACACAAGGTGGCGGTCACCCATCGCGGCTCCGGTGCCCCTGACGGGTTGTTCGCAGTGCAGTGCGACGTCACCGACAACGCATCGGTCGAACGGGCGTTCGACGAGGTCGCCGAGCATCAGGGTCCGGTGGAGGTGCTGGTCGCCAACGCAGGGATCACCGACAACATGCTGCTGATGCGATTGTCCGAGGAGTCCTTCGAAAAGGTTGTCGACGCGAACCTCACCGGTGCATTCCGCTGCGCCAAACGCGCGACGAAGGGCATGCAGCGCGCCAAGTGGGGCCGGATGATCTTCCTCGGCTCGGTCGTCGCGACCTCGGGCATTCCGGGACAGGCCAATTACGCTGCCTCGAAAGCCGGACTGATCGGGCTGGCACGGTCGATCGCCCGCGAGGTGGGTTCACGCAACATCACCGCCAACGTCGTCGCCCCCGGCTTCATCGACACCGACATGACCGCTGCGATGGAGGACCGCTACGTGGAGATGGCCAAGCAGGCCATCCCGCTGGGCCGGACCGGCAAACCCGAAGACGTCGCCGCCGCGATCAGCTTCCTCGCCTCCGACGAAGGTGGTTACATCACCGGCGCCGTGCTGCCCGTCGACGGCGGCATGGGCATGGGCAACTGACATCGATGGCACGCCGAACCCACCACCTCAGATTCAGGAGCGAACCGTGACCGGAATTCTCGACGGCAAGACCGTCCTCATCACCGGCATCATCACCGATGCCTCGATCGCCTTCCACGCTGCCGCGATGGCTCAGGAGCAGGGTGCGAAGGTCATCATCACCGGTATTCCCGAGCGGTTGCGGTTGATCGACCGGATCGCCAAGCGCCTGCCGCAGGAGGTGCCGCCGGCCATCGGCCTCGACATCACCAGCGAGGACGACCTGGCCGCGCTCGCCGACCGCATCGGTGAACATGCCCCCGAAGGTGTGGACGGCGTGATGCACTCCATCGCGTTCGCCCCCCGCACGCTGATGGGGCCGGATGCCAAGCCGTTCCTGGAGGGTCCGGGACCTGACGCCGCCAAGGCATTCGAGATCTCCGCGTGGAGCTACGCCTCGCTGGCCCGCGCCGTGCTACCGGTGATGAACGAGGGCGGCTCCATCGTCGGTATGGACTTCGATCCACGCACCGCCCTGCCGTATTACAACTGGATGGGCGTGGCCAAGGCCGCACTGGAATCGGTGAACCGCTATGTTGCCCGGGAAGTGGGCACCGCCAAGCGGATCCGATCGAATCTCGTTGCGGCCGGGCCGATCAAGACGTTGGCGGCGAAGGCCATCGCGGGCACTGCCACCGACGACGCGAAACAGCTCAACATGCTCAACACCTACTGGGACGGTGCCTCGCCGATCGGCTGGGACGTCGAGGATCCGACCGTGGTCGCGAAGTCCGTGTGCGCGCTGCTGTCGGACTGGCTACCGGCCACCACTGGCTCGATCGTCTACGTCGACGGCGGCGCCAGCCACAACACCTGGTTCCCGGAGAACTTTCCGGCACAGTGAGCGATTCCGGAGAGGCTTTCGACGCCGTCCTGTTCCTCAGTTTCGGGGGACCGAACGGACCCGAGGACGTGATGCCGTTCCTGGAGAACGTCACCCGGGGCCGGGGCGTGCCGCCCGAACGTCTCGAGGCGGTGGCCGAACACTACCTGCACTTCGGTGGGGTGTCGCCGATCAATCGGCTCAATCTCGAGATGATCGACGCCCTGCGCGCGGTGTTTACCGCACGCGGCATTGGCCTGCCCGTGTACTTCGGCAATCGCAATTGGCATCCGTTGGTCGAGGACACCGTCGAGAAGATCTATCGCGACGGTCATCGCCGGGTGCTGGTCTTCCCCACGTCGGCATGGGCCGGGTACTCCGGGTGCCGTCAGTATCACGAGGACATCGCGCGGGCGCTCGCCGCCCTCGGGCAGCGCGTGCCCGCGAGTATCGACGACGACCCGATCCTACTGCGCAAGATCCCGCAATACTGGGATGCCGAGGCAATGATCGCGGCCGCTGCAGACGCGATCGGACGAGCACGTGGCGAGCTGTCGGCCGCCGACGTCGCACCGCGACTGGTGTTCACAGCGCACTCGATTCCGTTGTCCGCGGACCGCGCGGCCGGCCCGGCCGCGGACGGGGGAGGGCTGTACTCGCGTCAGGTCGCGGCCGCCGCACGCGCGGTGGCCACCCGAGCCGGCTACCGTGACTTCGATCAGGTATGGCAGTCGCGTTCGGGCCCACCGCAGGTGCCCTGGCTCGAACCGGATATCTGCGACCACCTGGAAAGTCTTCGGGCCCAAGGTGTTCGGCAGGTCGTCGTGCAGCCGGTGGGTTTCGTCTCGGATCACCTGGAGGTGGTCTGGGATCTCGACAACGAGGCTGCCGAGAAGGCGCGGGAGCTGGGCTTGGATTACGTCCGTGCCGACACTGTCGGCACCGACCCGCGCTTCATCGAGATGATCGCCGATCTGGTGGCCGACTACGCCGACGGCGGTGGGGATTTGACGGCGCTGGGGTGTGCCGACAACGGCCGAACATGCCGCTCCGAGTGCTGCGTGCCGGTGTCACGACCGTCCGCCGCGCCTGGCGCAGTGGAGCCTACTTCGGCCGGCGATACTCGGCGATCACCTGATTGACCGCCGTCGCACGGGCGGACCGCGCCAGCGCACCGAGTCGGCGTAGGCGGGCGTCGGCGAGTTCGACGTGTCCCGCGGTCATCCCGAATGTCGGTGCCTGCGCGCCGGCGAGGGTGACGATTGCCTCCACACGCGCCGCCGAGTCGATCACCCTACCGGCCCGCGCGTCGTCGTGGGGTGGCAGCGTGATCTGGTGGCGCGCAGTGAGCATGGCCAGAGCCGAGCGCAGTGCGGACGGATTCATCCGGATTCCGCTGCTGCCCAGCGTGCCCACGACGTCGGCGGTCTCCCGGACAGCCTCTCGCAGGTCGTATTCGATCTGGCCCAACGAGTCCGACGCGGCGACCGCCACCGGGCCATCGTACCGGTGCGCCGACCATCGACACGTCTCGCCGACCAAGGTCGGTACCAGGCCGAGGGTGGTGCCGTCGGATTGTTCCTCCACCAACAGAATCTCGCCGGCGATCAGCGCCGCGGCGGTGGCCGGACCCGGCGGCAGGCCTTGCGGATCACCGGCCGTCGGCAGCCGCACCGACAGTCCCTGGCCGGCACGGAGCAGGGCGAGGAGTCCGAGACGGGCGTGTTCGTCGGGCCCGTTGGTGTCGGCGGTGCGGACGACGTCGTGCCGGTCGGCGAACTCGCTCAGGGTGTCGGTCACGTCGTCGGGCGCGCAGCGACCCGCCAACCACGCCGCGGCCCACGTTCCCAGCGCACAGCCGGGCCACGCGGGTGGTCCGGAGGTGATGAGGTCGGTACTGGTCATGGCTTCTCCACGATAGGTGAGTCACGGGTTGGCAGCCGACTCGGCGTGCCCGCGCCGAATCGGCGGCGCGGGGTTCTACGGTGGCTCATCGTGAGCGAAGACCGATACGGACGTGATGTGCTGGCGAACCCGCGCCGCGCCAAACCTCGTGCACCGGAGGTCGCCGCCGAGCGCGATCTGGTCGTCGAGGACGCGGCGACCGGATTCTGTGGTGCTGTCGTCGGCCTGGAGAAGAGTTACTCCGGTGATCTCGTGCGGTTGGAGGACCGCCATGGCATCACCCGGGTGTTCCTCATGCATCCCGCCGCATTCCTGATCGACGGTCGGCCGGTGACCCTGGTGCGCCCGCGTACCCGGGGACCGCAGGTCTCGTCCACCACCGCGTCGGGGTCACGGTCAGTGCCACGCACCCGGGCCAGGACGGCACGGGCCAGTCGGATATTCGTCGAGGGGGTGCACGACGCGACGCTGCTCGAGCGGGTCTGGGGCGACGACCTGCGCGCCGAGGGTGTCGTCGTGGAGAGTCTCGACGGTCTCGACAATCTCGCCGGAGTGCTCGCGGAGTTCGGGCCGGCACCGCATCGCCGTGCGGGCGTGCTCGTCGATCACCTGGTCGCGGGATCCAAGGAGATGCGGTTGACCGGTGCCGTCGGCGAGCACGTGTTGGTGTGTGGGCATCCCTTCATCGACGTGTGGGAGGCGGTGAAGCCGGCGTCGGTACGCATCGAGGCCTGGCCGCAGATCCCGCGCGGAATCGACTGGAAGACAGGCATCTGCAGCCAGTTGAGGTGGGGTACTCCGCAGGACGGGTGGCGTCGGGTACTGGCCGGTGTCAACGACTATCGCGATCTGGAGGTCGAACTTCTGCGCTCGGTCGAAGAGCTCATCGACTTCGTCACCGCCGCCGACGGGGATCAGTGACCGCTGCCCGATTCGGGCGAAACGCGCCGCCTGTGGTCTCTGGCACACTGGAGACATGACCGCACTGCTGTGGTTGGTGGCCGCGATGCTCCTCGTGATCGCCGAGATGTTCGTCGGCGATCTGGTCCTGCTCATGCTCGGTGGGGGTGCATTGGCGACGGCGGGTGTGAGCTTCGCGCTGGACACACCGATCTGGGTGGACGGTGTCGTGTTCGCGGTCACCTCGGTGCTGTTGCTCGGCGTGGTTCGCCCGGTTGCCCGGCGGCACATGCTCAATCGGCCCTCGGTGCTCACCAACACCGAAGCCCTCGAGGGGCGGCACGCGGTTGTCACCGAACGGGTGGACGAACACGACGGCCGGGTCAAGATCGGCGGTGACGTGTGGTCGGCGCGGACCCTCGGTCCCGGCGAGGTCATCGAACCGGGTATCGAGGTCACCGTGGTGCAGATCGACGGTGCAACCGCAGTCGTATGGAAGGGCTGACCGGATGGAAGGGTTGACGTAGCTCATGGAGTACATCGGACTGATCGTGGTCGCCGTGCTGGTACTGCTCGTGGTGGTGGTGCTCGCGAAGTCGGTGGCCCTCATCCCGCAGGCCGAGGCCGCGGTCATCGAACGACTCGGTCGCTACACCCGTACCGTCTCGGGTCAGCTGACCCTGCTGCTGCCCTTCATCGACCGCATCCGCGCCCGAGTGGACATCCGCGAACGCGTCGTGTCGTTCCCCCCGCAACCGGTGATCACCGAGGACAACCTCACGCTGTCCATTGACACCGTCGTCTACTTCCAGGTGACCAATCCACGGTCGGCGGTCTACGAGATCGACGACTACATCGCAGGTGTGGAGCAATTGACCATCACCACGCTGCGCAATGTCGTCGGCGGTATGACGCTCGAGGAAACCCTCACCTCCCGCGACTCCATCAACGGCCAACTGCGCGGTGTGCTCGACGAGGCCACCGGACGCTGGGGATTGCGTGTGGCCCGTGTCGAGCTGAAGAGCATCATGCCGCCGCCGTCGATCCAGGAATCGATGGAGAAGCAGATGAAGGCCGACCGGGAGAAGCGCGCGACCATTCTCTCGGCGGAGGGACAGCGTGAGTCGGCCATCAAGACCGCCGAGGGCAACAAGCAGAGTCAGATCCTCGCGGCCGAGGGCGCCAAGCAAGCCGCGATCCTCGGCGCCGAAGCCGATCGGCAGTCGACGATCTTGCGCGCGCAGGGCGAACGAGCCGCGTCGTACCTCAAGGCGCAAGGTGAGGCCAAGGCGATCGAGAAGACTTTTGCGGCGGTCAAGGCCGCCAAACCCACGCCCGAATTGTTGGCCTACCAGTACCTGCAGCAGTTGCCCGAGATGGCGAAGGGCGAGGGCAGCAAGGTGTGGGTGGTGCCGTCGGACTTCGGCTCGGCGCTCCAGGGCTTCGCCAAATCGTTCGGCGTGCAAGGCGACGACGGTGTGTTCCGCTACGAGCCGACTGCCGACGAGCCGTCGGCGATCGACGAATCCGAGACCGAAGACTGGTTCTCGCTCGCGTCGGATCCGAAGGTGGCCCAGGCGGTCGCCGAAGCAGAGGCAGTGGCACGCAAACCGGTGGCGCCTGAGGTCACCGCACGGGCCACCCGTGCTCTGTCTTTCGAAGCCGACCGGCAGCGGGGCGCGAGTCCGGCAGCGGATCTGTCCGACGCCGGTGATGAGAGCCCCACCAGCCGCTGAGAACGTGGCTTTACATTGCTCTCCGTAAAGCGTGGCCTCACATTGCTCCCTGAGGAACGAGGCGCCAGCCGGAGTGTCACGAAGGGGCCGACACCGGCAGCCGCGCATCGAGGATCAGTCCGGTGATGCCGACCGCGAAGAAACACGCGCTGAGCACGAGCAGTAACGGATTGCGTTGCCCGGCCATCGCATCGCCGAGCAGAACCACCGCAACGGTCCCGGGAGCCATGCCGACGACGGTGGCCAACAGGTAGGGAATTGCGCGGACCGACGACAACGCCGAACAATAGTTGGCCACGGAGAACGGGCAGGCGGCGATCAGTCGCAGTGACCCCACGGCCAACCAGCCCCGCCTGCGTAGCCGGTATTCCACCGAGCGCACCACCGGCTTGGTCAGATAGGGCCGTACCCGCTCGCGGCCGATTCTGCGCACCAACCAGAACGACACCATCGCCGACACGGTCGAGGCGATCATCGCGCCGGTGATCCCGACGACCGGGCCGAACAAGATCCCCGACATGACGGTGAACGGAGACCGGGGGATCGGAAAGACGGTGATGGCGGCGTAGGCGCCGAAGAAGGCCCAGACGAAGGCGGGGCCGAGACCTTCGCCCCAGGTCCGGACTGCGGCGATCGACGGGATCGGGATCAGGTAGGAACCCACCAGCACCAGCGCTACCACTGCGGTCAGGGTGAGCGCGGGGCGCACCACCCGCCGATCGATGCGGCGACGCGTCGTCGAGCCGGACGCCGCGTCGTCGGACGGGCGCCGGTGGGCGGCGGTGGCAGGCTCGGATGGCACCGCAACACTCTAGCTGCGCAGGGGCAGTGTGCCTTGTCACAACAGCCCACCCGTGTGGGCCGAGCGAGCGTTCGGCTAAAGTCGGGTACGCGCTCGACCCGAGCATCACGGAGGTGCCAAGCCCCATGTCGCAGACCACTGCGTCGACATCCGACCGGCCCGACCGGTCGCTCGATGAGGTCTATCAGTCCTGGTCACAGGCTGCAGCCGCGGTCGTGGCGAAGTCTCGACGGACGACCGTCGAGGAGTTGCCCGCCACGGCCGAGGAGCTTCTGTCGACCGAAACCATCGACGGATTGCGTATCCGTCCGCTCTATACGCGCAAGGACGAGACCGCTGAGTCCGGCCTGCCGGGTGGGTTTCCGTTCGTCCGCGGTGCGGACCCCGACCGCGACGTCACCCTCGGATGGCGCGTCACCGAGCGGTTCGGTGATGACGACACCCCGCCGGGTGAAGTGAATCGGCAGATACTCGAAGCTCTGGAGAACGGCACCAGCGGTCTCTGGCTGCGTATCGGTGGTGCGCTGACCGTCACCGATCTCGATGCCGTGCTCGACGGGGTCTACCTCGACCTCATTCCGGTGACCGTGGACGCCGGAGCCGATGGCATCGCCGCTGCCCGCGCGCTCCTCGAGCAGCAACAACGAGCCTCGGCCGCACCCGAGGCGCCGACGCCCACCGTCGCCACCATCACTTCATTCGGTTTCTCCCCGCTCACCGCGGCATTCTCCGGCCGACCCGATGTGGACGTCGATGAAGCCACCGCCATCGCTGCCGAAGCGAGCGCGGGCGTCCGTACCTTCCGGGTGGACGGCACCGATTTCGCGACCGCGGGCGCCGACCACGGACTGGAACTCGCACTGATCGTCGCCGCTGCGGTCACCCACCTGCGTGACCTGACCGCAGCGGGGATGTCGGCGGCGGACGCCCTGAATCAGATCACCTTCGCCGTGTCAGCGGGTGACGACCAGTTCGCCACCATTGCCAAGTTCCGTGCCCTGCGCAGGATCTGGTCGCGCGTTGCCGAGGTCGTCGGTGCCCCCGATGCCGGCGCGGCCGCGACCCACGCCGTCACGGATCTGTCGATGCAGACTCAGCGTGATCCGTGGGTGAACATGCTGCGCACCACGATCGCGGCCTTCGGAGCCGGAATCGGTGGCGCAGACCAGGTCACCGTCCTCGGCTTCGACGCCGCGATTCCGGCCGAACACCGCACGTCCAGTGCCACCTTCTCGCGCCGGATCGCTCGCAACACCCAACTGTTGCTGCTGGAGGAGTCCAACATCGGCCGCGTGCTCGATCCGGCCGGCGGCTCCTGGTTCGTCGAGACCCTCACCGACGAGATGGCCGCCAATGCATGGACGGTATTCGGTGAGATCGAGGCCGCCGGCGGCTACCGTCGGGTTCTCGAGTCAGGGTGGATCGGCGATCGCGTCGGCGCCTCCTTGGCGCGCCGTGACGAGTCGGTCGCCCACCGCACCATCGCGGTGACCGGCGTCAACGAGTTCCCGAACCTCGACGAGAAACCACTGGGTGCGCCGACCGCGGACACCGCAGACCTACCGCTGGGCACGCCACGGCTCGCACGGGTCGGACGGGTCTTCGAGGAGTTGCGGGATCGATCCGACGGCGTCCTGGCCGCTACCGGTGCGCGTCCGTCGGTGCTGATGCTGCCCCTCGGGTCGGTGGCCGAACACAATGCGCGGACGACCTTCGTCGCCAATCTGCTGGCAGCCGGCGGGATCTCGGCGATCAATCCGGGACCCGTCAGCGCGGACGAAATCGGCGAACTGGTCCGCGAGCACCAGGCCTCGATCGCGGTGCTGTGCGCGAGCAAGCAACGCTACGCCGACGACGGCGCGGCCGCTCTGGCCGCTGCGCGGGCAACCGACCTGTCCTCGGTCCTGATGGCCGGGCCGGAGAAGGAGTGGCCGGATGATCAACGGCCAGACGGGTCACTGCGCATCGGTATCGATGCCGTCGCCACCCTCCGCGGACTTCTCGATCAGCTGACCAACGCATCGGCGGGAGCGACATCATGACCCAGACCGAACCAACCCGCGCCGCCGAGGATTTCGGTGCCGTACCGAGTTTCGCCGGGGTCGACCTCAACTCGACCACCCCCGGTGGCGATCTGTCGCGGGGACCCGCCTTGGAGCGTCTGGCGCAGGCGCAGGGTCAGTCCGTCGACGAGATCACCTGGAGCACTCCGGAACAGATCGATGTCGCACCGATCTACACCCGGTCCGATCGCGATTCGGTGACCGCCGACGACGAGCATCCCTACCCGTTGGACTCTGTCCCAGGTGAGGCGCCGTTCATCCGCGGCCCGTACCCGACGATGTACGTCAACCAGCCGTGGACCATCCGCCAGTACGCCGGGTTCTCCACCGCCGCGGAGTCCAACGCGTTTTACCGCCGCAACCTGGCGGCCGGCCAGAAGGGCCTGTCGGTGGCCTTCGACCTGGCCACCCACCGCGGCTACGACTCGGATCATCCTCGGGTCGCCGGCGACGTGGGCATGGCCGGCGTGGCCATCGACTCGATCCTCGACATGCGTCAACTCTTCGACGGCATCGACCTGGGTTCGGTCTCGGTGTCGATGACGATGAACGGTGCGGTGTTGCCGATCCTCGCGCTGTATGTCGTTGCAGCAGAGGAACAGGGGGTGCCGCCGGAGAAGCTCGCCGGGACCATTCAGAACGACATCCTCAAAGAGTTCATGGTCCGCAACACCTATATCTATCCGCCGAAGCCGTCGATGCGGATCATCTCGAACATCTTCGAGTACACCAGCCAGAAGATGCCGAAGTTCAACTCGATCTCCATCTCCGGCTACCACATCCAGGAGGCAGGTGCGACCGCCGACCTGGAGTTGGCGTACACCCTCGCCGACGGTGTCGAGTACATCCGCGCCGGACTGGAAGCCGGGCTCGACATCGACAAGTTCGCGCCGCGGCTGTCGTTCTTCTGGGGTATCGGCATGAACTTCTTCATGGAGGTCGCCAAACTGCGTGCGGCACGTCTGCTGTGGAGCGAGCTGGTCGCCGAGTTCTCTCCGAAGAATCCGAAATCGCTGTCGCTGCGTACACATTCACAGACCTCCGGTTGGTCGCTGACCGCGCAGGACGTGTTCAACAACGTCGCGCGCACGTGCGTCGAGGCGATGGCGGCGACACAGGGGCACACCCAGTCGTTGCACACCAACGCCCTCGACGAGGCGATCGCGCTGCCCACCGACTTCTCGGCCCGCATCGCGCGTAACACTCAGCTGCTGTTGCAGCAGGAATCCGGGACCACCCGTTCGATCGACCCATGGGCCGGCTCCAACTACGTGGAATGGTTGACCCACCAGCTGGCGCAGAAGGCCCGCGCGCACATCCGCGAGGTCGAGGAGACCGGCGGGATGACGCAGGCCATCAACGAGGGGCTGCCGAAGTTGCGCATCGAGGAGGCGGCTGCCCGCACCCAGGCTCGTATCGACTCCGGACGTCAGCCGCTCGTCGGCGTGAACAAATACCAGGTCGCCGACGACGAGGAGATCGAGGTCCTCAAGGTCGAGAACTCGAAGGTGCGTGCCGAACAGCTGGAGAAGCTGCAGCGGCTGCGTGCCGAGCGTGACGAGACCGCTGTGCAGGCCGCCCTGGCCGATCTCACCCGCGCGGCGGCGTCCGACGAGGGTGGGTTGGAGAACAACTTGATGGCCCTGGCCATCGAGGCCGCTCGCCACCAGGCGACCGTCGGTGAGATCTCCGAGGCGATGGAAAAGGTCTATGGTCGCCATCAGGCAGAGATCAAGACCATCAGCGGGGTGTATCGACATGAGGCGGGCGAGGTGAAGAGCGTCGACGCGGCGACCGAGGTCGTCCGGCAGTTCGCCGACGCCGAGGGACGTCGGCCTCGTGTGCTGGTCGCCAAGATGGGACAGGATGGTCACGATCGCGGTCAGAAGGTGATCGCCACCGCGTTCGCCGACCTCGGCTTCGACGTCGACGTGGGCCCGCTGTTCGCCACCCCGGAGGAGGTCGCCGCGCAGGCGGCGGACAACGATGTGCACGTCGTCGGTGTCTCCTCGCTTGCGGCCGGACACCTGACCCTGGTGCCGGCGCTCAAGCAGGCCCTCGCAGATGTGGGACGACCGGACATCATGATCGTGGTGGGTGGCGTGATCCCGCCGGGCGATTTCGACGATCTCTATGCCGCCGGCGCGTCGGCGATCTTCCCGCCGGGCACCGTGATCGCCGACTCGGCGGTGGAACTGGTCACCAAACTCGCCACCGGCCTGGGGCATGAACTTGCCGGGGTCGCCGCCGAGTGACCTCCGACGACAACCTTGCGAGGTCGGCCGCACGTCGGCGGATCGACATCGATGCACTCGAAAAGGGTGTTCTCGATGATCGGCGGGCCGACCTGGCACGGGCGATCACGCTGGTGGAGTCGACCCGACCGGATCATCGGGCAGCGGCACAGGATTTGCTCCTGCGGCTGACGCCGCATTCGGGCGGTTCTTTTCGCGTTGGCATCACCGGGGTCCCGGGGGTGGGGAAGTCCACCACAATCGAAGCGCTCGGGATGTATCTCATTGAGCAGGGCCACAAGGTGGCGGTCCTGGCGGTGGATCCGTCGTCGACACGCACCGGCGGTTCGATCCTCGGAGACAAGACCCGGATGGGCCGACTCTCGACGAACCCGAACGCCTACATTCGACCGTCGCCCACCTCCGGCACGCTGGGCGGTGTCGCCAAGGCCACGCGCGAGACCATCGTGCTGGTCGAGGCCGCCGGTTTCGACGTGGTGCTCGTCGAGACCGTCGGGGTGGGACAGTCGGAGGTGACGGTCGCCAACATGGTGGACACCTTCACCTTCCTCACGCTGGCGCGTACCGGGGATTCGTTGCAGGGCATCAAGAAAGGCGTGCTGGAACTCGCCGACGTCGTGGTGGTGAACAAAGCCGACGGCAAACACCTGAACGAGGCCAAGGGTGCTGCGCGAGAGTTGACGAACGCGCTGAAACTCATCTATCCGCACGACGCGCTGTGGGTTCCGCCCGTGCTGACGATGAGTGCGCTCGAGCAGACCGGCGTCGCCGAGTACTGGGACGCGGTGTGCGAACACAACCAGACCCTCTCGGACGCAGGCGAGTTCGCGGCCCGCCGAAATCAGCAGCAGATCGACTGGACCTGGGCGATGGTGAACGATTTCGTGCTGACGCGCCTGGCCGACAGCCCGCAGGTGCGCGCGATCCGGCGCGACGTCGAGCAGCAGGTGCGCACGGGCGATCTGACGCCGGCGCTGGCAGCCCAACAGATCGTCGACGCGTTCGATCAGCGTGACGAGTGACCACCGGAATGTAGCGCCCGGCCGGCGGGGGCGGTGTCAGCTGATGAGTGGGGCGAGGGTCTGGCCGAGAAGTGACACCCGCCCGGGCACGTGGCCGTTGGCCGGAGCGTTGACGGTGAAACCGTCCACGCCGGTGGCCAGCAACTCGGCGTAGCGGGCGCCGACCTCATCCGGATCGCCGACGACGGCGGATCCGCGGCGCACCTCGGCAGCCGGATTGCGGGCCAGATATGCCTCGTACTCCGCGACGGCCTCGTCGTGGGTGGGTGCGATGCATGCCGAGGTCTGGAGGCTGACGCTGATCTCCGACCGGTCGCGGCCGAGGCGTGCACAGTGCCCGGCCAACGCCTCGAGTTTGCGACCGATGTCCTCTACGGCGCAGATCAGGTTCGACTCGTCGGCGTACTGGGCGACCAACCGCAACGTCTTACGCTCACCGCCGCCGCCGATCATGACCGGGATCTTTGACAGCGGTGCAGGCACATTGACGGCCTCGTGCGCGCGATACCACTTGCCGTCGAGACTCGGCCGAGCGCCGTCGAACATGCCCAGCACGATCTGCAAGGACTCCTCGAGCTTCTCGAACCGATCGGAGAAGCTGCCGAACTCGAAACCGAGGGAATCATGTTCGAGTTCGAACCAGCCGGCACCGATGCCGAGCTGGCCGCGGCCACCCGACACGATGTCCAGTGCGGTGACCGTCTTTGCGAGCAAGGCGGGATTACGGTAGGTGTTCCCGGTCACCAGCGACGACAGACGAACCGTCGAGGTGTGCTGAGCGAGCGCCGACAGCAACGTGTAGCACTCGAACATCGGCTCGTCGGGTTCGCCCAGGATGGGCAACTGGTAGAAGTGGTCCATCACCAGAACGGTGTCGAAGCCCGAGTTCTCGGCGTCGACCGCCTGGGCGACGACAGTGCCGAACAGCTGGTCGGGCGCAACGCCGGGATAGGTGAAATTGGGGATCTGATAGCCGAGTCTGGTCACACCTCGACGCTACGCCCGCACCCGACCTCAGTGCACCGGATCGATGCCCCCTCCGGTCACGATGCCCGGATTGCCTGATTGGGCAACCGATTTGGCGAAACCGCCGATCGTCTCGATCAGGTCGTCGAGCACGGCCTCGACGTCGGTCGACGTGGCGATACGGGCATTGGGCTCACCGGTCATGGAGCGCTCGTCGGCGACGGTCATGCCCCGGGTGAGCCTTCCGACCAACTCGACGTCGACCCGCGCCGGCACCGTCTCCACGATGTCGGGAGCGAGCGCGACCATCACCGCGAACGGGTCGTGGAGGTGTGCGAGGTAGCCCTCGTCATGGGCATGGTGGAACTCGAGGTAGAAGCGCAGGGCGTCGACCAGGTGACGGATCACCTCGTTGTCGGCAACGGATCGCAACCCTGGTTCGTCGGTGGGGTCGGGACACTCCACCGGCTCGCTGCCGGCCGCCGCGGCCAGTCGGACGAGATGATCGGGGGTGAGCGCCACCGACTCCGTCAGATCCAGAGGGCACACGATCGGGGCGCCGACACCCTCCGAACCACACGCCGCGAACACCTCGGCGGCCGCCTCCGGGTCGACCGCGATGTTCCATTCCGATGTCGGCGTCGTGTTGCCGTGCACGTGGAACGCGCCGCCCATGATCACCAACCGGGCGAGGCGGCCGGGCAGCGCCGGGTCACGACGGATCGCGGTCGCCAGCGACGTCAGCGGTCCGGTCACCACGCCGATCAGCTCTCCCGGATGTGTCGCCGCAGCCTCGATCCATGCATCGGCGGCATCGGTGGTGCTCGGGCCGACGGTGGCCACCGGGAGTTCGGCGTATCCGACGCCCAGCGGACCGTGGGTGTCCTCGGTCGTCATCAGTTCGGCCGCCAGCGGTACCGGCGAACCCACATGGACCGCCACATCGGTCCGGCCGCACAGTTCGAGCCACGCGAGATTGTTGGCCGTCACCACATCGACGGGTACATTTCCGGCGGTCGAAGCGATCCCGACCACGTCGACGTCGCGGCGTGCCAACAGATAGAGCAGCGCGACCGAATCGTCGATGCCGGTGTCACAGTCGAAGAACATGCGGATCACGTCACCATTGTCGCCTGTGGCGAGTCGTCGTCCACCCTTACTATCGCGCGCCGAGGGCTCGACATCGTGAGATTCACCTCATCTGGTCCGGTCACGAGGAGATCACGGCGGTGCGGGCGCCGTCGGTGGTGGACATGCGGCGTCTCATCCGTACGGTCGGTGCCATGACGCCTCAACTCATCGCTTTCGAATGGACGGAGACAAATCGCGAGTGGCTGATCGAGAACCCCATCCGAATCGCCGTGTACATCGTGGTGGCGTTGATCGTGCGCTACATGTTGCACCGGGTCATCGACCGGATGACCCGGCGGCCCAAGCCCGCGGCTCCGGACACCTCCGTGGAGTCGCGCAAACCGGCCCTGATCCGGCACCTGCGTGATCGGACTCCGGCCGGCGTGCGCGGAGGCGCAGCGGCCGCCGAACGCCGTGCGCAGCGTGCTCAGACCATCGGGTCGGTACTCAAGTCGACCGTGTCCATCATCCTGCTCGTGTGGGTGGTGCTGTCGATCCTCAGTGTGCTCGGCGTCAACATCGCACCGTTCATCGCATCCGCCGGGGTCGTCGGGTTGGCGATCGGCTTCGGCGCGCAGAACCTCGTCCGAGATTTCGTCTCCGGAGTGTTCATGCTGTTGGAGGATCAGTACGGCGTCGGTGACATCGTCGACCTCGGAGAGGCGATCGGCGAGGTGGAGACAGTCGGTCTGCGGATCACCACGCTGCGCGACATCGACGGCACGCTCTGGTACGTACGCAATGGCGAGATCCTGCGCGTTGGCAACATGAGTCAGGAGTATGCGGTGGCACGCATTGAGGTTCCGGTCTCGTTGTCGGCCGACATCGACCTCGCACAGCAGGTGGCGCTCGAGGCCGCCACCGCGTCCGTCACCGCGCCGGAGGTCGCCGACGACGTCCTCGGGCAGCCGGAGATGCTTGGCGTGCAGGAGGTGTCGCCGGACATGGTGACCCTGCGGATGACGCTCAAGACCAAGGCGAACTCGCAGTGGGCGTTGCAGCGGCGCATCCGCAAGGACATCCTGCGCGCCTACGAGGAACACGGCATCGAGCTGCCGTACCCGAAGGGTCGCCTCGCCGGTCTACTCGGCAACGGAAACGGCACACCGTGACATGCCCGCCCTGACGAACAAGAGAACCCCGGTCGATGACCGGGGTTCTCTTTGTGGTGTCCGAGGGGGGACTTGAACCCCCACGCCCGTTAATAGGGCACTAGCACCTCAAGCTAGCGCGTCTGCCATTCCGCCACTCGGACCTGCGTTCGCAGCGGGGACAACCTTAACCGAGGTTGCCCGTCTATCCCAAATCCCGTAGGAGTGGGGTGTGACTTCCCAGCGTGCGGGTGCCCGCGCAGTCGACGAAGTGGTCGACATCGTCAGTCAACTCATCCGATTCGACACCACCAACACCGGCGAGCCGGACACCACCAGGGGTGAGGAAGAGTGCGCCAAGTGGGTCGCGCAACAACTCGAAGAGGTCGGTTACACGACTCAGTACGTTGAGTCGGGGCGTCCCGGACGCGGCAACGTGTTCGCGCGATTGGCCGGCCCGCCGGACGCCGAGCGCGGCGCTCTTCTGATTCACGGGCATCTCGACGTGGTGCCCGCCGAGCCATCCGACTGGAGCGTGCATCCGTTTTCCGGATCGGTTTCCGACGGCTACATCTGGGGTCGCGGCGCCGTCGACATGAAGGACATGGTCGGGATGGCCCTGGCCTTGGCCCGACAGTTCAAGCGAGACGGGACGGTGCCGCCACGCGAACTCGTCTTCCTGTTCACCGCCGACGAGGAGGCCGGTGGCACGTGGGGTGCCCACTGGCTCGTCGACAACCGTCCCGATCTCTTCGAGGGCATCACCGAGGCGGTCGGTGAGGTCGGCGGCTTCTCGTTGACCGTCGACCGGCCCGACGGCGAGCAGCGCAGGCTCTACCTCGTGGAGACGGCCGAGAAGGGTCTGTCCTGGATGCGGCTGACGGCGAGCGCGAAAGCCGGCCACGGATCGTTCCTGCACGACGACAACGCGGTGACCGAGATCGCCGAGGCAGTGGCACGGATCGGCCGACACACCTTCCCGCTCGTCATGACCGAATCGGTCAGCGAGTTCCTCGCGGCGGTGAGTGAGGAGACCGGCCTCGACCTGCGGCCGGACGCCCCTGACCTGGACACCACGTTGTTCAAGATCGGCAACATCGCCCGCATCATCGGCGCAACCCTGCGGGACACTGCGAACCCGACGATGCTCAAGGCCGGCTACAAGGCGAATGTGATCCCCCAGAAGGCGGAGGCCGTTGTCGACTGTCGGGTGCTGCCCGGACGCCAGGCCGCCTTCGAGAAGGAGATCGACGAGCTGATCGGGCCCAACGTCACGCGCGAATGGGTAACTCATCTCGACTCGTACGAGACGACCTTCGACGGCCACCTCGTCGATGCCATGAACGATGCGATCCTGGCCCACGATCCCCAGGGCAGAACGGTGCCCTACATGCTCTCCGGGGGCACCGATGCGAAGGCATTCGCCAAGCTGGGTATCCGCTGCTTCGGTTTCGCCCCACTGCAACTTCCGCCCGAACTCGACTTCGCCGCGCTGTTTCACGGCGTCGACGAGCGGGTACCGGTCGATGCGGTCGTTTTCGGAACCAGAGTCTTCGAACACTTCTTGATGCACAGTTGACCAGGCGCGTCCCGCGCTCACGTGAGAAAGGTGATCCATGTCGTCCAACCCGTACGATTCCCTTCCGAATCTCCCCGGTTTCACACTGACGTCGCAGAGCTTCACCGACGGCCAACCCTTGCCGAACAAGCAGGTCAGTGGCCTGATGGGGGCCGGTGGCGAAGACTTGTCGCCGCAGCTGAGTTGGTCCGGGTTTCCTTCCGGCACCAAGAGTTTCGCCGTCACTGTGTACGATCCCGACGCACCTACAGCCTCCGGGTTCTGGCACTGGGCGGTCGCCGACATCCCGGTCTCGGTGACCTCGCTGGACGAGGGTGCCGGCGATGAGGACGCAAGCGGATTGCCGCAGGGTGCGGTCACCTTGGCCAACGACGCGGCGATGAAGCGTTTCGTCGGTGCTGCACCGCCTCCCGGTCACGGACCGCACCGCTATTACGTCGTCGTGCACGCGGTCGACGTCGAGTCGCTGGGACTTCCCGAGGCCGCCACACCCGCCTATCTCGGGTTCAACCTGTTCTCGCACGCGATCGCCCGGGCCACGCTGGTCGGTACCTACGAACAGCCCTCGGAAAACGTCTGACACCCCGTCGTTTTCGTAGTACGGACCGGCGTCTTCTGTCCGGTCCGTACTACAAGATCGGGGTCAGGAGTTGCTGGCGTCGCTGCCGACCGCGTCGGCCAAGGATGCGAAGCCACCGGCGCGTACACTTCGGGCGATCCCCTCGTGGATCTCTTTGGCCCACAACGGTCCGCCATAGATGAATCCGGTGTAACCCTGCAGCAGGCTCGCGCCCGCGCAGATACGCTCCCATGCCTGATCGGCGGTCTCGATGCCACCCACACTGATCAGCACGACCTCGGTGCCCGTGCGCGCGTACAGACGACGCAGGACAGCCAGGGAACGGTCGGCCAGCGGCGCCCCGGACAACCCGCCGGCGCCCAGCGCGGCGACCTCGTCGGCCGGCGAGGTCAGCCCGCCGCGGGAGATCGTGGTGTTGGTGGCCACGATCCCCGACAGCCCGAGTTCAACGGCCAGATCGGCTACCTGATCGATGTCCTCGTCGGCGAGGTCGGGGGCGATCTTGACCAGCACCGGCACCGTGACCTCCTCGAGGACGGCCTGCAGGATCGGTCGCAGCGAATCGACGGCCTGCAGGTCACGCAGTCCCGGCGTGTTGGGAGAGCTCACGTTGACCACCACGAAGTCGGCCAGTGGTCCCAAAGCGCGAGCGCTGAAGCGGTAATCGTCGACGGCGTCCGCAACCGGGACGACCTTGGTCTTGCCGATGTTGGCCCCGATTGGCACGGCGATCGGACCCGGCCGCGGGCCGGCCAGGTGTGCGGCCGCAACCGTGGCGCCAGGGTTGTTGAAGCCCATTCGGTTGATCAGCGCGCGGTCGGCAGGTAGACGAAACAATCGGGGCGTCGGGTTTCCGGGCTGAGGTCGACCGGTGATGGTGCCGATCTCGGCATAGCCGAATCCCAGTTGGCCCCAGGCGTTCACCGCTGATGCCGACTTGTCGAAGCCGGCCGCGAGACCGAGCGGGGCGGGGAAGTCGACGCCGAAAACGCGCTGACGCAGAACCGGATCGTGCGTGGCGAACACCTTGGCCGTGAGGTCGCGGAGTCCCGGAGTGCGCCCGGTGATCCCGATGATGCGGGCCGCGATTGTGTGGATGCGCTCCGGTGACAGCAGGAACATCGCCCGCAGCACCAGCGGATACAGGACGCGGTTGACCCGGCTCAGCATGCGGTTGCGTCCGAGTCGGGGTAACCGGGGACGCCAACCGTTCGCTGTCGGCCGTTTGGCTCGCCGTCACCGCGCGCCCGCGGGGGTTTGCGCCGCCGCAGGAGCACCTTGCGAGTCCCGTCGGAGTATCGGCGAACGCGTTTGAGTTCCCACCCCCCGAACTCGGCCTCGATCGACAAGCGCATCGATGCGGTCACCCGGGTCACATCCGGCGGCAGGGTGAGCAACACGCATTCGTGCTCGTCGGTGGACACCTCCCAACCCTGGGGGTGGCGCGAACCGAACCTGGCCTCACGCGACATCGTCACTCACCGTTTCCGATGATCTGGAGACCACCTCGCTGCGAAAGCACGTAGACGGTGCCGGTGGCGTCGTCGACGGCGATGGTGTCCGGTTGGGCGACCGCCTGGAGCCGTCGCATCTCTGCGGGCTCCCCACCGGACAGGTCATAGGCCACCACCTCGTTGTTCGCCGTCGTCGACACCCACATCAGGTTGCGTTCGTCGTCGTAGTCTACGGCGTAGGGCCCGCCCGGGACCGGATAGCGGAATCGCATGACCAGCGGGGATCCGAAGAACCCGATGATCTCACCGTCGCGGGTGTTGGCCACCAGCACCCGACCGAAGTGATCGACCGTCGAGTTGGTCGCACCGTTGCCGGCGCGCAGGGCAGGCCCGAGATCACCGTCGGTGAGGTTGATGGGGGTCACCGACGATTGTGCGCGGTCGAGGACGACGACCTGTTCGCTGGACAGGTCGGCGCTGTCCGGGGCCACCGTGATGTCGTCGACCCGCACGAATCCGTCGATCTCGCGCACCGGCGACAGGTCGGTGTCGAGTACCAACACACGCCCGTCGGCGGTGCCGACCAGCACGTCGCCGTTCGCGGTGCGGGCCAGCGCGGTCGGGTCGTTCGTGTCGACCTCGGTGGTCGTGACCGTGCCGTCGCCGGCCACTTCGACGACGACCCCGGGACCCACCCCGAGAAAGGCGCCGTCGCCGGAGCCGATGAGCCTGGCCAGAGCCGGGGTCTGGACAGGCTGCGGGGCCGCGGTGGGGTCGTTCGCCCGCAAGCGCAGCACTGTGGTGCCCGCGGGGTCGAGGACCGCGACGAGGTCACCGGACAGGGCGAGACCGCGACTTCGGGCCGGGGTGGCCACCACGGTGCCGGCGGGGGAGGCCGCCGCGCCGGCCGGGGCGGGCGACGCGCTCGCCGGTGTGACAGTGGGCACATCGGGTGTCGACGAGTCGTCGCCGGAACCACACCCGGTCAGTACTACGGTCGCCGCGATCACGCACAGCGCTCCGAGACGCAGGCGAGACCGCTGCACCTGCGGAGATGGTCTGGGCACGGTCGTGGATCTCGGCAGACGCATGCCACCATCTTGCGGGAGGCCCGCTCGGACCGATGATCGGGGTCGGCGACCAGACCGCGCCGGATCCGCCGGTGATGCCGGGGTTCGGGTCGTGTCGGCGGCACGGTGTGGGCCACGGTTTCCCGTAGCATCTGCGGCCGTGAGCGACACCATGACCTGGGCCCAGGCGATCGTGCTCGGCGCGCTGCAGGGCGTCACCGAGTTCTTGCCGATCTCGTCGTCGGGACACCTACGGATCGCCTCCGAGTTGATGTTCGGTGACGACGCCGGGGCATCGTTCACCGCGGTCAGCCAGTTGGGCACCGAGGCCGCGGTTCTTGTGTACTTCGCGCGCGACATCATCCGCATCGTGGCGGCCTGGTTCCGTGGGCTCACCGATCGCGCCGAGCGCGGACTGGATTACCGGATCGGGTGGTACGTGATCTTCGCGACGATCCCCATCGGTGTGCTCGGCTTCCTGTTGAAGGACCAGATCCGCACCGTGGGCCGAAACCTGTGGCTCGTCGCCACGGTGTTGATCGTGTTCGCCGGCGTGATCTGGCTCGCCGAGCGCTACGGCACCAAGCAGCGTTCCATGCAGCAACTCACCCTGCGAGACGGCCTGGTGATGGGTCTGGCCCAGTGTCTCGCGCTGATCCCGGGTGTGTCGCGCTCGGGCGCCACCGCGAGCGCCGGTCTGTTCCTCGGCCTGGAACGCGAGGCTGCTTTCCGCTTTTCGTTCTTGCTCGCCATCCCAGCGGTCACCGCGTCCGGACTGTTCAGCCTGCCGGACGCCTTCGACCCCAGCGGCGAAGGTATGGAAGCGACCGGTCCACAACTGCTTGTCGCGACACTGGTCGCGTTCGTGATCGGCTACGCATCGATCGCCTGGCTGCTGCGGTTTGTCAGCTCGCACTCGATGAACTGGTTCGGCGCCTATCGGGTGATCCTCGGACTCACCGTGATGGGTCTGCTGTCGGCGGGCGTGATCAGCGCGACCTGAGGCACGACCGATACCGGTCGCCGGTGACGCCTATGGTTGAGACATGACCGTGATTCTGGTGCGACACGGACGTTCGACCGCCAACACTTCGGGGGTGCTCGCCGGCCGGACGCCCGGGGTGGGTCTCGACGACAAGGGCCGCGACCAAGCACAGGCTCTGGTCGATCGTCTCGGCGTCTGTATCGGCGAGATCGCGGCCGTCGCCCGGTCGCCGCTGGAGCGCTGTGCGCAAACTGTGGCTCCGCTGCTCGCGACCTTGCAGACCGAACTCGGGCGTGACGTCCCCGAGGTGGTGGTTCCCGATCTCGCCGAGGTCGACTACGGGGCGTGGACCAACCGGCCGCTCAAGGACCTCGTCACCGAACCCCTCTGGAAGACCGTGCAGCAGCAACCGTCGGCGGCGGTCTTCCCCGACGGCGAGGGCCTCGCGGCGGTGCAGTCGCGTGCTGTCGCCGCCATCCGTGACCTCGACCGTCGCTACGGTGGAGACGACGGCAGCGGTGTGTGGATCGCATGCTCGCACGGAGACGTGATCAAGTCGGTCATCGCCGACGCCATGGGGACACATCTCGACGCATTCCAGCGCATCGTCGTCGAACCCGCATCGATCAGCGTCATCCGTTACGGCTCCACCCGGCCCTATGTGCACACGGTCAACTCCACCGCCGTACTGTCGGTGCCCGCCCCACCGAAACGACCCGTGGACTCGCCGGAGCATCACACGGCGGAGGCTGCGGCGGCCGAAGACGCGGTGGTGGGTGGCGCCACCGGCGTCGACGGCCACCACCGCGACGCCCACGCTGACGAGACCTCGCTGGCGCGCGGATAATGGACCAGACAGTCAAGGAGGTGTGATGTCACGCGCGATTCACGTGTTCCGCAGTCCGGATCGATTCGTCGCCGGCACCGTCGGTCAGCCGGGGGACCGGACGTTCTACCTCCAGGCCGTACACGAGAGCCGGATCATCAGTGTGTTGCTGGAGAAGCAACAGGTCGCGATCCTGGCGGACCGTATCGGTGCGTTGCTCGAGGAGATCCACCGACGATTCGGGACACCGGTGCCGCCGGAGATCGAGCGCGTCGGTGACCTGAGCCCGCTGGTGATGCCGGTCGACGCCGAGTTCCGGGTGGGCACCATGGGACTCGGATGGGATGCCGAGTCCGAAGCCGTCGTGGTGGAGTTGCTCGCGATCACCGAGGGCGAATTCGACGAGAGTGTCGTTCTGGACGACACCGATGAGGGGCCCGACGCGGTCCGTGTGTTCCTGACCACCGACGCAGCCCGGGAGTTCGCTGCTCGGTCCTCGAGGGTCATTTCGGCGGGGCGTCAGCCGTGCCCACTCTGTCATGAGCCACTGGATCCGGACGGGCATCTCTGTGTGCGCACCAACGGATACAAGCGAGGTGCGGAGCTGTCCAAGTCGCTGGACTTCGTCGACCCCGACGTGTTCCGGAACCTGGCGATGCAGGATGACACGGACTATCTGGAGACCGATCCCGACGACGAGGCCGACCCCGGCTCGGGCAACCAGGACTGATGTGACCGTCGGCGAACCGACAGATGCGGGCGGCGGCCAGGCGGAGGCGCGCTCGACTGCAACGCCGCGCGGCGATGCGCCCACCACCCCTACTGCAGACCCGTTGCGCGACGGCGAGCTGGTCATTCTGGGACGCATCCCCACCGCGAGCAATGCAACCCTGGTGTGCGATGCCGTCCTCGACGGCGCCGAGGTGCGCTGTGTCTACAAGCCGGAACGTGGCGAGGTGCCGTTGTGGGATTTTCCGGACGGCACGCTCGCCGGCCGGGAGGTGGCGTCCTTCTTGATCTCCGACGCGCTCGGCTGGCAGGTCATCCCGACCACCGTGTATCGCGACGGCCCGCTGGGCCGGGGGATGGTGCAGCGCTGGGTGCTCACCGCAGACAACTCCGATCCCGGCACCCGACACGAACCGGCGCAGGAGTTGCCCACTCCCAAGGTCGACCTCGTGGACCTGTGCCCGGCCGATACGGTGCCGGTCGGATATCGGCCGATCGTGCGGGCGCTGGACGGGATGGGCGAACCGGTGGTGCTGGTGCACGCCGACGACCCACGATTGCAGCGGATGGCGGTCCTCGACGTCATCCTCAACAACGCCGACCGCAAGGGCGGGCACGTTCTGGAGGGACTCGACGGCGGTGTGTACGGGGTGGACCACGGGATCTGTCTGCATTCCGACGACAAACTGCGCACGGTCCTGTGGGGATGGGCCGGCGAGACCATTCCCGGGCACCTGGTCGCCGACCTCGCCGGCCTCGCCGATCACCTGGCCACGGCCGATCACCCGGTGACCACAGAGCTGGGTGAACACATCACCGAGATCGAGATCATCGCGCTGGCCGAGCGAGTGACAGAGCTCGCGACCCGCGGCACGATGCCGCACCCACCGGGACACCGACCCATTCCCTGGCCGCCGTTCTGAACGGTCCTGTTCACCTGGCTGATCAGGCCGGGCTCACGGTCGGAATCGGCGGGCCAATACAGTGGACCCATGCAGTCTTGGCCTGACCCCGCCCTGCCGGTGATCCCGGGTACCGGGCCGGCACTTCGTCTTCATGACACCTCCGATGCACAAGTCCGCCCGGTCAGCCCCGGCGCCACCGCGACCATGTACGTGTGTGGGATCACCCCGTATGACGCGACCCACCTGGGCCACGCCGCCACCTACGTGACCTTCGACGTGGTGAACCGGGTGTTGCGCGATCTGGGCCACGACGTGCACTACGTGCAGAACGTCACCGACGTCGACGACCCGCTGTTCGAGCGAGCCGACCGGGACGGTGTTGATTGGCGTGACCTCGGGGCGCGGGAGACCCAGTTGTTCCGTGAGGACATGTCCGCCCTTCGGGTCTTGCCGCCGCGTGACTACATCGGGGCCGTGGAATCCGTCGATGAGGTGATCGAGGTGGTTGACAAACTGCTCGCCTCCGGCGCGGCGTATGTCGTCGACGACGCCGAGTACCCCGACGTGTACTTCCGGGTCGATGCCACCGAGCAGTTCGGATACGAGTCCGGATATGACCGCGCCACGATGGACCGCTTCTTCGCCGAGCGTGGTGGAGATCCCGACCGAGCCGGAAAGCGCGATCCGCTCGACGCGTTGCTGTGGCGCGCGGCGCGGCCCGGTGAACCGTCGTGGGATTCGCCGCATGGCCCGGGGCGACCAGGCTGGCACATCGAGTGCTCGGCCATCGCGTTGAACCGGCTCGGTGTCGAGTTCGACATTCAGGGCGGTGGCAACGATCTGATTTTCCCGCATCATGAGTTCTCGGCCGCGCACGGTGAGGCCCTGACCGATTCCCGGCGGTTTGCCCGGCACTACGTCCACACCGGGATGGTCGGCCTCGACGGCGAGAAGATGTCGAAGAGTCGCGGCAATCTGGTGTTCGTCTCGCACCTACGCCGTGACGGGGTGGATCCGGCCGCGGTGCGGCTGGCGTTGTTGTCGGAGCACTATCGTGGCGATCGGATGTGGACCGACGGCGTTCTGGATGGGGCCCGCGAGCGCCTGCGTCGCTGGCGGGCGGCGGTGACCGCTCCGAACGGTCCCGATGCCGCGTCGACCATCGCCCGCGTGCGTCAGCATCTGGCCGACGACCTTGACACCCCGAAAGCGCTGGCCGCGATCGATGCCTGGTGCAGCGATGTCGACCTCGGTCTCGGCAGCTCGGCCCAGGCGCCGGCGGACATGGCGCGGGCCGTCGACGCACTCCTCGGCGTCGACCTGACGTAGGCGACCGGCCGCGCATTGTGCCGCGGATTCGGGTCGAAAGGCGACTCGGATTCACGGCACTTTCTCCCCGCCTGGGCAAACACCCCCGGCGAATTGCCCGGCATTGCCTTGTAAGGTTCTCCCGTGGCACGCACGCAGGAGATCGCACCCGAGACCACCACGGGCGTTTGGACGGTGGTGACCCGTACCTCGACCTATCTGCTGGATTTCGAGGAGATGACCCTTCTCCGAGCCCCCGGCGTCGGCGGCACTGACAGCGAGGAATGGGCCGTCAGCCGACTGCGGCGAGACTCCGAGGACATCCCGCTGCTGGGTGTGAAATCGTGCCGGATCGGCGAGTCCGCCCAATTCTGGGTGCGCGCCGCCGACGATCCGGACGTGCGGACCTGGCGCATCACCACGCCGGTGGTGTCCATCGAGCGCATCGGCTGAACGGGATTCTGCCGGTTCGTGCTCGGCTCCTTCTGATGGCCGAGGACCCTCTTTCTGCAGGTTGAGGACCCTCTTTCTGCTGGTTGAGGACCCTCTTTCTGCTGGTCGAGTAGCTGCGAGGCGCTAGCCGAGCAGCGTATCGAGACCCCCGCACCGAGCCCCCGCACCGATCACCGGAACGAGCCAGGCCCCGAACCCGGGCCCGGGCCACGGCGCTTGAGGTAACGCTCGAACTCGGCGGCGAGCGCATCGCCGTCGATCTTCGCCATCACCTCGTCGGCGTCCATCTCCGCGTCCCCGCGCTCCTCGAGTCCCCGGACGTAGTCGGCGATGTCCTCGTCGTCCTCGGTCATCTCGGTGACCGCCTGTTCCCACTCCTCGGCCTGCTCGGGCAGCGTACCCAGCGGTACCTCGATGTCGAGGACCTCCTCGACACGGTTGAGCAAGGCCACAGTCGCCTTGGGGTTGGGTGGCGTCGACACGTAGTGCGGGACGGCGGCCCAGAAGGACACCGCCGGCAGCCCCGCCTGCACGAACAGGTCCTGCAGCACCCCGGTGATCCCGGTGGGACCCTCGTAGCGGCTTTCGGCGAGGTTGAACCGTGCCGCGGATTCACTGCTGTAGGCGGCGCCGGTGACCGGTACCGGACGCGTATGAGGGGTGTCGGCAAGCAGCGCGCCGAGCATCACCGTCGTCTCCACCTCGAGGTCGCGGGCGAGGTCGACGATCTCCGCGCAGAAGCCGCGCCAACGCATGTTCGGTTCGATCCCGCGAACGAGTACGATGTCACGGTCCGCACCCTGGGGGGTGCAATACGAGACGGACGTGGTGGGCCAATCGATCCGGCGGGTCACCCCATCGATCTGCTTGACGATCGGCCGGTTGACCTGGAAGTCGTAGTAGTCGTCGGAATCGATGTCGGCCAACGAGACGGCATCCCAGGTCAGCGCCAGATGCTCGATGGCGCTGCTCGCCGCGTCCCCGGCGTCGTTCCACCCCTCGAACGCGGCCAACAACACAGGCCTGCGCAGCTGGGGAAGGTTCGACCTCTGCTCAGCGTTCACTGAACCAGCCTACGACCGAACCCCGAGAGAGGGCGAACTACGCTGTCATCCATGTCGACCCGCACCACCGACCCGGACAATCGGGCTCGCTCGCCGCGCCCGTCCGATTACGACACGACGTTGCTCACCGCCATGTCGCGTCGCGTGCTGATCGGCGACGGTGCCATGGGCACGATGTTGCAGGCCGCCGATCTCACCCTCGACGACTTCAACGGCCTCGAGGGCTGCAACGAGATTCTCAACGACACCCGCCCCGACGTCCTCGCCGACATCCATCGTGCCTATTTCGAGGCCGGGGCTGACGCCGTCGAGACCAACACCTTCGGCTGCAACCTGTCCAACCTCGGCGACTACGACATCGCCGACCGCATCCGGGAGCTCGCCTACAAGGGCACCGGCATCGCTCGCGGAGTGGCCGATGAGATCGGTCCGTCGGCCGACGGCACTGCGCGGTTCGTGCTCGGATCGATCGGACCGGGTACGAAGTTGCCCAGCCTCGGACACACCACTTTCGACGTGATCCGCGATGCCTATTACGAGTGCGTCACCGGCATGCTGGAGGGTGGCGCCGACGCCGTCCTGGTGGAGACCTCGCAGGACCTGCTGCAGGTCAAGGCCGCGGTTGTCGCCGCCCGGCGCGCGATGAGCGACATGGGCCGTCACATCCCGATCATCAGCCACGTGACCGTGGAGACCACCGGGACGATGCTGCTCGGATCGGAGATCGGTGCGGCACTCGCGGCCATCGAGCCGCTCGGCGTGGACATCATCGGCCTCAACTGCGCGACCGGGCCTGCCGAGATGAGTGAACATCTGCGCTATCTGTCCAAGCACGCCCGCATCCCGGTGTCGGTGATGCCCAACGCAGGTCTGCCGGTGCTGGGCGCCAACGGGGCCGAGTATCCGTTGCAGCCCGATGAGCTGGCCACCGCCCTCGGCGATTTCGTGAGCGATTTCGGGTTGTCCTTCGTCGGCGGATGCTGCGGCACGACCCCCGAACACATCCGACAGGTCGCCGAGCGGGTCGCGGAGGTGACACCCGCCGAGCGCACGCCCGATCACGTCTCGGAGACGTCGTCGCTCTACAGCGCGGTGCCGTTCGACCAGGACGCCAGCTTCCTGGTGATCGGCGAACGGACGAACACCAACGGGTCCAAGGCTTTCCGTGAGGCGATGATCGCCGAGGACTATCAGAAGTGCCTCGACATCGCGAAGGACCAGACGCGCGACGGCGCACACATGCTCGACCTGAACGTCGACTACGTCGGTCGCGATGGCGCGGCGGACATGACCGCGCTGGCCGGTCGGTTCGCAACCTCGTCGACGCTGCCGATCATGCTGGACTCGACCGAGCCCGAGGTGATCCGGGCGGGTCTGGAATCACTCGGCGGCCGTTGTGCGGTCAACTCGGTGAACTACGAGGACGGCGACGGTCCCGAGTCGCGTTTCACCCGCATCATGGAGTTGGTGGTGGAGCACGGCGCGGCCGTCGTCGCGCTCACCATCGACGAGGAAGGTCAGGCCCGCACCGCCGACTGGAAGGTGCGCGTCGCCGAGCGGCTCATCGCCGACATCACCAGCAACTGGGGACTCGCCGAAGAGGACATCATCATCGATGCCCTCACCTTCCCGATCTCCACCGGACAGGAAGAAGTCCGCCGCGACGGTATCGAGACCATCGAGGCGATCCGGCGTCTGCACGAGGCCCATCCGGAGGTGCACTTCACCCTGGGCATCTCGAACATCTCGTTCGGCCTGAACCCGGCCGCCCGGCAGGTGTTGAACTCGGTGTTCTTGCACGAGTGCGTGCAGGCCGGCCTCGACACCGCGATCGTGCATGCGTCGAAGATCCTGCCGATGGCGCGGATCCCGGAGGAGCAGCGTGAGGTTGCGCTGGATCTGGTGTACGACCGCAGACGCGACGGTTACGACCCGCTGCAGAAGCTCATGGAGTTGTTCGAGGGTGTGTCGGCGGCATCGGCGCGCGAGTCGCGGGCTGCCGAGCTCGCCAAACTGCCTCTGTTCGAGCGGCTCGAGCGCCGCATCGTCGACGGCGAACGCAATGGTCTCACCGACGACCTCGACGAGGCGATGACCGAGAAGCCGCCGCTGGTGATCATCAACGAGACATTGCTGTCGGGTATGAAGACCGTCGGCGAGCTGTTCGGTTCCGGTCAGATGCAGCTGCCCTTCGTGTTGCAATCCGCAGAGGTCATGAAAACCGCTGTTGCGCACCTGGAACCGCATATGGAGTCCACAGGCGAGGACGGCAAGGGCCGCATCGTGCTCGCGACCGTCAAGGGCGATGTGCACGACATCGGCAAGAACCTCGTCGACATCATCCTCTCCAACAACGGCTACGAGGTGGTCAACCTTGGCATCAAGCAGCCGATCAACACGATTCTGGAGGCGGCTGCCGACAAGCGCGCCGACGTGATCGGGATGTCCGGGCTGTTGGTGAAGTCGACCGTGGTGATGAAGGAGAACCTGGAGGAGATCAATGGCCGCGGGGTGGCCGACAGCTATCCGGTGCTGCTCGGCGGCGCCGCCCTCACCCGCACCTATGTCGAAAACGATCTCGCCGAGATCTACGAGGGTGATGTCCACTATGCGCGGGACGCCTTCGAGGGTCTGCGTCTGATGGACGAGATCATGGCGACCAAGCGGGGGGAGGGGCCCGACCCCGACAGCCCGGAGGCGCTCGCCGCGCAGAAGAAGGCGCAGGAACGCAAAGCGCGGCATGAGCGTTCCAAGCGGATTGCGGAGAAGCGCAAGGCCGCCGAGACACCGGTCGAGGTCCCGGCACGCTCGGATGTGGCCGCCGACAACGCGATCCCGACACCACCCTTCTGGGGCACCCGGATCGTCAAGGGGGTACCGGTCGCCGAATACCTGCAACTGCTCGACGAACGTGCTCTGTTCTTAGGGCAGTGGGGGTTACGCGGCGTCCGCGGGGGTGAGGGCCCGTCATACGAGGAGCTCGTCGACACCGAGGGACGGCCGCGACTGCGGTACTGGATCGACCGGTTGTCGACCGAGAATATCCTGCAGCACGCCGCTGTCGTCTACGGCTACTTCCCGGCCGTCAGCGACGGCGACACGGTTCATGTGCTCACCGAGCCACGCCCCGATGCACCAGTGCGGCACAGCTTCACCTTCCCGCGCCAGCAACGTCCCCGATTCCTGTGCGTGGCCGACTTCATCCGGTCACGGGAGGACTGCGAGAGGGTCGGGCAGGTGGATGTGCTGCCGTTCCAGCTGGTGACGATGGGTCAGCCGATTGCCGACTTCGCGAACAAGCTGTTCGCTGACGACGCCTACCGCGATTACCTCGAGGTGCACGGCATCGGTGTGCAGCTGACCGAAGCGTTCGCCGAGTACTGGCATCAGCGAGTACGTGGTGAACTGACCGTCGAGGGAGCCTCCTTCGCGGGCGAGGACCCGGAGAACGCGCAGGGCTTCTTCGATCTCGAGTACCGCGGTGCGCGTTTCTCGTTCGGCTACGGTGCGTGCCCGGATCTCGAGGATCGGGCCAAGATGATCGACCTGCTCGAACCGGGCCGCATCGGTGTGGAACTGTCCGAGGAACTGCAACTGCATCCCGAACAGTCGACCGACGCCTTCGTGCTGCATCACCCGGAGGCCAAGTACTTCAACACCTGAGGTACGTGACGCCGCGCAGTGCGGTCAACGTGCCGGTATCCGCAACATTCACCGCACTCCGCCGTCATCGAGGTGCCGGCGGGGTGAGGGAAGCTGCGCTCGATCTCGACGGTAGGTGTGCGCGACTCAGTTGTGCATCTACAATAGTTGTATGAATACAACTGAGCGGGGTGTCGGCGGTGCGGAAGCCGAGGCGCCGGAGACCGCACCATCGGCCACCGAGTTGTGGTTCACCATGAACAGTCTGGTGCGCGACCACGCCGCAGAGTCGCGAAGTCGGATTGATGCCCGTATCGACATGCCGTTCAGCAGGTTTCGCGCATTGCGCCGGGTGGCGACACGTGAACTCACGCAATCCGAGCTGGCCCGGCGTCTGGGCATCGACGCACCCGCGACGAGCGTGATCGTCAACGACCTCGTCGATCGCGGTCTGGTGTCCCGAGAACCACGCGCCGACGATCGCCGGTTCAAAGTCGTCGCGATCACCGATGCGGGGCGAGCCGTGGTGGATTCCTTGGTGAGCGACCCGGCGATCGCCCCGGACATGTTCGACGCCCTCGACGAGGCTCAACGTCGCGAACTCGCCGGCCTGCTCGGTCTGCTGCGCGCCCGGGCCGACGCATGAGCGGGGCAACCGTCACCCGCGGCGCATCAGAGGCCGGCGAATTGAGTCGGCGGCGACAGTTGGCGGTCCTCGCCACCTGTTGTCTGAGTCTGTTCATCGTCGGGATCGACACCTCTGGCGTCAACGTCGCGCTTCCGGCCATCGGTGCGGCTCTCGGCGCATCGTCGTCGCAGCTGCAGTGGGTCATCGACTCCTACACGTTGGTACTCGCCAGTCTGCTGATGCTCGGCGGCTCCCTGGGTGACCGGCTCGGTCGCAAACGAGTGTTCCAGGTCGGCCTCAGCGTTTTCGGCATCGGATCCGTGCTGTGCTCGCTGGCCGCGACACCCGAAATGCTCATCGGCGCCCGGATGCTGCAGGCGATCGGGGGCGCGATGATGAACCCTGTCGCGATGTCGATCATCACCAACATCTTCACCGAGCCCCGCGAGCGGGCGCGAGCCATCGGACTGTGGGGTGCGGCCATCGGCGTGAGCATGGCCCTCGGTCCGTTGGTCGGCGGCATTCTCGTCGACGGGATCGGCTGGGAGGCGATCTTCTGGCTCAACGTGCCGGTGTGTGTCGTCGCGATCACCCTGACCGCCGTTCTCGTCCCCGAGTCCAGGGCGCCGCACATCCGGCGCCCCGATCCGGCAGGCCAGATCCTCATCCTGGTGTTTCTGGCTGCGCTGACCTACGGCATCATCGAGGGCCGAACACTCGGGTGGTCGTCGGTGCCGGTGTCGGCTGCGTTCGTGCTGGCGGCGACTGGCCTGGCGGGTCTGATCGTCGTCGAATCGCGACGGCGCGAACCACTGCTGGACCTGCGATTCTTCCGCAGCGTCCCATTCAGCAGTTCTGTCATCGGCGCGATCGTGGCCTTCAGTGCGATGGGTGGCTTCCTGTTCCTGAACACGCTCTATCTCCAGCAGGTCCGCGGCCTGACTCCCCTGCAGGCGGGTTTGATGACCTTGCCCATGGCGGTGGCCAACGCGGTGTTCTCACCGCTGTCGGGGCGGCTGGTGGGCGACCGTGGCGCGCGCCTCCCGATGGTCGGCGCCGGCCTCATGGTGCTGGTGAGCGGCGTGATGTTGACGCGCGCCGGCACCGAGACGAGCATGTGGTACCTCGGTTGCGCCTACCTCGCATTGGGCGTCGGGATGGGGCTGGTCAACGCCCCGATCACCAACGCAGCGGTCTCGGGTATGCCCCGCGCGCAGGCCGGGGTCGCCTCGGCCATCGCCTCGACGAGTCGGCAGGTCGGTATCTCGCTCGGCGTTGCGGTGTTCGGCGCCGTCGCGTTCTCCGGTGTCACCGGATCGGTGGTCGATGATCTGGCCGACGCCGCGCATCCGGCTTGGGTGTTGATGGCGCTCTGTGGTGCGGCGCTGGTGGCCGTCGGGTTCGTGTCGACCACGAGGTGGGCGACTGCCACCGCCGAGCGAACGCGCGAACGCATCCAACGCGACCCGATGTGAGCACGCACCCGCGTCCGATGCCCCGACGGGTCATGATGAGCCGCCCGGATCGACTAGTGTCCCGCGCCAGAAATTCGTTACATGAGTTCGGCGGTCCAGGTGGATGCATCGCGAGGCGGCGGAGGAGCAGGTACTGGATGTACCTGCGACGACGCCAACGAAGCGAGGCGC
>NZ_JAZARS010000040.1:0-3419 GCF_036233855.1 Gordonia sp. Z-3
GCATTGACTGGCTAATAGTGGTCGAGCCTGCGGCAACGATCGGCCGGATGGTTCATTGTCGATCCGGTTTGCGGCGTTGCCGACGCAGTTGTTCGTCGTGCTGGGCGACGGTGTCGGCGAGGCTCTCGACGATCGTTCGCAGGTGCGCAACTTCGGTAGCGAGGCCGGTGAGTGTGCGGGCGTCGGTCTGTCGAGTGCGGTGTTCATCGATGATGGCGCGTATTTCGGTGTTGCGGTATAGGGTCGCACGACCGATCTTGGTGCGGGCAGCGACTGCGGTGAATGTGATCGGTTGGCCTGCGGCGGCGAGCTCGGCGCAGGTTCGTTCAACCTCGACTAGGGCTTTGCTGCTCATGCAGTCTCGGTGGTGCTGGCGATGAGAGTATCGAGGCGGGTGACGAGTTGCTGGTGGCGGCGCGCCTCGTCGATCCAGCCACGCGACTCGGCATCCTCGGCGAGCTGTTGAGCATCAATGCGTTGCGCAGCAAGGACTCCGAGATGGGTGGCGTCGGTGTGGAAGCTGGGACAATGTTCACAGATGTTGGCATACGGGCAGGTTCCCTGGGCGGGTGCCCGCAGGCAGTAGCCGCCGGCCAGGCGCGACTTGATGGCCGGAGCCTGTTTCCAGTCGGATCCGGTGATATCGGTGATCGGGAGTTGAGGCCGGTCGACGGCGAGTGTGCCGATCTGGCTCTTGGCGAGGTCGAGGGCTCGCTCGTATTCGGTGCGGACGGTGGAGTCGAACAGGTGCGCGTAGCGCAGACTCATTTGGGTGGAGACGTGTCCGAGCAGCGCCATAAGCGCTTGCAGGGAAACCCCGGCGTTGACCAGGGCGGTGGCATAGGTGTGGCGCAGTTGGTGCGGGGTGATGTGGTCGAGCCCGGCGGCCGCGGCTGCCCGGTTGAGTTCGGCGCGTAACGCGTTCTGTGAAAGACGTTTTCCGTGGTGGGTGAACAGGAAGTCGGCTGGAGCACCGGTGCGGGGGTGACGTAACGGCCGGCCGTGAGTGCGGGTGGTGGTGATGCGGTCGACGAGAGTGAGGACGTCGTCGTCGATGGGCACCATGCGTTCGGAATCCAGTTTGCCCAGTGGCACTTTCAGCCATGACCCTTGCCCCGGGATCTCATGGATGCAGTCGAGTTCGAGGTCGAGGAGTTCCCCGATTCGCAACCCACACGCCCGCTGCAACAGCAGGGCGTCCGCGGCCAGATGATACGGCGAATCTGCCAGCGCTGCAGCAAGCCTGCGATCGGAATTTACGGGTAGGTAGCGCGGCAGAAACCGTTGCGGGCGAGGCAGGTCGCCACGGAAGATCAGTTTGCGCGCTGGCGCGTCGTCCCATCCCCACTCGGTGATCTCGGCCAGGAAATGACCGACCGCGTGCACGCGTCTGATCCGATCGGCCACGGTGATGGGTGCACCGGTGACACTGTTGACGGCGGTGGGCAACGACGCCAGGTACGGTTCGACATGGCGTCGGCGGTCGAGGTGGGCCAGCGAGGTCAACTCGGGGTCGGTGACAGCCAGGAAGCGACCGAAATGCGCGAGCCGGGTCGCGATGCTGCTGACGGTTTTCGGTGCACAGGTGGCGTACTTGCGGTTGAGGTAGCCCACGAATGCCGGGCGCAGCGCTGCCGGCACATCGGCCATCCGATCCTCGAGGCTGTGCGCGGTCGTCGCCGGTGGCGCCTCGGAATCGAGGATGCCCAGATGGAACAGGATCTGCCGCGCACTGTGCAGGGTACTGCGGTAGTGCTTCGCGCCGCGCCCGGTGTGTTCTTCGCGCAGTCTGCACGCCTGCAGGAGGTCGGCGAGGTCGTCCTCGCACAGGCCGGTCAACGGGCGCTGGGTCTGGATGAGCAACCGCGCGATGATCTGTGAGGCGATCGCCGATGCCACCCGGTCGGTGAACCCCAATTCCTTTGCCGTACTGACAAAGCGCTGAAGATCAGCGTTGAGTGGACTGACTGCCAGTTCCAGCCAGATGCTGCTGAGCTTGCGGTACACGAGGTAGTCGTATCCGGGTGCAAGTCGGCCGCTGACCATCAGAAACGTGATGAACGGGCGGGTGGAGCAGTTCGCGGCCAGGCGTTTGTCGAGAGGTTCGGCGGCCCAGTCGGCGACGGTGGGCCAGCGGTTGAGGAATGAGCGTGCCGCCTGCGTGTAGGCCGGGTTGCCGCGGCCACGCCGCCGCAGATGGGCGAGGTAGGCGGCCTGGACCTCTGCCGGTGTCTCAGGTCTGGGTGCGAAGTCGTGTGCGTGCTGCATCGAACTCTGCTTTGACATGTGTCGGGGTCAAATGGATATAGCGGGCTGTGGTATCGACGTGAGCGTGGCCGAGCAGCGCTTGCATCACCGCCAGATCGACACCGGCTTCGGCCATCGCGGTGCCGAAGGTGTGACGCAGCGCGTGGGGGTGGCCGGCGGTCACGCCGGATTTGAGGCGGTGGTAGCGGAAGATCGTGCGTAGTCCGGCCGCGGTCAGCGGCTGACCCCGGTGCGGTCCCTTCGCCACTAGAAACAAACGGCTACTGGATGATTCGGGCCGCTCGGTGAGGACGTAGGTGTGAATCAGGCCAGCCACCTCAACATCGAGGGGCACCCGGCGTTCCTTGCCGCCCTTGCCCAGAACCCGAACCCAGCGGGCGCCGATATCGACATCGGTCACATCCAGGGTCAGCAACTCGCACGAGCGTAACCCCGACAACAACATCAAACCGGCCAACGACCGGTCCCGCCAGGTGCGCAGGCTCGCCACCAGATCTGCGGTCTCGCGACGATCCAGCGCCCGAGGGAGCCGACGCGGTTCGCGTAGCCGCAACGCTGACCGCTTCTTCGGCTTGACCAGATGACCGAGCAGGGCGTTGCGTTCCTCGGCGGTGACGCGGCGTGCTTCACGCCCACTCGGGACCGGATTGACCAGGTCAGGATCGGTGATGCTGCGATAGGTGAACAACCCCGTCAACGCCGCGAGTCGGTGGTTGATGGTGGTCGGCGAGTACCGATCGAGCCGTTGCCCAGTCATCGACAACACATTGGCCGGGCGGCCCGGAATCGACGCCTGCCGACAGAACCGCATGAAGTCGAGAAGCGATGTCGTAGTTACTGATTCCAACGCAAGATCAGACTCGTCGAGCCACCTGCAAAACGCCAACAGATCGTAGCCGTAGGCCCGTAACGTGCGCGCCGAGTAGTTTCGATCGGCCAGATAGCCGAGATAATCGTTGACCACCACGTACTCTCCGGCATGGTCACCGGCCAACTGCCAGGCAACCTCAGTGCCAGGTTCCAGATACAGCGGTTGCCGATCCGTCATGAGACAGGTGTAACCCTACCGTCAGCACCGGTCAAGTATCTTCTGTTGGCGGCGTGTTCATTTCACCGTAGCCCTGGGCCCCGGATTAGCCGGTTAACAGGCA
>NZ_JAZARS010000041.1:0-2875 GCF_036233855.1 Gordonia sp. Z-3
GCCTATCGACTTCGAGGTCACATCACTGACAAGTCAGCAATCAAGCTAACCGTGTCCACTTTTTCGGGGGAGCCCCAATCTCCGTGTAGGGGACCCGTTCAGCAGCGACGTCGCGCTGGGGCCAATTATCGACGCTCGCCAGCGCGACAGTATCCACTCCTTGGTCACCGGTTCGATCGAAGCAGGCGCGGTGCTAGCAGCCGGCGGCGCTTATGACGACCTTCTGTATCGCCCCACTGTCCTTTCCCAGACTCCACTACACGCCCCCGCGTTCGCCAACGAGGTGTTCGGCCCAGTCGCCCCTGTAGCTTCGTTCGGCACCGTCGAAGACGCGATCGCGATTGCCAACAATTCCGAATACGGTCTTGCGCTTAGCATCTTGACCTCTGATGCGATGAGAGGCCTAGAAGTTGCCCAGCGGATTCCCGCTGGTCTCGTACACATCAACGACCAGACGGTCGGAGACGAGGCAACGGTACCCTTCGGCGGATTAGGCGCATCGGGTAACGGTGGACGGGTAGGCGGGATTGCAGCGAACCTCGATGCGTTCACCGAAACCCAATGGGTCACCGCACAAACAACCGTCCCTGCTTATCTCATCTGATACTGCCATCCTGAACTCACTGCAGCCCCGCGATCTCGGTGCTCATGTCGGCTCTCCAGGGAAAGTTTGCCATTCCCGTCGTGCGCATGTGTGGATCGGCCCGCCGCGCAGCGCGGTCATATCCGCAAAGATCTGCGCGCGATGTTCACCACCAGGCGTTCCGAATCCAGCCACTCGGAAAATGGTCCGCGATCCGCCGCCCTCGCCACCTCGAGTGCCGGGGACGCCGAGCCGGACCCGTGGTGCCGGGGCTGCAGCGGCGTGGCGCTATCTCGCGGGACCGACATTCGGCAGCTCGCGCACGAACCGTTCGGACACCGCCCGACCACGCTGCTGGTTCGCACCCGACGCTGCAAGTGCGCCGGGTGCGCGTCGCCGCGGCCGGTGACCGTAGAGCGGTGACGACCTCCTCTGGGGTGGTGCGGATCGACTTCACCAGGCGACCGGTCCGTGGCGGTCGATGAACCGGCCGGTCCCGGCGGAGGGGCCCTCGGTGGCGAGGGTGATGATGGCGTCGGTGCCCTCGGTGATGGTCTGGGTGCCGCGGTGGTCGTTGAAGTCGGTGGCGGTGTAGCCCGGGTCGGCGGCGTTGAACCGGATATCGGGGATCGCTTTGGCGTACTGGGTTGTGAGCATGGTGACGGCCGCCTTGGACGAGGTATAGAGCGGGCCGATGACCGCCGACTCGACCCGGTCGGGGTCATGGGTGAGGGCGAAGGAGCCCATGCCGCTGGAGACGTTGACAACGCGGGGGCGCTCGGCCCGTCGAAGCAGCGGCAGGAACGCGTGGGTGACCCGCACGACGCTGGCGACGTTCGTGTTGAACGTCTCCAGCGCGTCGGCGCCGGTGAGGTCATCGGCCGCTGCCCGGCTGCCGACGATGCCAGCGTTGTTGATGAGCGTATCGACACGTCCCTCGTGCTCCTGCAGATCTGCCGCGGCCGCCGCTACGGACACGTCGTCGGTAACGTCGATCGGGACCAGCCGGACCCCGAGCTTCTCGGCGGCCTCACGACCGCGCGTCTGGTCCCGCGCGCCGATGACGACAGTGTGCCCCAGATCGGTGAGCCGGCGTGCGGTCTCGAATCCGAGACCCTTGTTGGCGCCGGTGATGAAAATAATGTCGGTCATGCTTCGAGTGTCATCCACGGCGAGGACGGTAGCCAGGGATCGCTGGAAGGTAGGACGACACGTACCACCCTGCCGGGCCGGCGACGGCCGACAATGAAGGGGTGGATGCACAGGAAACCAGTCTCGGAGCGACGCTGCGCGCATGGCGCGACCGACTGAGCCCGGCCGCGGCGGGACTGCCAGCCCGGCACGGCCGCAGAGCTCCCGGACTGCGCCGGGAGGAGCTGGCAGAGCTCGCCGGGGTGTCGGTCGACTACGTGGTGCGGCTGGAGCAGGGACGCGCCGTCGCCCCGTCCGCGCAGATCACCGGGGCGCTGGCGCGGGCGCTGCAGCTCACCCACCCCGAACGCGACCATCTCCACCGGCTGGCCGGTCTACTCCCGCCGGGCGCGGGGATGATCGACGACCACATCCCGCCGGGCATCCATCGCGTCCTCGACCGTCTCGGCGACACCCCGGTGTCGGTCTATGCGGCAGACTGGCGGCTGATCTGGTGGAACCGCGCCTGGGCCGCGCTGCTGGGCGCCCCCCAGGGGGTACTGCCGCAAGAACGCAACCTGGTCGCCTCCCGGCTCCCCGTGCCCGGCACCCGCGGCACCGTCGCTCTCTGGCCGGTGCGCGCAGACAACCCCGACGAATCCGACCTCGCGGTCGTCGCCGACCTGCGCCAAGCATCCGCCCGGTATCCGAACGATCCGCGCCTGGCCAACCTAATCTCCCGCACCACAGCCGGCAACCCACGCTTCGCCCGACTCTGGGCTCAAGCTGAGGTCCGCGGCCACCGCGAGGACCGAAAGACGATCATCCGCCCCGACGTCGGCGAAATCACGGTTGACTGCGACGTCCTCACCGACAGCGACACCGACCTCAAGATCGTCATCTACACCGTCGTCCCCGGCAGCGACGACGAGAGCAAGCTGGCACTCGCACTGGTCGCCGGCCAACCCGACCACGCGACGACCCCGCCCGACACAACGAACGGCCGCACCGCGACATCCGAGCCACACAACCTCCACTCCCGGCCGTCGTAGCCGATCGCGAGAACCGTGTGGCAAAGCGCGTCTCTAGCCTCGATCTTTCACGTGGCTGGGTGATGGGCGGCGTGTGATACGCGAAAGTGCCTGTCTGCTGGGGGATTCT
>NZ_JAZARS010000042.1:0-2564 GCF_036233855.1 Gordonia sp. Z-3
GTCCGGGTCGGTGTCGTTGGCGGTAGGAGGGGCCCTCGATGACCAGGGTGTGCGCGCGTGAGGTGAGTCGGTCGATGGCCGATTGGGCGAGTAGCGCGTCGGCGGTCATGGTGAGCCATTCGGCGGGTTCTCGGTTGGATGTGACGATGGTGGTCTTGGTCTGCTGGTGGCGTTCGACGACGAGTTCGTAGAAGTCGTTGGTTTCGGTCGCGTCGAGGGCTCTGAGTGCGAAGTCGTCGATGATCAAGACGTCGATGGCGGTGATGCGGCGAAGTTCGGCGTCGACGCTGTTGTCGAGGCGGGCGGCTTTGAGTCGGTGGAACAGTTTGTCCGCCCGCGCGAACAACACTGTTTTGCGGCGGCCGATAGCCATGTGGCCCAACGAGTTTGCTAGATGTGTCTTGCCGACTCCGACGGGGCCGAGCAGGATTGCGGAGTGGCCGGCGTCGATGAACCGCAGGGTGGTGAGGTCCTCGAGCAGCGGACGGTCGTAGAGTAGATCGTCTGCCGCGCACCAGGTGTCGATCCGCATGCGGGGGTCGAGACCGGCTTTGGCTGATCGTCGGGCGGCGGAGCTGGATTCACGCCGTGAGACTTCATCGGCGAGCAATTGTTGCAGGAACGTCAGGTGCGAGGTTTTGTGTTGGCGGGCCAGGGCTGCGCGTTGGGGCAGGGTGTCGGCGAGGGCTCCGAGTTTGAGGGTTTTGAGCAGGCCGAGCATGTCGGCGCCGACAGGTTCGGGCACACTGTTGGTGGTTCGGGTCATCGGTTCACTCCTGAATGGTGTTGTCGGGGTTGGGAACAAGAGTCAACTGTGTTCTGTTGGTTGCGTATTCGGAGGGGTCACGGGCAAAGCGAGACGATTCCGACCCGGCGGCCACGGGCATGTCCGGGGTGGTGTTCTCGGTGGCCTGCTCAAGCATCGAGGCGATCTTGGGCACGGCGATGACATCGAACTCCAGGGCGGTGGCACAGGCAGCATCGACGGGTCCGGGCCCGTAGGTGCGCACCAGGCCGAGCAGGGTATACACCGCCCGCACCCGAGACCATGGGCGCGGGTCATCGACGATACGGGCCGCGTAGAGCCCGATATGGGGGCCGTGATGTTCGCAGGTGGATTGCAGCTTGCTGATGTTGCGCAGCGCGTAGGCAGCCTTGTCCGCGGGGTAGTCGTGGGGGTCGGTGCTCTGCCCGCCGGCGGGCTGGCGCGGGTGTTGCTTGACCAACTCGCCGCGGTGATAGAACTTCACCGCTTCGCTGTCCAGGCGCACATCCAGTGTCGAGCCGATCCAGGTTTCGGGCAGCGAGTACAGTGCTTTGCCGACCGAGGCGTGAAAGTCTCTGTGCACCTTGACCTGTTTGAAGATCGGTACGTCGTAGTCGGCCGGTATCGGTAACAGGTGGGTGCGTTCGTCGGTGTCGAACAGCACCGCCGGCGCGGCGGCGGTGGTGCCGTGAATCCGCAGTCCCGCAGTGCTCTGGCACCATGCCACCGCGGCGGCCTGGGCATCGGGCAGGCTCGAGAATCGCTCACCGGCCCAAAAGTTGTTCTGCACGTAGTGGATGGTGCGTTCCACCCGCGGTTTGTCGGTTGGTGTGGCGACTCGGGCGGTGTCGGTGACGAACCCGGCATGCTGGCCGTAGTCCAACCAGCCCCGAGACAACCTCGGATTGAGGATGTCGGCCTGGGTGACAATAGGTTTCATGTTGTCCGGAATGATCACAGCGAACACTCCGCCGAAGAACTCCCACGCCGCTGAACAGCCCTCGAGGATCGCTGACAGGGTTTGGGTATGCGTCAGCCACACGAACGTATGCCGCGAGTACACGGCGGTGAACACCAGCGCGAACACTTTGCGGCGCTTACCTGTTGACGCATCATCGAGCAGTCCGAGGTAACCGAAGTCGATCTGGCACTCCACCCCGGGATCCCCATCAGCCACCCGCACCGTGGTCGTGGTGCGTCGATACCCGCAGCACTCGGTCGCGAACCGCACCAGCGTCCGGTACGGGACCACACATCCCTGACGGGCGAGCAGGATGTGAATCTTGGTCACCGTCAACGGTTCTGGATTCTCCGGTGCCCCTCCCTTCACCCACTGCGTAATCTGTTCGGTGAACGGCACCAACGCTTCCCACGCCTGACCATGCCCATTCGGCCGCGCCGGACGCACCCCGGCCACCACCGCACCGAGCAACTCATCGGTCAGTGCCGCCGCGCCGGCCTCACGTGTCAACCCCGCCGCCTGCGCTGCCGCGATGTAGCGTCGCACCGTCTTCCTGTCGATACCCGCGCGCGCGGCGATCGTGCGCAGACCCGGCGCTGGTAACCCCACCGCCAGGCCCAACCACAACCGCAGGACTTCTCTGATCTCTTCCACTGCAACCTCCCGGTAGCCCATGCCGTTGGCCCCTTCCGTGAACATCGTCACGGCCGAGTCAACGGACAAATGAAGGGACCACCGACGCGACGCGCCGGTGGTCCCATAACTGGCAATCCAGGTGGTCCCATCCCCATGGCAAACAATCAGCCCAGGGTGGTCCCTTCACGGTGGCAAATGACA
>NZ_JAZARS010000043.1:0-648 GCF_036233855.1 Gordonia sp. Z-3
GGTGCCCGTTCCAGAACGAGAGCTGCTGATAGCCGTGGACGACATCGCAGGTGTCATCGATATCCAACGTCACCGCCGCCGGCGAAGTGGGATAGCTGGCGCAGTAGATATCGATCATGGCGGCCATCAACTTCGCCAGTTCGCGCGTGGTCGGCGCGTTCTCCCAGCGGCTCATCGTGGGTTGGCTCGCAAGCCCGGCACCGGAGCCCGGCAGCTTGCCCAGCGCCAGGCGGAAGCCGGGATCGTCGCGAAGGGCGTCGAGATCGTCGGCATCCTCGTATCCGCAAGCGATCGCGAACACCCGGGCGCGCAGGATGTCGGGCAGCGCATGGATCACCCGGCCAGGGTCACGCGGGTCGGCTATGCAAGCGGCAAGCCGACGGCAGATGCCCATCGCGCGCTCAGCCTGTGCCAGTAGCAGGACGCCGCCGTCCGAGGTCAGCCGACCACCATCAAAGGCGGCTGTGACTTTCCGGCTGCGCACTGCTGGGAATCGGAATGGGTTTGCAGTATCGTCGGTCATGGCGGGGTGGCCTGTGGCATCTTCTGCCCTGCGGCAGGTTCGGCTTAGACACCCAGTTCCTAATTCAGATCAGAGGCTTATGCCACTCCCGCCAACCCTCTCGGCCCAACGCGGTGAATAAGCCT
>NZ_JAZARS010000043.1:658-947 GCF_036233855.1 Gordonia sp. Z-3
CGCATTGATGCCAGTTGGACCATCGCGAGGAAGTTCGCGGCGAGTTTGTCGTATCGGGTAGCGATACGGCGGAAGTGCTTGAGCTTGCTAAAGAAGCGCTCGACGAGATTGCGCTCGCGATAAAGCACCTTGCTGAAGCAGGGTTTCCATTTGCGGTTGGATTTGGCCGGGATGTTCGGCACCGCGCCCTGCGCCTCGATCAAGTCGCGGATGCCGTCGGCGTCATAAGCTTTGTCGGCCAGGACGATGGTGCGGGGATCGAGGCGATCCAGCAGCCGGTATGCAGCAG
>NZ_JAZARS010000043.1:957-2417 GCF_036233855.1 Gordonia sp. Z-3
GACCGCGTGGATCTTGGTCGTGAGACCGCCTCGGGAGCGACCGAGGCAGTGATCCAGATCCCCCTTTTTGCCGTCGCAGCCTGCTGGTGCGCCCGGATGGAAGTGCTGTCGATCATCTGGATGTCGCCGTCGTACGAAGCCGTGATGGCGTCCATCAGCCGGTCCCAAACGCCAGCTTTGCGCCAGCGGGAAAAGCGGTTGTAGCAAGTCGTGCGGGGGGACTGTCAGGATTTCCGTGTGCGGCCGGGCGGTTGATCATCAGGCCGCCATGGCTCTGATGAAACGTTCGCCGAAGATCACGGCAAATTGCGCCTTCGCCATGGTCCACTCACGTGGTGGCATCTTCCACTCTTTCTCCGACCGATTCAAGATCAGGTAGAGCAGCTTGGTGGCGGCCTCGTCGCTGGGGAAGTGTCCCCTGGCCCTGACAGCCCGCCTGAGCTTCGAGTTCAAAGCTTCGATGGCGTTCGTAGTGTAGATGATCCGGCGGACGCCCTCGGGAAAGGCGAAGAACGGGATCACCTGGTCCCAGTGTCGCCGCCAGCTTATGGCGATGGCCGGGTGTTTCTGGCCCCAGGGGCCTGCCTCGAACGCCTCCAGCGCAGCCATGCCGGCCTCGGGCGTCTCGGCACGGTAGACGCCGCGCAACGCCTGGGCGATGAACTTGCGCTCTTTCCAGGACGCAAAGCTCATGCTGTTGCGGATCAGATGGACGATGCAGGTCTGGACGATGGCCTCGGGGAAGACAGCGTTGATCGCCTCCGGGAACCCCTTCAGGCCGTCGACGACGGCGATCAGGATGTCGGCGACGCCGCGGTTCCTGAGCTCGTTCATGACGCGCAGCCAGAATTTGGCCCCCTCGGTCTGCTCGATCCAGATGCCGAGCACCTCCTTGGTCCCGTCCGGCTGAATGCCCAGCGCGATGTAGACCGCCTTGTTGCGGACGAACCCTTCGTCGCGGATCTTCACCCGGATCGCGTCGAAAAACACCAGCGGATAGCAGGCGTCGAGCGGCCGACCCTGCCATTCGGCAACCGTCTCCAGCACCGCATCGGTGACGGTCGAGATCAGGTCCGGCGAGACGTCGATCCCGTACAGCTCCTCGAGGTGCCCGCGGATTTCGCGCACCGTCATCCCGCGCGCGTACATCGAGACGATCTTGTCGTCGAAGTCGGGGAAACGGCGCTGGTATTTGGCGATGAGCTTCGGGTCGAACGTCCCCGCCCGGTCGCGTGGCACGTCCAGCGTCACCTTCGATGTGCCCGTCAGCATCGTCTTCCTCGATGACCCGTTGCGCCGGTTGATGGTGCCTGCGGCGCCTTCGCTTTCCAGATGATCGTCGAGCTCAGCCGACAGCATCCGCTCCGACAACGCCTTCTTCAGCTCGTCGAGCAGACCGTCCTTTGCAAACAGCTCCTGCGGGTCACGACCAGCCAGAAGCTGGTCCAAAACGTCCTTGT
>NZ_JAZARS010000044.1:0-2015 GCF_036233855.1 Gordonia sp. Z-3
ACCTTCGCAAGTTCAATCATCCCAGGTCAGGGCACCATTCTTCATTCACGACACGAAATTAGCGTGAAAGCGCGAGGTTAGTGCCTGGCGTTGATGGCGGCGATGATCGTTTCGGCGGCGTCGTCGAGTGGGGTGCGTGCGGTCAGCGGGTGGCCGTCGATGTCGACGATGACGGTGTGGATGCGGCGCAGGGTTTGCACGATCTTCTTGATCGACATGCCGGTGAGGTTCTGCAGGTCACGGGCGATGGCGAGGGCGGCGAACACGATGGTCAGGTGCGCGTCGATCGCATCGCGGGTGCGGTGAAAGATCGGCCGGGCTTTCAGATCGGACTTGGCCATCCGGAACGACTGCTCGACCTTCCACAGGTCGTGGTAGGCCGCAACGACAGCGTGTCCGTCCATCACCTCCGCCGTGATGTTGGTGACGTAGCCTCTGTAGCCGGCTGCGGCGCGCGCACGTTCAATGGACTCGTCATCGAGGGCGACCGTCTGGCCGGAGATCTTCACAAATCGCTGCTTACGCAACGGTTCTGCCTTCTCGGTCACGCGTTGGGCGCGCAGGATTTGGGCGTTGAGGGTGCGGTTGTCGCGGCGATCACGTGCCCAGCTGTAGTGCCACACCACCCGCCGGTCGCGGCGATCGGCACCGGTGCCCATCGGCCTGCTCAACTCGACGACCCCGCCGTCGTCGATGTAGTTGCCGCGCCGACCGAAATGCTCCTCCAACTCTTTGGGCGCCTTGGAGGTGCGTGAGGCGACAATGAATTTCAGGCCGGCATCTTCGAGGGCGTTGAGGTTGGCCGCCGAGAGCATGCCGGCATCGGCGACGACGACCATGTCGGTGATCTCGTGGCGTTCGACGAACCCGGTGATGACCGGAATCAGCGTTTTCGTCTCCGCCTTGTTGCCCTCGAAGACATGGATGTCGAGTGGGAATCCGTTGCGCGCCAACAACAAACCGACCGTGATCTGCGGGTCGACGCGGCGTTCTTTGCTCATCCCGACCTTGCGTAGCTGGTCTTCGTCCTCGGCTTCGAAATGCAGCGTCGTGAGGTCATAGAGCACCAGCGCCACTCCTGGTCCCTGCGTGGTGACGTGATCGAGGCAGGCTTTCGATAGTTGGCTGCGGTAGTCACGCTCGATGCAGCGGGCCAACGCGCGTTTGATGCTCGACAGGTGCGGCGCGGTGACGCCGATGAGGTCCAACTCAGGCGGCTCGCGCCGCGCAGACGCAGGCTGACCGGGAAGCCGCCGAAAAGGAACAGCGCCGCCGTGTGCTCAAACTCAACAAGCTCGGCCTCGCCGCCCAGCAGGTGCGCCGCGACAAGCTGCGCGAAGTCCTGGGCCGCAAGACCTTGCCGAAGGGCAAAGCCGCTGACGTGGCGGGATTCGTCGCCGCCACCATGTGGAACTACCATCCGCTGCTGGCCCAAACTGCCAAAGACGCCGACGCCCAACAGGTCACCACCGAACTGCTCGGCGCCGACGCGCTGACCGCGCTCGACGGCGCGAGCGCCGAACGCCGCCAGGTCGTCAACCTCGCCATCGTGCTCGGCGCCCACGAGGCCAACCTGCCCAAGGACGCCTGGCGCCCCGCCGGAGCATTCGAGTACTCGCGCATGGGCCGCGACGCCCGCACCGACTACCTGCGGTTCCTCACCACCGTCCTCGGCTACCCACTCTCCGACGTCGAACAGGTCATCGTCGGCGACCTCGACGCCGAAGCAAGCAATCAGCCTCGACAGCTGACCCCCGGTGGGTTGGCTCCACCCCACCCTGATGGAGCCAACCCACCATTCTCCAGCCCGGGTGCGAAGGTGGCTGCCGACACCTCCAGGTCAGCCGCGATTTCCTCACCGGTCTTGCCCTGCGCAGCCAGCTCGTCGGCCCGGCGCAGTTTGCGCACGATGTCCTCGGCCGAGTGACGCTTGCGTCCTGCCATGATCCTCATCGTCCCTTCTCTGCCCTCACCAGGGCAATCAGGACTCTAAAACAGACCGGACCGGATCACGG
>NZ_JAZARS010000004.1:0-322420 GCF_036233855.1 Gordonia sp. Z-3
CCCCAGCAGATACGACAACGGCACCGGTGTAACCGGTGATGCAGGCGGCCGTTCTGGGTTTCCTACCGTGCCGAGCAACGCATTCGCTCCTGTGCGTGCTTATCCGGTCCGGCATATCGTCATCATCTCGGCCTGCTGGCAAACAAGGTATTCGAACTCGCGTTCGAAGTCAACAACTTTTCACGAACTTTTTGCCGGCGTCCCCACCACAAAACTCCCGACGTTGCATTCAACCAGTTCGTCGACCCCGGTGGCCTCGCCGAACGCGGCGGTGTCGCCGTAACCCTGGGCGACGCCGCCGAGTCCCATGGCGGTGGCGGTGAGGTAAAGCGTCTGGGTGAGCACGCCGACATGTTTGAGGATCACCGCGTACGGCATCTGCTCATAGGTCCACATGATCCGACCGGGGCGCGCCGCCAGTACCAGGAGTATCTGCGGCAGTTGGCCATCGGCAAGGGTGAGCGACGCGGGTGCGAACAATGTGGCGACCGCCGGACTGTCGTAGGGCGCGACCGGCCGCAGGACATGGTCGAAGGAATCGTAGTGGTACATCCCCGGCGCCACGCCGTCGGCGGTGCGCACGACCGGATAGATCTCCAGCTCGTAGAGCGACCCGCCGGACGGGTACGGCCGCGACGGCAGCTCCTCGGGGACCGGCCGGTCGGCGTTCACAGTTCGGACGCTGCGTGTACGCGCGCATCGGAACAGCAGCTCACCGAGCTGGGCGAGGGATATCGGGTGTGCATCGTCGAAGTCGCGCACTGACTTCCGGTCCTCCACCACGGCAGCCAGCGGCGCGTCGGCGGTGCGGAGATCGGAGAGGTCGGGTTCTGGCAGGGCAATCGGGTCGCCGGGGTAGACGTCGCGTCGCGCCGGGACCGGCTCGAATGTGCCCTCGGCCCACCGGGTGGGACCGAAGTGCTGCCAGTTGGTCGCGCGGTCGCCGACCGTGCTGTGGCGATGGAACCAGAGCTCATGCGGACCCCAACTCCGGGTGGGGAACTCGGCATGCTCACAGCCGGCGGCGACCGCGTGACCCGACCAGGCCAGATCGGACAGCAGCCGTTGCTGTACCGATGACTTCGGTGATTCGGAGCCAAGGCCGCCGGCGACGGACAGGATCTCCGGATCGTGGATCTCGACATCACACCAGCTGCGCGGGTTCTCTGCGACGACGACGCCATCCTCGCGCCGGATCACCGTGAACCGCGACAACTCGACGTCGTCGCCGACGTCGGCAACCGTGGGGCGTGCAGTCGGCGGCCGTCGGAACGGCCGCAACGAGTACAGCTTTCGCTCACCCACAGAGACCGTCATCGACAACGCTCCGGCATCGATCAACCGCTCGACGAGGCTGTCGACGTCCGTATCGGAACCCTCGGACACCGTGATCGGGCCCACGTTGAGCGACCGGAGCACGGCCAGCTGCGGTCGGGTGAGCCTGTCCAACCGCTTCTTGGCCGGCAGAACAACCGCGACACCACCGCCGCCCAGCAGGAATCGGGCTCCGGGCGCCAGCGTGTAGACGGTATGTGGGGTGCGCTCGCTCATGAGTCCGACGTCAGGCGGCGGCACGCTGCAGCGCCGGATACATCTTGTCCAGCACGTACGGGATCGACAGCGGCGTCGGCTCGTTGAGGCCGCCGATCTCGGCGACCGACAGTCGGCTGACTGCACCACTTTCAACTGAACGCAGGCCCTGATACCCGGGCAGCTTCTCCAGCGCGTTCATCTGCTGGTCGGTGTTGGCGGTGACCACCAACAGATCCGAATCGAGCATCGGGACGTTTTCGGTGGAGATCGGGAAGCGTGGTTGACCGTTCTTGCGGAATTCCGCGACCAGCTGCGGCGCGATGGTCATACCCAGCGATGAGAACAGGTAGGTGGCACCGTCGTCGGGATCGGCCATCACCTGGATCTGATCGTTGGAGAACATGTAGGCCATCGTGTAGGTCTTGCCGTTCAGACCGGGCATGTCCTGTTTGGCGGCGTTGATCTTCTCGTCGACGCCCGCGGTGATCTCCTTGGCCTTCTCGGGTTCGCGCAGCACCGTGCCGAGGAACGTGACCATGTCCTGCCACGGGTCGATCTGCTTGCCGGTGATGCCGGGGATGGTGGGAGCCAATTTCGAGACACTGTCATAGATCTCGGGCTGCCCGTCGGCCATGTACGACGTCGCAAGGATCAGGTCGGGCTCGGCCTTGGCCACCTGCGCGACGATGTCGTCGGTGCTGATCGGGGTGGAATCCTGCAGCTGATCGCTGGCCCACGGGGCCGGATTGCCGGTCAGCACCTGGATGTTGTCGAGGTAGGCGACGGGGGTGATCCCGAACGACAGGGTGACGTCGATCCACTGTGCGCCGAGGGTGACGATCCGCTTGGGCACACCGTTGATGGTGACCGAGCCCTTGGACGTGTTGACCTGGATCGGGGCGCCCTCGTCGGCCGATTCGTCGGGCGAACTACAGGCACTCAACGCCAGCGCCGCCACCACCAGAGGGGCGATCAACACGAGCAGAACACGCAACGCACGGGTCATGCGTGCAGCCTAACCTAAGCATCCAGATCGGAGGCAGGCCCATGACCGGCCGAGCAATCAGTACTCCAGGACCACCGGCGCGTGGTCGCTGGCGCCCTTGCCCTTGCGTGCCTCGCGGTCCACCCAGGCGCCGCGCACCCGATCGTCGAACGCCGGTGAACATAGCAGATAGTCGATCCGCATGCCCTCGTCACGCGGGAAACGCAACTGCGTGTAGTCCCAGAAGGTGTAACCGTCGGCGTAGGGGAGTGCCGAGTCGCGGAAGCCCACATCACCGATGGCCTGGATGGCGGCACGCTCGACGTCGGAGACGTGGGTGTGCCCCTCGAACGCGGTGGGGTCCCAGACGTCATCGTCGGTCGGGATCACATTCCAGTCGCCGGCCAGCACCACCTGGGCGGCCGGATCATGCGCCAGCCACAACGACGAGATGTCGCGTAGCTTCGCCAGCCAGTCGAGTTTGTACCGGTAATGCGGATCGTCGAGGGCCCGGCCGTTGGGCACATACAGACTCCACACCCGGACGTCGCCGCAGCGGGCCGAGATCGCGCGTGCCTCCCGTGCGGGCGTGGTGTACTCGGCGCCGAACGACGGCTGCCCCTCGAAGCCGGTCTCGACCTCGTCGAGCCCGATCCGTGAGGCGATCGCGACGCCGTTGAAGCCGCCGGTGCCGATGTGTGCGACGTCGTAGCCGGCGGCCAGGAAACTCATCACCGGGAACTCGTCGTCGCGGCACTTGGTCTCCTGCATCGCCAGCACGTCAACGTCGTTGCGTTCCAGCCAGCCGACCACGCTCTCCGAACGGGCGCGGATCGAGTTCACATTCCAGGTGGCGATGCGCATCAGTCAGTCCTCTGTGTCGTCGTCGGCGTCGGGTGCGATCTCGGCCACCACAGCCCCCGCGTCGTGCCACCGTTGCGTCACCCAGCTCGTCAGTGCCGGTGGGGTCAGCAGGATCATCGCGAACGGCAACGGTGTGTCGCGGTCACGGTAGTGATCGCGATAGAAGACCAGCGAATCGGCAAGCCATCGCAGGTCACCCGGGTCGCGACGCAACAGGCTCTCTGCATGATCGACCACCGTCACCAGCGCCGTGAGCGAGCCGTCGGTTGGGGCATCGGCATCGAGGTCGCGCATGCAGTCGTCGAAGGCGTCGCGGTTACGACCGAAATGCGGCGGAAAACCCCACCCCCGTGCGAACTCGTCGAGCAGTGAGCTGAGCGACGGCATTGCGCGGCCGTCGACATGCCGTAGCCGAGTCTGCGCGGGCATCGCCGGGCAGTTTCCGTCGGCGATGACGCCGACGACCGGCCCGTCGCGCCCCGCGTCGAACAGGAACCGCCGCACCCCGATGGGTGTGGGCGCTGCGTCGGGACTCACTGGTCCGGTCCCCGGATCTGGACGAACGAGCGGTAGTGGTCATCGGTGTACCAGGCGCTGCCATCGCTGCCGGTCACGATGCGCTCGGCGTCGCGGCTGCGGCCGGGTTCCTTGGGATTGACGTCCCACTCGCGGTAGTCGATGCGTCCGCCGGCGCTCGTAGCGGGCAGAAGGCCCTCGTTGTTGCGGAAGACCGAACCGCCGCGGGTGCCGGGTGCATCGGCCGCTTCCGGCCATTCGCCGGCGTCGATCAGAGCGAGGGTCGCCATGACGTGGTCGGGGATGTCGGCTGCCACCGTTCCGGTGGCCGTGGCATTGCCCGCGACACCCCGGGGGGCCTGCGATGCGTCGTCGGAGCTGCCGAACGACCAGGTGAGGACCGCCGCGGCGATCGCGAGAACGATCCCGACGACCGACGCGATGGTGCGTCGTCGCGCCACCCTCGTCCTTGTCACGCGCTCACCTTAAGTCGTTCGATCACAGGGCGAGATAGCGGGAGGTGTGATGCAGACCGAAACCCGTCGTCCGATACCAGGTGCCGGCGATTCGATCGGCGGCGTGCACCAGTACATGAGCACGTTGCGCGTCGTGGTCGGCGCCCCACGCGACCAGCGCCGCCAGCACCGCATCGGCCTGGCCGGGAGTCGCCGACGATACGGTCAGGCCGAGCCACCGAGTGCCGTCGGTGCCCCCGGTCACGGTGCCGCGTCCGATCGCGTCGGGTCCGTCGCCGCTCGAGGCGAACACCACCGGTCCCTCCGACGCGCCGACGACAGCAGTCGCGACTGACAGATCGACGTCGGGACCCCGGTAGGCATGCAGCCATGCCGGGCTCGGTGAGTCGTCGAGCCCCACCTGCTCGGCCGGGGTTGTCGGCTCTGTGTGGATCACGTCGAGATCACCGGCCAGGAGCTGCATCTCGTCGCCCAGCGGCTGTCCGACAACCTGCCCCGCCGGGAGCAGCCGCTCGGGGATGGCCACCACCGTCGGCAGGTTGCGCTCCGCGTACCAACCGCGCAGCGCCGACATGGTGGCCGCGTCGGTGCCCGCGCCGAACTCGAGAGGCACCGCCGAGTTGGCGCGGCGGGTGAATCCGCCGCCCGCGCGGAGCAACCATCCGTCGAGCATCGCCGATTCGGTGCCCGGCCAGGCGGCCGCGGCCGCGGCCTCCAGACTGCGGATCTGCGAGTTGCGCACCGTCATCCGCGACAGCACGCGAATCGAGGTCACCGCCGTGCGGGGGATCGGCTGTGGGCCATCGCGGTCGATGACCAACGGGTCCCCGTCGTCGAGCAGCACCCCGGTGACATCGGACAGTGCGGCACCAGAACCGCCGCGCCAATCGGCCGGTGTCGCGTCGCCCAGACGGTATCGGATGACGACGCGGTCACCCACGAACGGGATGCGGTGGCCGGACGCCGGGTCGTCGGACGGGTGTGTCGTCACCGGGAGTTGTCGCTCAGTCGTCGTCTTCGTCGTCGTGCCCGAACGGATCGTCGACGCTGCCGGGGAGCCAGGTCAGGCCGGGTTCACCCCAACCATTGCGCTTGATGGTCTTCTTGGCCGCCCGCGCGTTGCGTCCGATCAGCACGTCGACGTACAGGAACCCGTCGAGATGACCGACCTCATGCTGCAACATGCGCGCGAAGAATCCGTTGCCCTCGATCGACACCTCGTCGCCGTTGCGGTCGACACCGGTGACCCGGGCCCAGTCCGCGCGGCCGGTGGGGAACTGTTCACCCGGCACCGACAGACACCCTTCGACGTCGTCGTCGGGATCGGGCATGGTCTCCGGGATCTCCGAGGTCTCCAGCATGGGATTGATCACCTCGCCGCGGCGACGCGTCGCGGTGTAGCGCTCACCGTCCGGGCAGTCGTAGACGAACATGCGTTTGCCGACCCCTACCTGGTTGGCGGCCAACCCGACCCCGTTTGCAGCGTCCATCGTTGCGTACATGTCGTCGAGTAGTGTCACCAATTCCGGCGACGGGCGGCGGTCGGCATCGAGTTCGACGAGCTCGGTGGGATGGTGCAGCACCGGTTCGCCGACGATGCAGATCGGGAGAATTGCCATGTGGGACAGATTACCCAGCGGCCCCACGCCCCTTTCTCGTGGCGAGTCACATCGCGAACGGGGCCGCCGATCGTGGTTAGATGATCAGCGAACCACATTGCTGTGATTTGTCCGGGCCTCGAGGATCCGGTCGGTGGTGTCGACCGGTGTGGGGCGGGGGTAGCGCCCGCCGGGCGAGCGGTGATGTGATGTGCACGAGGCGATCTTGAGGGAGCGAGATGGACGGCGCAGCTGCGCGAAGCCAGAAGCAGGGCGATCAACCCACACCCGCAGATTCATCCGCCGAACAGACGACGAACCCTGTCGATCCGCACGAGGTCGGGCCGGACGGGCTGTCCCGTCGCGACCACGACATCCTGTCGTTCGAACGGCAGTGGTGGAAGTACGCCGGGGCCAAAGAAGAAGCCATCAAGGAGCTCTTCGGACTCTCGGCAACCCGGTACTACCAGGTGCTCAACGCGCTCGTCGATCGCCCCGAGGCGCTGGCCGCCGACCCGATGCTGGTCAAGCGGCTGCGCCGGCTGCGGGCGTCGCGCCAGAAGGCCCGCGCGGCGCGTCGCCTGGGCTTCGAGATCACCTGACCCGACCACGTCGGTGACTCCCGTGACCGTGACGGGCCCGTCATCGGATGTGAAGTAAGGTTCTCGGTGATGAACGCTGATCACGAGCCGAGTCGCCTGCCGCTGCGGGCGGGGGCGATGATGTTGCTGGCCGTGGCCATTGTCTTTCTCGGCCTGGGCTGGCACTCCGCGGCCACCAGCGGCGATGATCCGGAGCAGGAATTGGAGGCGGCGCAGAGCCAGGCCACCAGCGCGACGACGCAGTCGTCGGCGAGCGCGGCCGCCTCGTCGTCGGCGACGGCATCGGCCGATACGCCACAATTGTGCGTCTTCAACGCCGGGTCGATCTCGGGTCTGGCCGCCGACATCACCGAATCGTTGCAGGCCGCAGGTTTCCAGACCGACGAACCGGGGAACCTGTCGACCGCGTCGATCACCGAGAACACCATCTTCTACGACACCGGACAGCAGTCGGCGGCCGAAGAGGTCGCGGATGCGCTCGGCGGTGACGCCAGTGTCGACCCGCGTCCGTCGTCGTTCACCCAATGCCCGGACGGTATGCCTGTCATCGTGGTCACGCGGTGATCTCCCTCGACGATCCGAGGGGTGGTCACCACACCCGCGAACCCGATGACCACGAACTCCGATGAGCACCCACAGATTTCGGCCCGTTGACGATCAAGGAGTGACATGACCGCCAGTAAGCTTCAGATTCGCCGCACGCTCGCCGTGCTCGCCTCGGCCGGTATCGCCGGCGCAGTGCTGGCCGGCTGCACTCCCGACGAGCCGCCCACCGACGTACCCGGCACCACTCCCTCGGTGGTGACCGGCAATCAGGCGCCCCCCGGCGAGGTCGACGACGCCGACGGCATCGGGCAGTCGCCCGAGGAGGACGCCACCGCACGACTCGTCGACGATCAGGGCGAGGACGTCGGCGAGGCCACCTTCGAGCCCAGCGGGTCGTCGGTCAAGGTCACCGTGCGGCTCAGCGCCGACAGCGGTATCGAGGCAGGCTTCCACGGCATGCACATCCACGAGAACGGGGTCTGCGAGACCGGCGGCGACAGCGCATTCTCCAGCGCCGGGGGGCATCTGCAGGTCGACGGCAACACCGGCCACCCGGCCAGCGGTGATCTGGTCTCACTCAATGTGCTCGAGGACGGCACGGCGGAGACCGTCACCACCACCGACTCGGTGAACCTCGAGCAGATCGTCGGCAAGTCGATCATCATTCACGAGGGCGCCGACAACTTCGCCAACATCCCGACCCGCTACGCGCCTGCCCCGGACGAGCAGACGATGTCGACCGGTGACGCGGGCAGCCGTGTGGCCTGTGGCGTCATCGAAGCGCACGAGTGACGCGGACCCGCTGACCCCGATCGGCACTGACGTGCGCTCCACCGGGCTGTTGTGATGGTCACCCCCATCGAGTTCAACGGTTCACCGACACCGTCGCTGGGCGTGGAATGGGAGTTCGCGCTCACCGACAAGGTGTCCGGTGACCTGTCGAATTCGGCCGCGGACCTGTTCACGCGCGTATCGGAGCATTGCCCGGCCCGGCGGGACAAGGTGCACAAGGAGTTGCTGCGCAACACCGTCGAGATCGTCACCGGCATCTGCCGAGACACCCCGGAGGCGATGGCGGATCTGACCGAGACGCTGGCTTCGGTGCGCGAGCACACCGAAGCGTTGGGCGTCGACCTCTACGGGGCGGGTACTCACCCCTTCGCCCAATGGTCGACCCAACTGCTCACCGAAGGTCATCGGTACGCCGAACTGATCGAACGCACCCAGTGGTGGGGGCGGCAGATGCTGATCTGGGGGGTCCACGTGCACGTGGGGATCAGTCACCGCGACAAGGTGTTACCGATCCTCGGCGCCCTGCTGAACTACTACCCGCATCTGCTGGCCTTGTCGGCGTCGTCGCCGATGTGGGCCGGGCGAGACACCGGATATGCGAGCAATCGCGCGATGATGTTCCAGCAGCTGCCCACTGCGGGATTGCCGTTCCAGTTCGCGACCTGGGCCGAGTTCGAGTCGTTCGTCGCCGACCAGAAGATGACCGGCATCATCGACCACATCAACGAGATCCGGTGGGACATTCGGCCATCACCCCATCTGGGCACCATCGAGGTGCGGGTGTGCGACGGTATGACCAACGTCGCCGACCTGGCCGCGGTGGTGGCGTTGATCCACTGTCTGGTGGTCGAGCTGGATCGGCGGTTGGCGGCCGGGGAGACGTTGCCGCAGATGGCGCCGTGGCTGGTGCAGGAGAACAAGTGGCGCGCTGCCCGGTACGGTCTCGACGCCATCGTCATCCTCGATTCCGACTGCTCCGAACGGCTCGTCACCGACGATCTCGGCGACCTGCTGACGCGGCTGCAACCCATCGCCCGCGACCTCAACTGTGCCACCGAGCTCGCGCACGTCGCCGACATCGCTGCGCACGGCGCGAGCTATCAGCGTCAACGCCACGCCTACCGCGAAACCCGCGACTTGCGCGAGGTGGTCCGGTCGGTGGTCACCGAGCTGTCGTGACCACTCGCCGCAACCCCCGCACTCCCCGCCGGCGGCGAAAGTGCCGTTGATTTGGGTCACCAGGTGACTCAGATCTACGGCACTCTGGCAGACCCATCCGAGGATCGGGGCGCGAGCCGACCGCCACGCTAGTCCTGTGCCGGGTTCTCCATGTCGTCGCGACTGAGCAGTCCGTCGCGGGCGCGTTGCTCCTGGTACACCAATCGGCCGATGCGGTGGGCGATCACCGGGGCGGTCATCAGCGCGAACAGTCCGGCCAGCACCAGCATGCCGACGTCGACGTGCTGGCCGAGCCGGATCATCGCGCCGATGAGCATCAGCAGCAACCCGAAGGTCTGTGGCTTGGTGGAGGCGTGCATGCGGCTCAGCGTGTCCTTGAACCGCAGCATGCCGATGGCGGTGGTCAGCGCCAATGCTGCACCGAGTACCAGGAACACCGAGGAGATGATGTCGCCGATCATGTCTCGTCGTCCCTCACCCGGAAACGTGCGATGGCCACCGAACCGGTGAAGCTCAACAAGCTCAGCGCGACGATCGCCGGGACCACCGTCGAGTCGCGACTGTAGGCCGCCCAGGCGGCGAGGCCACACATGCACAGGGCGATCATGGTGTCGAGTGCGACCAGCCGATCCAGCGACGACGGTCCGCGCAACACCCGAACCGTGGTCAACACCGCGGCGATCATCAGCAGCACGCTGACGGTGATCCAGACGTAGGTCATCGGCGGCCCCCGTCGGTCGGTGGGACGTCGACCACGTCGGGGTTCTCGGTCTCGGCGCGACCGATGTCGTGGACCCGGTGGTACTCGTCGTCGAGGCCATGATACGGACTCGGATGCCATTCGCTGTCGCGCTCGAACGCCCGGATGAAGGACCGTTCGACAAACGCGACCTGGTCGTAGAAGGCTTGTACCTTCTTTTCGGTGCGCACGTCGAAGACATGGATGTAGAGGATGCGTCGTCGGTGGTCGATGTCGAGCACCATGGTGCCGGGGACCAGGTTGAGATAGTCGACGGCCAGCGTCAGCACCATGTCGGATTTGATCGCCACCCGCACCCGGATCACCGCACCCAGCGGTGGTTTGCCCGGTCTGATCGCCGCCCACGCCACCTGTGCACTGGACACGAAGAAGTCGATGACCAACCGCACCAGGATGACCAGCACCGCGATGGGATGGATCCGGCCTTCGACCGGCACCCGGGGCAGTGGCAGGAGGGTGACGATGGCGATCGCGAGCACCAGGCCCCCGAGGATGTTGGCCCAGGACACGGTGCCCCACAGCAACACCCACACGAAGGTCAGCCAGGCCAGCGTCCACAGTCGGACGGCGACCTCTCGTGAGTCGCTGCCCAACCAACGGGGGATGTGGATGTGCTCGCGCATCCACACGAACACCGTCACCGAATGCCAGAACAGGAACAGCAACGACACTCGGCGGGCGGTGATGATGCGCGACCGCACCGGCACGGGTCGGCGTCCGTCCTGCTGCTGTTCGGGTCCGTCGTTCACCGGTCACCTCCCAGAACCGCCTCGATGTAGATGCCGCGATCGGTGATGTCGGTGGCCGCGCGGTCGGTGAAGCCGAGGATGGGTCCGGCCCACAACGTCAACACCAGGCCTGCGATCACCATGACAGCCGTGGGCAACACCATCCCGGCCGGCATCCGCCCGACGTCGTCGCGGTCGTCGAAGGCGCCGTCGGTGCTCTCGTCGATCAACGCCGACGGACCTTGATCGGACAGGTCGCCTTCCGGCGCGTCGGCGCGTGGCCGCCAGAAACCCTTGGTCCAGACACGAGCCACCACGTACAAGGTCAGCAGGCTGGTCACCACCGACCCCGCCACGAGCATCCAGGCCAGCACCGATCCGTCCTGGGTGCCGGCCTCGATCAGCGCGACCTTGCCGACGAAACCGGAAAACGGCGGGATGCCGCCAAGGTTGAGCGCCGGTATCAAGAACAGCGCGGCCAGCACCGGACTGGCCATCAGCCCACCGAGCCTACGCAGTGACGACGACCCCGCCTGCCGTTCGATGAGTCCGACGACGAGGAACAGCGTCGTCTGCACCAGGATGTGGTGGGCCACGTAATAAATGGCCGCCGACAACCCGAACTGCGACGACAACGCGATCCCGAACACCATGTATCCGATGTGGCTGACCAGGGTGAACGACAGCAGACGTTTGATGTCGGACTGCGCGATCGCGCCGAAGATGCCGACCAGCATCGTCAGCAGACCGGCGATCATCAGAATCGTGTCCATCGAGCCGCCGGGGAACAGCAGCGTGTGTGCCCGCACGATCGCGTACACACCGACCTTGGTGAGCAGGCCGGCGAAGACGGCGGTGACCGGAGCGGGTGCGGTCGGATACGAGTCGGGCAACCAGCTCGACAACGGAAAGACCGCGGCCTTGATGCCGAACGCCACCAGCAGCACCGCGTAGAGCGCATTGCGGGTGCCGTCGGGGACGTGGTCGAGGCGTGCGGCCATCTCGGCGAGGTTGAGGGTGCCGGTGGTGGCGTAGGCGAACGCGATCCCCGACAGGAAGATCAACGACGACACCATCGACACCATCACGTAGGAGGCGCCGGCCCGGACCCGTTCGGCGCTGGCACCGAGCGTGAGCAGCACGAAGCTCGCCGCCAGCAGCACCTCGAACGAGACGTAAAGGTTGAACAGGTCGCCGGCGAGGAAGGCATTGCAGACGCCGGCGGTCAGGATCAGGTAGGTGGGCAGGAAGATCGACACCGGCTGATGCGAGGTGCCGTCGCGGATGCCCTGCCCGATGGCGTACACCACCACGCACAGCAGCACGATCGTCGAAACCACCAGCATCAGCGCCGCGAGCTGGTCGACGACCAATGTGATGCCGAGTGGTCCGTTCGGAAATCCCTTGTCGCCCCAGCCGCCGATGGTGACCGCGAAGGTGCCGTTCTCGTTGGTCAGATACAGCAGCAGGCACGACGCGATGAACGCGGTGAGGATGGCGCCGACGGTGATCGGGCGTTGGAAGCGTGGGCTGCGACCGCGCAGCAGGGTGAGCGCCGCGGCGATGATCGGCACCAGGGTGGGCAGCACGATCAGTACCGGCACCCACGACGGTTGCGGTGTCATCGGCCACCTCCGTCGCGGTCCGACCCCGAATTCTCGTGTCCGTTGGCGCCCGGCTCGTCGGGGCCGACCTCGTCGATGACGTCGGCGTCCTCGGGCATCAGGTCGGTTTCGATGAGCCCGCGGTGGCGTTCGATGAATTCCTCTCGGGTCAGCGGATTGCCCTCATCGTCGAAGAAATCGCCGGCACTGGTGTCGGCCAGGGTCACCGGGTCGTCGCTGCGGTCGCGGTCGGGCGCGGTCTGCAGCGAACCGGTGGCGATCTTGCGGTCCTCGGGGTCGTCCTCGACGTCCACGTCGTCGCGGTTGATCACGTACAGCCGGTAGACCAGCGCCAGGACGAATGCCGCGATGCCCATCGTGATGACGATCGCGGTGAGGATCATCGCCTGGGCCAGGGGATCGGCGTCGTGGGCGCGGTTCTCCGAGGCCCGCCCCATGATCGGCGGATTGCCCATGCCGCCGGAGACCACCAAAATCAACAGATTGATGGCGTTGCCGCAGAGCAGGAGCCCGAACAGCATCCGGATCAGGCTGCGTTCCATCAGCAGGTAGGCGCCGCAGGCGGCGAGCACGCCGACGACGATCAGGAAACCGAGGTTGATGCTCACCGGCTCACCTCCTCGGCGTCGGCACGGATGCGCATGGGCTGGTTGTCCGCGATGGAGGTCTCGACGTCCAGGCGCGCGCCGAGGCTGCGCAGGACATCGAGGACCAGGCCGACGACGATCAGGTAGATGCCGAGGTCGAAGAACAGGGCCGTCACCAGTTTCACGTCACCGAGCACCGGCAGGGTGATCTCGAAGACCGCCGACGACAGCACGGGCGCACCCAGGAACATCGACGTCACCGCCGTACCCGCGGAGATCGCCAGCCCGGCCCCCAGGACACGTCCCGGCTCCACCGGCAACGCCTCGCCGAGTTCGTAGCGGCCACCGGCGAGGTAACGCAACACCAGGGCGAGGCCCATGGTGAGCCCGCCGGCGAAGCCGCCGCCCGGCGCGTTGTGCCCGGCGTAGAAGAAGTACACCGACAGCACCACCATCGTCGGGAAGATCAGTCGGGTGGTGGCTTCGAGCACCATCGACCGGTGGCGTGGATCGCGGAAGTCGCTGCCGAGCAGCCATCGGGTGCGGTCGGGCGGGATCGGCTCGTCGACATCCGTGCCGTTGGTGCCCGATTGCAGGCGTGCGGCGTCGGCGACGCGGGGGACCGCGCCGAAGCGGCGGTTGCGGAACACCATCGACGCCACACCGGTCGCGGCGACGATCAGCACACACACCTCGCCGAGGGTGTCCCAGGCGCGGATGTCGACCAGCAGGACGTTGACCGCGTTCGCGCCGTGGCCGAACTCGTAGGCGGCCTCCGGGATGTCGACCTGCACCGGTTGTTCGGAGCGGGCGGCCGCCGCGAACAGTCCGATGACCACGAGGGTGGCGCCGAACGCGATACCGATCAGCGCCCGCAGCGGCTTGAAGCCGGTGGCGTGCCGCGGTTCCGGTTCGGCGGGCAGTTTGCGCAGCACCAGCACGAAGATGACCAGGGTCAGCGTCTCGACCAGGAACTGCGTCAGCGCGAGGTCCGGCGCACCGTAGAGGGCGAACAGCATGCCCGCGCCGTAGCCCGTGAGGCCCACCACCAGGGCTGCGGCGAGCCGGTTGCGCAGGATGATGGCGGCCAGCGCCGACACCGCGATGATGCCGCCGATCACGGCTTGGACCGCCGAGTCGAAACCACGCCACTCCAGCTGGTTGCGGCCACCCCACGCCAGCACCGCGGTCGGCAAGATGATCGCGGTGGACAGGATGACGCCCTGGGTGATCGGCAACGACCCGCGCTGGGTGTTGCGGGTCATCATCAGCGACAGGGTGTCGGCGCCGCGCAGCGTCGCATCGTAGATGCGGTCCGCGTTGAGCAACGGCCGGTAGCGGAACAGCTGACCGCGCAGCTGCCGGACGATCAGGAACAGCAGCGCCCCGGCGACCACCACGATGATGGAGAACACGACCGGCAGACCGAAGCCGTGCCACATGGCGAGATGCTCGAGTTCGTGGCCGTAGGCGGGCAGTGTCTCGGCGTACGGCTCGAACAGCGGGCCGATCTGGGAACTCAGCAAACCGGCCACCACACCGGCGGCGGCGAGGACGACGGGCGCGAAGTAGAACGGCGCGCCTGGCGGGTGCATATTGGCCACGGCCGGACTCGGGGTGGCGCGCACCTTGCGTCCGAAGGCGCCCCACAGGAAGCGGCAGGTGTAGGCGAAGGTGATCACCGACCCGACGAGCAGGACGATGTCGATGGTCTCCGACTGCCAGGGCAGGTAGGCGCCGGAGTCCCACACCGACGCGAAGGCGGTCTCCTTACCGACGAAGCCGATGGTGAACGGCAAGCCGGCCATGCTGGCACCGGCGACGGCCGCGGTGAGCGCGAGGACAGGTAGCCGTTGTCCGAGTCGCGCGAGCTTGCGGATGTCGCGGGTGCCGGTGGAGTGGTCGATGATGCCGACGACCATGAACAGCGACGCCTTGAACAGGGCATGGGCCACCAGCATCGCCATGCCGGCCATCGCCACGTTGGCGTCGCCGATACCGACGAGGACCGCCAGGAATCCCAGCTGGGACACGGTGCCGAAGGCAAGGACGAGTTTGAGGTCGAGTTCGCGCAGGGAGCGCCAGCCACCCAACACCATGGTGATCATGCCGAGCACCACCACGGTGACGTGCCAGCTCGGGGTTTCGGAGAACGCCGGTGCCAGCCGCGCGATCAGGTAGATACCCGCCTTCACCATCGCCGCCGCGTGGAGGTAGGCGCTGACCGGAGTGGGCGCGGCCATCGCGCCGGGCAGCCAGAAGTGGAACGGCACGATCGCCGATTTGCTGAGCGCGCCGATCAACAGCAGGACGACCGCGGTGTCGACGTAGACCCCGGCGGCCGGTGGGCTGGTGAGCAGGTCGGACAGCAGGTAGCTGCCGGTGCGTTCGCCGAGCATGATGATGCCGACCAGCATGGCCAGACCGCCGGCGGTGGTGACCAGCAACGCCTGGGTGGCGGCTCGACGGGCCGTCGCACGGATGCCGTAGAAGCCGACCAGCATGAACGACAAGACGGTGGTCAGCTCCCAGAACACGTAGAGCACCAGCATGTTGTCGCTGACGACGAGGCCGAACATGGCCGCGGCGAATGCGATCATCTCGCCGCCGAAGACGGCGACCCGGGGACGGGCGTCGTCGAAGTAGCGGGCGCAATAGCAGAGCACCAGCGCACCGACACCGAGGATGAGGACCGACAGGATCGCGCTGAGGGTGTCGAAGCGGGTGACGATGTCCATCTGCAGGACCGGTACCCACTCGATGGTCTCCACCCGGGGTGGTTCGCCGGCAGTCGGCCAGTTCAGGATCACCCAGATGAGTGCGCCGGCGGGGGCAAGGGCGAGGACATAGAAGCCGCGCGTGCCCAGCCACTTGATCACCGGGGGTGCACAGAGCGCGCTGAGCGCGAGCGCAACCAGTACACCGATCAAGTGGGCACACCGTCTTTCAACTGTTGGGCGGGGTGTCACGGGCATCGCCCGCGTCGACTACTTTACCGTTGCGAACATGAACCGCTTCGACAGGATGGTGTCGGTGCTGGTGGCCGGGATCGCACTGATCGCACTTCTCGCCGCGTGTAGTGGGGTCGAGGAGGATCGTCCGCCCGGTGCCGCCTTACCGCAGGATTTCCCGGTTGCGCAGGTCCCGCTCGTGGAGGGCACGGTGCTGACCGCCGACGGCACCCGCGCCGACGGGTGGGCGGTCACCGTGCAGGGCGCGGCCGGTGCGGGCAACATCCTCGACGCCGCGGTGTCCACTCTCACCGATGCCGGGTTCACCGAGTCGCAGCGCACCACCGAGGGCGGTCAGCGGGTGGTGGTGCTGTCCGCGACCAAGGACGCCACCGACTACTGGGTGCAGGTCGGCAGTACCCCTGGCGCCGCCGGTGGGCCGGGGTCGGTGTTTTATCAGGTCTCTGTGGAGTGATGTCCCCTGGTGCCTGAGGAATCCCGGAGCTTGCGGAGGGATGTCACGAAGGCACGATCGCCCGACCTCACAGCCAACTGACAGTCTCGCGGCAGTCCGCTGACAGACCCCGTCCGCACCGTGGATGTCACTTTTCACGTCCACGAAAGCGAGACGACGATGTCCACACCACACCCGACGACCGACGCGACGACCACCGAGGCTCCCCGCGACCTGCAACAACCGCAGGATCCGCAGCCGACCGATCGCCCCGACGTCGCGGCACAGCACAACGCCCCGACCGAACCGATCACACAGGCCGGTGCGGTCCCCCCGAACGGACCGTACCCGCCCTACGCCGGCCCACCGCCGATGTATCCGAATCAGCCGAATTCGCCGAACCAGGCGAATGGCGTCAGCGACAAGGTGCGCAACGCGGTCATCGCCGGCGGCATCGGGGTTGCGGTGGTGTTCGGTCTCATCGGGTTCGGCGCCGGCTACGTCGTCGGCGACTCATCGTCATCGAATCAGGGGCCGGGAATGAACATGCAGCGCGGCGGCGGTTTCGGCGGGCCGGGCGGCTTCAACCAGATGCCCGACGGACAGGGCGGCATGGGTCAGATGCCGGGTCAACAGGGGCAGATGCCGGGCCAGCAGGGGCAGGTACCGGGACAACAAGGCCAACTTCCCGGTCAGGACGGGCAGACCACGACCCCCAGCACGGAGAGCGGGACTGGGGCCTGAACCGAGTGAGGTGAACGTTGCGGATATCGGCACGTTCACCTCACTGCGCGGCGGGTCAGTCGGCACGTCGCTGCGCGAACGCCTGCAGGTTCGCCACCTGCGCGGCATCCAGCGACGGCCGCACCCGACCGCGGGCGTCGGCGATGTCGTCGGGACCAACGGTCGCAGCGTCGATGTCGCGCCGCATCGCGGACAGGGCGGCCTCGCGCAGCAGCGCCGAACAGTCGGCGGCCGAGTAGCCGTCAAGATCGTCGGCGAGTGCCGTGAGGTCGACGCCGTCGGCCAACGGCACGTTGCGACCGGACGCCCGCAGTATGTCGGCGCGCGCCGCGGCGTCGGGTGGTGGGACGAACACGAGTCGTTCGAGGCGGCCGGGGCGCAGCAGTGCGGGGTCGATCAGATCGGGGCGGTTGGTGGCGCCGAGCACCACTACGTCCTGCAGCGGTTCGACGCCGTCGAGTTCGGTGAGCAGCGCCGCCACCACCCGGTCGCCGACACCTGAGTCGCTGGACTGTCCGCGACGCGGGGCCAGCGCGTCGATCTCGTCGAGAAAGATCAGCGACGGCGCCGACTCGCGGGCGCGGGCGAACAGATCCCGCACCGCTTTCTCCGACGACCCGACCCACTTGTCCATCAGTTCCGCACCCTTGACGGTGTGCACCGACAGCCGGCCCGAGGCGGCCAGCGCTCGCACCACGAACGTCTTGCCGCAGCCGGGTGGTCCGAACAGCAATACTCCGCGCGGCGGGGCGACACCGAGGCGGGTGAAGGTGTCGGGATGCTGCAGCGGCCACAGCACCGCCTCGGTGAGTGCCTGCTTGGTCTCGACCATGTCGCCGACCTCGTCGAGCGTGATCGACCCGACCGCGACCTCCGGGGAGTCCAGCCGCGACACCGGGCGGATGACCGCCAGCGCACCCAGCAGATCGTCGGTCCGCAGCGCCGGTTCCGGCCGTTCCTCGTCATCCGCCGAGGTCACCCGGGCCGCGGCGCGCAACGCGGCCTCGCGGGCCAGGGCGGCGAGATCACCGGCGACGAAACCGGGTGTGCGGGTGGCGATCAGGTCAAGGTCGAGATGACCCTCGGTGGGTACGTCGGAGAGAATGACGCCAAGCAGTCGGGCACGCGTCGACGAGTCGGGTAGTCCGACGATGAGTTCGCGATCGCACAGGGCAGGGTCGCGCAGGCGGCTGTCGAGGCGGACGGCTTCCCCGGTGGTCGCGATCAGTGCGACACGGCCGCCGCCCACCGTGGCACGCAGTTCGTCCAGGATCAAGGTGGACACCGGGTCGGCGGCCGCGGATTCCCGGGGTGCGGGCAGGAGGGCGTCGACGTCGGTGATCATCAGCACCCCGCCCGTCTCGGCGAGGTCGGCGATCGCCGACCGCACCGCAGCCAGGCGGGCCCCGCTCTCCAACGCCCCGACCGTCGGGCCGTCCACCACGGTCAGCGGTCGCTCCGTGCACACCGAACGCACCAGGGTGGCCTTGCCGCCGCCGGGCGGCCCGGTGATCAGCACCCCGAGGCGCGGCGCGGCACCGAGGGTGTGCAGAACCTCGGGTTCGTCGAGGGTGATCGACAGCCATTCGGTCAGCCGGGCCACCTGGGTGTCCACGCCCACCAGCGTCGACACCGGGCGCACCAGCGGCCCGGTCGACGCGCGGTGCGACACCACGCCCATCGACGTCGTCGACCGCGCCGCCGTCGGCTCCAGCGGTGCGCTCGCGGCGAATCCCAGTGCCGTGGACGGCGGGGGCGTCGGCGCAGATGTGCCACCGGTGCCACGTTCACCCGCCCACATCACAGCCGTGTTGGTCTGCACGCTCACGGGCCCGTCGGGTTCGGTAGCCGAGACCGTCACCAATTCGTTGGTCCAGGTGATCCCCACTGACACCGCCAGCGCACGGGTGGCCGGCGTCGCGGTCAGTTCGGGACCGAGGTCGCGGGGCAGCAATGAGACCGAGTCGCCCACCGAGACGACCTTGCCCAGCAGTGCGCGCCGCAACGTGGGTTCGTCGACCTGTCCGGCGGCCAATGCCGAGCCGGACACGGTCACCTGTCCGGCGCCGTGCACCGTCACCGGCGCCACCACCACCGATGCGTTCTCCCGGATGCCGGCGTTGGCGAACGTGATGTCGTCGAGCAATGCGGTGCCCGGCGGGGTGTCCGGGCCGGCCGTGGCGAGGACCGCAGCGGTGACGCGGGCACCGGTGATCGACGCGGCATCCCATTCGCGCAGGCCCAGCGCGGCGAGCACTTCGGGATGCACCCGGACGATCCCGCGGCGCGCCTCACCCGCGGCGGGATTGACCCGTGCGGTCAGCGTCAGCTGGACGTGGCCGGCCATCAGCGCTCCTCGACGTCGTGGCCCTGGTCTACACCGGAGGCCGTGGGCTCGATCGTCCCGGTCGGGCGGCGCAAGCCCAGCCGAGCCTGCGACCGGTTCGTTGACGTCAATCGCGGGCGTCGGGGCTGTGAGCGGGCCATCGCGCGCCGTTCGGCCCGACGTTCCGACGGGTGCGCCTCCCAGTGTTCGGGTCTCGATGCCACCCAGCGCTGATTGCGCCAGGCGAAGGGGATGTGCAGCAGATATCCGCCGATCGCGATGAGCATCAGGGTGTAGGGGAACGTCAGCAGCAGAGCGGCGCCGATCGCGACGACGATCAACAATCCGGCCAATGCACGCGGTGGAATCGACGCGGTCTTCAGCGACGCGGTCGGGATGCGGCTGACCGCGAGGAAAGCCACGAACACCAGCCACCCGCCGACCACGGGCAGCGACGTCCACCAGCCAGACCCGAACTGCTGGGACAGCCCGACCGGCAGCAGGGCGATGATCGCCGCGGCCGGGGCCGGGACACCGACGAAGAAGTCGCGGGTGTAGCCGGGCGCCTCGTCGTCGTCGATCAGCGTGTTGAAGCGAGCCAGCCGCAACACGATCGCGCAGCAGTAGATCAGCGCGAACGCCCAGCCGATGTCCTTGTCGGGCGTCAGATACAGGTAGACGATCAGGGCGGGTACCACGCCGAAGTTGATCGCGTCGGCCAGCGAATCGATCTCCGCCCCGATCCGGGTGGTCGCCCCCATCATCCGGGCGACACGGCCGTCGATGCCGTCGAGGAGTGCGGCCGCCACGACCAGACCCATCGCCGCATCGATCTGACCTGCGTCGGTGACCCGAACCGCGGTGAGACCCGCGCAGATCGCCAGGATCGTGAGCGCCGACGGCACGAAGAGTCGTCCGGCGGCAGCCTGACCGCGCAATCCGGTGCGCTCGGGTGCGGCAGCGGTGGACACGGTGGTGCGTGCGCCTCGCGTCGGATGCGCGCTCGGCGTTCGGTGGGAACTCGGTGTTCGGTGGGGAGTCGGACGTTCGGACCTGCGGGCGGGAGGCATGCGATCAGCCGAGCGTCGCGAACAGGGTTTCGCCGCCCACTGCGCGCTGGCCGACCCGGACGTTCAGAATCGTGCCTGCGGGCAGGTAGACGTCGACGCGGGAGCCGAATCGGATCAGGCCGTAGGTGTCGGCGATGGCCAACTCGTCGCCGACGACGGGTTCGCACACGATGCGCCGCGCGATGAGTCCCGCGATCTGGACGACGGCGACGTCGTGGACGGTCTGGCCGACCGGGCAGCGCAACGTCATCGTGGACCGCTCGTTGACCGAACTGGCCTCGGGCAGATCGGCGGAGACGAAAGCGCCGGGTGTGTGCGTCACCGACGTCACCCGACCGGCCACCGGTACGCGCTGGACGTGTACGTCGAAGATGGACAAGAAGGTCGACACGCGGGGCAGTGGCTCATCGCCGAGGCCCGACTCCGGTGGCGGCACAGCCGCGTCGACCAGGGAGATGGTGCCGTCTGCGGGGGCGACGACCGCGCCCGCGTCGGCGGGCGGCACGCGTGGTGGATGCCGGAAGAACAGCGCACACGCCGCTGCGGTGAGTGCGGCAGGCCGGGCGATCCACGGATGGCGTCGGCCCAGGAAGGCGACAGTGGCCGGTCCCACCACGAAGGGGATACCCGCCGAATGCACCGGGGGAATGGTCTCCCGCGCGAGGTCGACGAGATGTCCTGGTCCGCTGCGCGTTCCGTTCGGCCGCGGGCGCCTGGCCACCATCAACCTCCTGCTAGTCGACTGGGCACATGCGATGTCACGGCCCGCTCGCCCCAGCTTAGAGTGTCGAGCCCGTCGGTCAGCGTGACGGCGGCCCGCTGCGAGCACGTCACACCTCGATCACCTGGACGGATGTACCCTCGCTGACCGCATCGACATCCTCGGGAATGTCGATCAGTGCGTTCGCCTGCGCCAGATAGCGCAGGTGATGGGAGGCCGGTGGGCCGATGGGGTCGACAACCGCGCCGGTGTCGTCGCTGCGCAGCACTCCGCGCATGAACTGTCGCTTGCCGGCCGGCGACACCACGTCGGCGCTCAGCCGGGCCGTTCGGGTCGGACGGTCCTCCGGCAGCCCCATCGCCGCGCGCAGCGCGGGCCGGATGAACATCTCGAACGACACCAGCGAACTCACCGGGTTGCCGGGCAGCGTGATGATCGGTACGCGGCGACCGTCGGGCCCGGGGTAGTGGCCGCAGCCCTGCGGCATGCCGGGCTGCATCGCGACCTTCACGAACTCGATGTCGTCGCTGTCGGTGAGCGCATCCTTGACCACCTCGAAAGCGCCCGCACTGACCCCGCCCGAGGTGATGATGACGTCGGCCCAGCCGCTGATCTCGTCGAGCCGGGTGCGGAACGCGTCGACGTCGTCGGTCACATAGTGCAGGTGGGTGGCCTCGGCGCCGGCTTCGGTGGCCGCCGCGGTCAGCATCGGCCCATTGGATTCGTAGATCTGTCCGTGGTGCAGCGGCTGACCGGGGGTGACGAGTTCGGAGCCGGTCGAGAGCACCACCACGCGCAGCCGCCGGAGCACCGCGACCTCGGTGATTCCCAGCGCGGCGAGCAGGCCGACCTGAGGTGCACCGATCCGGGTGCCGGCGGCAATGGCGGGCCGGCCGGCCTCGATGTCGGAACCGGCGCGACGGATGTGCTTGCCAGCGGGGATCGAGGAGCGGATCGTCACCTGGTCCACGCCGCCGTCGGTCATCTCCACCGGCACCACGGCGTCGGCGTCGGCGGGCATCGGCGCACCCGTCATGATGCGATGCGCCGTGCCGGGGGTCAGCGTCAGCCGGTCGGTGCGTCCCGCGGGTATGTCTTCGGCGACCGGCAGTGTCACCGGTGATTGCTCGGTGGCGGAGGAGATCTCGCCGGCACGCACGGCGTAGCCGTCCATTGCCGAGTTGTCGAAGCCGGGCAACGCCGACGACGCGAGGATCTCAGTGGTCGTGACGGCGCCGAGCGCAGCGGCCACCGGCACGGTCTCGGACACGGGGTCGCCGAAGAGTGCGGCGACGACGGCCTGGTGGTCGGACACCGATCGCATGCGCTCAGCATGCCATCTCGCGTCGGCCGGCCGTGCAGGGTGCCGTCGACGGGACTAGATTCAAACACCATGGCGCTCGGTTTGCTGCTCGACATCGACGGGGTGATGGTCACCTCGTGGAAGGCGCTGCCGGGAGCGGTCGACGCGGTCGCGAAACTGTACGAGCGGGGTTATCCGCGCATGTTCCTGACCAACACCACCTCGCGGTCGCGGGGTGACATCGCCGAGGCGCTCAACGCGTGTGGCTTCGAGGTGTCCCCCGAGGAGATCCTCACCGCCGCCAAGCTCACTGCCGAGTATCTGACCGCGAACCACCCCGGCAAGCGGGTCTGGGTGCTCAACGAGGGACCCATCGCCGAAGACATGACGGGTGTGGAGCTCACCGACGACCCCGCGTCGGCCGAAGTCGTGGTGCTCGGCGGCGCCGGACCGGTGTTCGATCACCGGTCACTGTCCCAGGTGCTCGAATCGATGGTCAGCGGTGTGCCGGTGGTGGCCATGCATCGGTCGATGACATGGTCGACGGCCGGGGGGCTCAGCATCGACACCGGCGTCTACCTCGAGGGACTGGAGAAAGCCGCCGGGCGCAAGATCAAGGCGATCGGCAAACCGTCCCCGCTCGGCTTCCGTGCCGCCGTTGACCTGATGCAGCTCGAACCAAACCAGGTGATCATGGTCGGCGACGACATGCACAACGACGTCCTCGGTGCGCAGGCCGCCGCGCTGATCGGTGTGCTGGTGCGTACCGGTAAGTTCCGGGACGAGGCGTTGCGCGCGCTACAACGCGACGAATTCGGGCCGGTGCCCGACCACGTGATCGATTCGGTGGCCGACCTGCCCGCGCTGGTGCAGAAGTTGGCGGAGCAATAGCCGCCCTGGCGTCCGCTCTTTCTGTCTGCTGGTCGAGTAGTTCCGAGCCGCTCTTTCTGCTGGTCGAGTAGTTCCGAGCCGCTAGGCGAGGGACGTATCGAGACCAGTTGCGCGAGAAGCGGTCTCGATACACCCCCTCGCCTAGCGGCTCGGCGGCTACTCGACCAGCGAATGAAGGGCGCTCGACCAGCGAATGAAGGGCGCTCGACGAGCGAATGAAAGGCGCTCGGCCAGCGGTGTATGCCCGTCACCTAGCGGCAAAAGGCTTCCAGCGAGGTCCGACTACCTGCTCAGGCAGCGCGCGCTGCCGACGCCTCGGCTTCGCGCTTGATCTTGCCGAGGGTCTCGGCCATCCCGAGCTTGAGTTCGGCCTCGAAGTTGGCGGTACCACCCATGGCCTTGTCCACCAGGAACGACGACACAGCAGTGGTGCCGTTGCCGACCTCCCGCTTCTCGATCAGCGTCACACCGTTGTCCGTGGGCTCGATGGTGTAACTCCACACGGTGCGGTTCTCGGCGACGCGGAACGCGAGTTCACGGTTGGGGGCGAACCGGACCACCTTCGACGTGGTCGGCCACACGAGCGGGCCGCGACGGTTGATGTTGATGGTCTTGGTGCCCAGGCCCACGGCGCCGCCGCGGATGATCATCTTCTTGCACTGCGGGCTCCACTCGCCCATGCGCTTGAGGTCGGAGATCACCGCCCAGACGTCCTCGGCAGAGGCGGTGATGACGATGGATTCTTCGATCAGGGGCGCGGCCATGCTGTTTCTCCTCGGTGAGTGGCTATGCGATTGCCACGAGACTAAGAGCTTGTTGTCTGGTGGTCAATAGGCAATTGTCTACGAGTCAATAGTGGGCGGATGGCGTCTCTGGGGCTGCGGATGTCCGCGAGCATCACGGTTGGGTGCCATCGGCTGGATAATCCATCCGAGCGCGCTCAGCGGTGATGCCGGCGGACACGCTTGACCAGATTCGGAACGCGCGAGCGCTACTACAAGCCGATGGCAGCGCCGATGACCGCGCCGATCCCGATGAACACCGCGCCACAGATCCACCCCGCCGGGTGCCCGTCGTCCTCCAGCAGCAGCGTGCCGAGTTTGCCGGGCGTGAGCCAGTCGATGAGAACGAACGACCACATCATCACTGCGATCGCTAGCAATACATAGATGGCGGTGTAGAGCACTCCTCGCCACAGTTCGAGCGCCAGCGAATCGCGTGCGCCGGCAACAAGGACGATCGAAAGACCGATGACCTGGGCGGTCGCCAGCATCACCGCGTTGCGGTTGTGGTCGAGCCAGATCAGATTGCGCAATCGGCCGGGGGTCACGAGGTCCAGGGCCACGAACCCCGCGATGAGCAACGCGATTCCCACGAGGCTGTAGGCGGCGGCATCGCCCAGGTTGTCGCGCAGTTGGTCCATGGGAGAAACAGTAGCGATCCGAGACGAGGCGCGGCGCCCGATAACGCCCAGGCCCCTGCCGGCCGATCGGGATAACTCCCGGAAAGGGCGGCAGGAGCCTGGACGGTCAGGTGTCGAATCGACTCAGCCGACCATCACCATCTCGTGGTCGCCGACTGAGCGGGCCAGGACCGACACGTGGTCAGCGGCATCGCCGAGCGTGTGCGAAATCGCGGTGAGTCGGCTGAGGTAGTGGCCGACGGGATACTCGGCGGTCATGCCGATGCCGCCGTGCATCTGCACTGCTTCCTGGCCGATGGCCCGGCCCGAGCGGCAGATCTGCAGTTTCGCCCGCGAGGCGATGATTGGATCGCAGATGCCGTCGGATAATGCGGTCGTCGCGTAGAGGCTCATACTGCGGGCCAGTTCCAGTTGCGCGTACATGTCCGCGGCGCGCTGGGTGAGTGTCTGGAACTGTGACAGCGTGACACCGAACTGCTTGCGGGTCTTCAGGTATTCGACGGTGAGGTCGAGGGCACGCTCCATTGCGCCGACGGCCTCGGCGCACAGGGCGGTCTGGATGCCGACCTCGGCGTCGGCGATGACCTGCGTGGCGTCGCCGCTGCCCAGACGCACCGCTGCCGCGTCGGCGAACTCGATCTGCGCCCCGCGACGGCGATCATGTGAACGGTACGGGGTGCGCGTGACATCGCCGGCGTTCGCGTCGACCAGGAACAGCCCGACGCCGTCGTCGGTGCGCGCCGACACGACCAGCTTGTCCGCGCAGTCACCGTGGCCGACAAGTGTTTTGGTGCCATTGAGCTTGCCGTCGGTGGCGGTGGTGGCCACCTTCGCGCCCGGCCAGCGGTCGCCGGCTTCGAGGTGGGCGAATGCCATCAGCAGTTCGCCGGAGGCCAGCCCGCCGAGCAGCTCGGCGCGGGTCTCGTCGTCGGCGGTTGCGGCGACCAGCGACCCCGGAACGAGGACGGAGTCGAGGTAGGGCTCAGGTGCCAGGGCGCGACCGATCTCGGTCATGACGCTCGTGAACTCCACCGGACCGGCGCCCATGCCACCGTCGTCCTCGGGGAAGGTCAGGCCGAGGATGCCGATGTCGGCCAACGACTTCCACACCCCCTTGTCCCAACCGAGTTCGGTGTCGGTGACCTTACGCAACGTCTCGACGTCGTACTTGCGGGTCAGCACCTCGCGCACGGTGTCGCGCAGCATCGTCTGTTCGTCGGAAAGTTCGAAATCCATGAATGGTTCCCAGGTTCTCGTGAGTCGTGAAAAGTAGTGAGGCGGCGCTTGGCTCAGAGACCCAGCACGGCCTTGTCGATGATCTGGCGCTGAACCTCCGACGATCCGCCGTAGATGCTGACCTTGCGGTAGTTGAGGTAGGTCGGCGCGGACAGCTGTGCCCATTCCGGCGACGTGACGTCGGCGGTGCCGTTGGCGGCCGACGCATCGAGACCGGCAACCGGCAGCGAGTCGGCGCCGGCGATGTCGGCGAGCAACTCCATGGCGTCCTGCTGCAGTTGGCTGCCGCGCAGCTTCAGCAGCGACGACGCCGGGTTGGGCTTTCCGTCCGCCGACGAGGCGGCCACACGCAACTGGGTCATCTCCAAGGCGAGCAGGTCGTTCTCCAACTCGGCCAGCCGGGCTGCGAACAGCGGGTCCTCCAGCAGGGTGCCGCCGGACGCCGTGGTGATCTGGCGTGCGAGTTCCTTGGCCTTGGCGAGTTTGGTCTTGGTGTAGCCGACCCGCGCAATGCCGCTGCGCTCGTTGCCGAGCAGGAACTTGGCCTGCGTCCAGCCTTCGTTCTCCTTGCCGACCAGATTCTCTACCGGCACGCGGACATCGTTGAAGAAGACCTCGTTGACCTCGAAGCTGCCGTCGATCAACTGGATCGGCCGCAGTTCCACGCCGGGGGTGTCCATCGGGAACAGCAGCATGCTGATGCCGGCCTGTTTCTTGGCGTCCGGATCGGTGCGCACCAGGCAGAAGATCCAGTCGGCGAACTGGCCGAGGGTGGTCCACGTCTTCTGGCCATTGACGATGTAGTGGTCACCATCGCGCACCGCGCGGGTCTTGAGCGAGGCGAGGTCCGAGCCGGCCTCGGGCTCGGAGAAGCCCTGGCACCACCAGATGTCGAGGTTGGCGGTCTTGGCCAGGAAGCGTTCCTTCATCTCTGGCGAACCGAACTGCGCGATGACCGGGCCGATCATGCCGACGTTGAACGGCAGCAGGTCCGGGACATGCATCAGGCTCATCTCCTCGCGGTAGATGTGGCTCTGAATGGGAGTCCAGTCGCGGCCACCGGCCTCGACCGGCCAGCCCGGCGTCGCGACCCCGTGTTCGTTGAGGATGCGCGTGGTGGTGACCAGGTCGTCGGGGTAGTTCAGCTTGCCCGCTTCCGACCGGCGCCGCAGATCTTCGGGAACCTTCGCGAAGATCGCCCGCAACTCATCGCGGAATGCCTCTTCTTCGGGACTGAATGTCAGCTGCATGAGTTCTGTCTTACTCCTGGTCAGGGGATGTGGGGTGCGGTCGCGGAACTCGGTGGCCGGTTGTCCGCGGCTGCTGACTAAGCGCTTGCTTAGTGATACTGTGCACTATGCCGCGCCCCGCGGCCCCTGTCAATGTCCGGAGCCGTGCAACCGGCGAGATGTCGAGAACGGAGAACGGGGACATGTCTGTCGTGGAACCGCCGTCCCGTGCCGTCGCGGCACGCTCACGGTTGCTGCGCGCCGCGGTGGAGGCCTTTGCCGCCAAGGGGTTCACCACGACCACCACCCGCGACATCGCCACCGGCGCGCAGATGAGTCCGGCGGCGGTGTACGTGCATTTCAAGTCCAAGGAAGAGGTGCTCTACGAGCTCTCCGACGCCGGGCATCGGTCGTTTCTGCGATTGATCGACGCTTCCGACGACCCCGAGCAGTCGCCCGCCCTCCGGTTGCGGGTCGTGATCGGTGCGCTCGCCGCCCACCACGCCCGCGATCACGTCTGGTCGCGGGTGGTCAATTACGAGTTGGACTCGCTCTCGCCCGAGCATCGCGCGGCCATCGAGGTCATGCGCAAGGAGGTCGCCGCACGAGTCGGCGCGATTGTGGGCGCGGGTATCGCAGACGGGGCCTTCGACGTCGACGACCCGAAGGCGACGACGACTCTGCTGCTGTCGATGGGCGTCGACGTCGCGCGTTGGTACCGGGAATCGGGTGCGATGACACCCGAGCAGATCGGTGAGTTCCATGCAGATATGGCTGCGCGGATCGTCGGTGCTCTGGAGTCCGACGCGGGTACGTGACGTTCGGGACCGAGCGACTGCGTGTGTGCGAGCTCCTCAGCGAGGCGCCGCGATCGCGTGGTCGGCTGCCTCTGCTGCTGAGGCGTCGCGTCGCGTCGACCGGCGTCGCACCGCGTTGACGAGCGCGCCGAGGATCGCCAGCGTCAGGACGTAGGCCACGTACCCGACGACCGTTGCCTGCAGGCCGGCATGGGACACGACGAGCCCGGCCACCACCGCAGGGAGGCTGAACGCGAGGTAGCTGGCGACGAACACCGATGAGAAGACCTGTCCGCGTTGTTGTGTCGGGGTTGCCGCGACGACGCTGTCCAGTGCGCCGAGGAAGGTCGCGGCGAATCCGGATCCGGCCACGATCGAACCTACGACGTATAGCGGCAGCGCCTCGGACAGCACGCCCGACAGGGAGATGACCGCACCACCGGCGAGCGCGGGATAGCCGAAGGCCAGCTTGGTGGCGGCTTCGCGACCGGTGATCAGCAGAGAAGTGACCGCAGCCGAGGCGAAGAAGGTGAACAGCAGCACGCCTGCCTCGGCGTGGTTCTCGACGCCGAAGACCCGCGCCACCACCGACGACCCGAGCGACAGGTAGAGCCCGCCGAGCGACCACGTCGCGACCAGCGCGGGCACCGCCGCGACGAACACCCGGCGGACCGACGAGGGGAGGGTCACCTGCGGTGAGAGAGTGGCGACAAGGTGCCGTCGGGAGGTGAAGCCGACGCGCTCGGAGGTTTCGGGGACCACCAGCAACGCTACGAGGAGCGCGGCGAACAGTCCGAGGATCACCTCGTAGACGAGGAACCGTGGTGCCGGTGCGTACTCGACCAGCAGTCCGGCGATCGCGACACCGCCGGCGAGTCCGATGGCCGGCGCGGCGCCGGTGATGGCAGAGCCGAGGCGGGGAGTTGGCTGCAGGTCCACGACGGTCGCGGTCAGGGTGCCCATCGCGGCGCCGGTGGCAAGGCCTTGCAGGGCGCGTGCGGCCATCAGAACGCCGACGTTGTCGGCCACGACGAACAGCACCATGCTCGCGATCAGCAACGCGAGCGCCACCGCGAGCACCGGACGTCGTCCGATGTGGTCGGAGAGCGCGCCCACCGTGAGCAGGCTGATCAGCATCGTCGCCACGTAGATGGCGAAGACCGCGGTGAGGGTGAATGCGGAGAAGCCCCACAGCTCCTGATAAACGGGGTAGAGGGGCGAGGGTGCCGCAGAGGAAAAGAGCACCATCACGAACGTGGCGGTGACCACCCAGAACGCGCGGTGCGGGTGTAACCGGGGCATCGCCACTCCTAAAGCAAAGACATTTGCGTTAGATTCAACGTATCCAGAGGCCGCCACTAAAGCAACTTGATTTGCAATAATGGATCGCATGAGTAGTTCCCATGCCGCCGCATCGCGTCCGGACGCGGGTGATCGGGCGCGTCGGCCCGGCGGACGTAGCGCGCGAGTGCAGTCGGCGGTCTATGCCGCGGTAGGTCAGCTCGTGGGCGCAGGTCGGCGTGACACCATGACGATCCCCGAGGTCGCCGAGTTGGCCGAGGTCAATCCGACCAGTATCTACCGGCGATGGGGTTCCATCGAGGCGTTGCTGGGTGAGGTGGCCGTCGCAGCGCTCACTCAGGGTGAGCCGCTACCCGACACCAGCGATCTCGGCGCTGATCTGGCCGAGTGGTCGCGGATCATCGCCGCCGACATCGGTCGGCCCAAGCGCCGCGCCTACCTCCGGGCGATGGTGTTCGCCCGCGATGACGTAGTGGAGGAGTGCCCGTGCTGGGAGATCCGGCGCGAACAGGCCGAACAGATGGTGGATCGGGCCGCCGAGCGCGGCGAGGCGACGCCGTCGGTGCGGCAGATCCTCGACCATGTCATCGCGCCCCTGTATCACCACGCGGTGTTCGGCCTGGGGCTCGACGACACCTACGCCGCGACGCTGGCCGCCGATGTCATGCGCATGACCGAATCGCGCGGCACATCGCGCTAGGGTCGGCGCATGCGACACGTGCATGCCTTCGGCGATGATGCTCTCGGCGATCGGGACGGGGTGGGCATCGCCGCCGCGATCGCCGGCGGGGAGATATCGGCCGCTGAGGCGTTGGAGGCCGCTCTGGCCCGCATCGATGCGGTAGAGCCGCATCTGAATGCGGTCGCCGTCGACGATCGCGAGCGGGCCCGCAAGCGGGCGGTCGGGGAGGGCATCCCCGGCGGATCGTTCGCCGGAGTCCCGTCGATCATCAAGAACAACACCCTGTTCGAGGGGTTGCCCGTGGGCAACGGGTCGGCCGCGATGCCCGATCTGCCGGCAAAGGGCAACGAGCCGTTCACCGAGCAGTTGTTGTCGACCGGCGTGAACATCGTCGGCGCCTCGACATTGCCGGCCTTCGGGCTCACCGCGACCACGGAGTTCGTCGACCGCGAACCCACCCGAAACCCCTGGAACACCGACTATTCGGCGGGCGCTTCGTCGGGAGGCTCGGCCGCGTTGGTTGCCGCCGGGGCGCTGCCGCTGGCGCACGGCAACGATGGTGGCGGCTCGATCCGGATACCGGCTGCGGCGTGCGGGCTGGTCGGGCTGAAGCCGTCGCGCGGGCGTGTCGAACCGTCGCCGACCGGACGCATCCTGCCGGTCGACATCATCTCCAACGGCATTCTGAGTCGAACCGTGCGTGACACCGCGCATTTCATCGACGATGCCGAACGTTTCCGCGCGCCCGAAGGCCTGCCCAGCGTCGGGCTGGTGGAGGGGCCGGGAACGCGCCGGTTGCGTATCGGACTGATCACCGACACCGTTACCGGCGCCCCGATCGACGACGACACCGCCACTGCGATGACCGAGGTGGTCGAACTGCTGACGTCGCTCGGCCACCACGTGGAATCGACCCCGGTCCCGCTGGACGAGACCTTCGTCCGGCAATTCACCGACTACTGGTCGATGCTCGCGTTCACCATGGACCGCGCCGGAAAACTCATGGTCGGCAAGGACTTCGACAAAGAGGCCCTGGACCCGTTCACTCGGGGACTTGCGCGGCGATACGCGCGGGCGTTCTGGCGCACCCCGGCGACGATCATCGGGCTCAAACGAGCCACAGCGAAGTTCCGCACCGTCTTTGACCGTTTCGACCTGCTGCTGTCGCCGACACTGTCGCACACCGTCCCACGGATCGGCTACCTCGATCCCGGCGGCGACTTCGACGTGATCTTCGAGCGGCTCGTGCACTACGTCGCCTACACGCCTGCGAACAATACGTCGGGCACGCCAGCGATGAACCTGCCGCTGGGCCGGACCTCCGACGGTCGTCCGCTGGGCATCCACTTCGGTGCCGACCTCGGGCGGGAGCGGCTGTTGCTGGAGCTGGCGTTCGAACTTGAAGCAGCACAGCCGTTCGCGCGGATTCAGGAGAGCTGAGGGGCCCGCGCGGGTCGGCCGAGAAAACGCAGGTCGTCGACCGCCCGCGCGATCCGAGCCAACCCGCGCGACCCGAGCCGACCTGCGTTGATCCTGGCCGTCGGTGCCGACGACGCACATCGTTCCCGCTCCCTCAAGCGAGAGAGCGGGAACGAAGCGGTGGAACGGAACCCCGCGAAACCTAGTGCGCGACCGCCTTTTCCGCACCGACACCGGTCAGCGAGCGAACTTCCATCTCCGCGTTACGTTCCGGGGTGCCGGCATCCTTCGGCGTGGTCAGCGTGCCGACGATGCCGAGCAGGAAGCCCACCGGGATGGAGATGATGCCCGGATTGGACAGCGGGAACCAGGCGAAGTCGGCGCCGGGAATCATCGCGGTCGCCGATCCGGAAACGGCCGGCGAGAAGATGATCAGCACGATCGTCGAGATCAGGCCGCCGTAGATGCTCCACAGCGCACCGCGGGTGTTGAACCGCTTCCAGTACAGCGAGTACAGGATCGTCGGCAGGTTCGCGGCTGCGGCGATGGCGAACGCCAGGGCCACCAGGAAGGCGATGTTCTGACCGTTGGCCAGGATGCCGAGGATGATCGCCATGATGCCCAGCACCACAACGGTGTAGCGCGACACCTTCACCTGGTCGTCCTCGCTGGCCTGGCCGCGCTTGATGACACTGCCGTAGATGTCATGGGCGAACGACGCAGACGCGGTGATGGCCAGGCCGGCGACCACGGCGAGGATGGTCGCGAACGCCACCGCCGAGATGATGCCGAGCAGTACCACGCCACCGAGTTCGAAGGCCAGCAGCGGTGCAGCCGAGTTCTGTCCGCCTGCGGCGTTCATGATCTCGTCCGGGCCGACCAATGCGGCGGCGCCGTAGCCGAGAATCAGGGTGAACAGGTAGAACGCGCCGATCAGCGCGATGGCCCACACCACCGACCTGCGTGCTTCCTTGGCCGTCGGCACTGTGTAGAAGCGCATCAGCACGTGCGGCAGACCTGCGGTACCGAGCACCAGGGCGATCGCCAGCGAGATGAAGTTGATCTGCGACGAGAGCGATCCGCCGTATTGGGCGCCGGGGGCGAGAACGTCACGGGCGGCGACCTTCTCATCCGACGACCCGGTGATCGCATCCTGTGCAGAGCCGAGGATGCTGGACACGTTCATACCGAACTTCGCCAACACGATGAACGTCATGACCGCGGCACCGGTGATCAGCAGGACGGCCTTGATGATCTGCACCCACGTGGTGCCCTTCATACCGCCGATGAGGACGTAGACGATCATCAGCGCACCGACGATGGCGATCACGATCGACTGGCCGACGCGGCTCTCGATGTCGAGCAGCAGCGCCACCAGACCGCCGGCGCCGGCCATCTGGGCGAGGAGATAGAACAGCGACACCATCAGCGTAGAGATGGCCGCGGCCAACCGCACCGGACGCTGGCGCAGTCGGAAGCTCAGCACGTCGGCCATGGTGAATTTGCCGGTGTTGCGGAGCAATTCGGCCACCAGCAGCAGGGCGACGAGCCATGCGACCAGGAAGCCGATGGAGTAGAGGAAGCCATCGTAGCCGTAGACGGCGATGGCGCCGGCGATGCCGAGGAAGCTGGCCGCCGACAGATAGTCGCCGGCAATGGCAATGCCGTTCTGTGGCCCGGAGAAGCCACGGCCGCCGGTGAAGAAGTCAGCTGCGGACTTGTTGTTCTTGCTCGCCCGGATCACCACGTACATGGTGACGGCGACGAACGCTACGAAGATGGAGATGTTGGCGACCGGGTTGCCGACGGACGCAGCCAGATTGATCGTGGTCATGCGCTGATCTCGCTTTCCATCTTCTCGCGGATAGCGGTGGCCCGCGGGTCGAGGTCACGGTTGGCGAACCGTACGTAGAGCCCAGTGATCACGAAGGTCGTGACAAATTGCAGCAGGCCCAGGATCAGGCCGATGTTGATATCGCCCCAAACCTTTGTGCCCATGAAGTCGGTGGCGAACGCCCCGAGCAGCACATAGAGCGCGTACCACAGCAGGAAGAACGCCGTCAGCGGAAAGACGAACCGGCGCAGTCGATGCCGCAGGTCTTGGAATTCCGGGCTGGCCTGGACTTCCAGCCACTGCTCGCCGGTCGGCGAATGCGACGCCGAGCCGGGCGGATGTTCGATCGTGGACACGCCTACCTCCTGAATGTCTGTGATGACTCTCGACTGGCAAGCGTATTGAGGTGCAAGTCACAGCAGAATGGGGTGTTGTGGGTCACACGGCGAAGTAGTGAGACTGTGCGACGGACGGTCGATGACAGCCGACGAGCGGTTGGGTGGGGAACCCCTCGCCAAGTCTCGCGGCCGCACAGGGGTCATGAGGCGAGTGCCTCAGCCCGCCGCCCCCTCGTTGGTTGAGTAGCGGCGTGCGAGCTTGCGAGCCCGCCGCGTATCGAAACCACCCCACCCGCTCGAAAATCTTCTGCACTATTTTCAAGAAACTCCTTGACATCGAACTGGTGTTCGACCATAGTGGAGTCATGGGAGCTTCGGGGGATCTCACCACCATCACTGATTCTGTTCGTGACCTGCACTTGGGCGACGATATGTCGGGGCGTGCAGCGTTTGATGCGATGGCCGCTCTGGTCACGTTGCGTAATCTGATCGACCATCACGCTGCGACGGTGGTCGGCCATCTGGACCGACTGGGTGTGGCCCGCGACCACGGCCGCAAACTCAGTGAGTTGTTGATCGTGATGGGGTTGGCACCGGCGGTCGCGTCCCGTCTGATCCGTATCGCCACTGCCCGTGCGCAGCTGCCCACTCTGGGCGCGCATGCCGCCGATGGGGCGATCTCCGCCGAACATGTGGATGCGGTGGGTAAAGGGGTCGATCATGTCGGGAAAAGATCGGCGGAACCGCTCGACGATGTGGCGCGTCTAAACATCGTGACCGAACTTCTCGCCCAATTCTTTTCCGGCGCCACCCCCGCCGACATCGGTAAACGTGCGCGTCGTCTGGGCAACCAGGCCGCCGCCGACACCGGTGGGCTACCGGCATCCGAGGACCGCAACCTCAACACGCTCACCCACGATGTCGATGGTGACGGACGGCTGCAGGTGCGCGCCGACCTCAACACCGAGGTCGGCGAAAAATTCTCGGCTGCGATGGAAGAGTTGGCGGCTCCGCGCCCTGAACCTGACGGTTCACCGGATGCGCGTTCCACCGAGCGCCGGCATGCCGACGCCCTCGAAGCGTTGCTGGATATCGCTGCCCGCAGCGGTGATGCGGCCTCGGCACCACGTCACCAGTTATTGGTGTCGGTGCCCGCCGATACCCCGGATCTGGCCGAACTGCCGTTCCTGGGGTCGATCTCCGAAGCCATGCTGCGCACGTTGACCTGTGACACCACCGCGACCGTCGCGATCGTCGACGGTGAGGCGGTGCCGATGGAGATGAGTAAAGACAAACGCCTGTTCCCAGCCCATCTACGTAAAGCGTTGCACAAACGCGACGAGTGCTGCATCAAATGCGGCGTGGCGGCCTCCCGCTGCCAGGGCCATCACCTCGTGCATTGGGCTGATGGTGGAATCACGGTGTTGGACAACGGCTGTCTGCTGTGCCCGTCGTGTCATGCCGACATCCACCACAACGGGTGGGAGGTGATCATGGGTCACGACCGACATCCCTGGCTCATCCCACCCGCCGCTGTTGACCCGACACGTCGGCCGATACCGGCCTACAACCGACGCACGATGAACCTCGACAACCTACCCGCCGCCGCCTGAGCCACGCTGACCGGCGAGTAGGTCACGCAGCCAAGTCTTCCCACGCACCCGGCCCCGGTCGGGACCGCAACCGTCCCTTGAGAACTCCATAGCGTGAAACAACGGCGCCGCAACGGTGTCGCGTACCCGACGGCCACATCGGTTGCACAGCAACCCTTGTGGTGCGCGATACGCGACACCGTACGCCGACCGCCTACTCGCTCGGCAGACGCTCGATCCCCATGCCCAACCGCTCCGGCACGTGCATGCGGGCGAAGGTCCGTGCCAGATCGTCGGGCACCCGGCGACGGGTCGCGAGACTCACCGCAATCATCGTCGCGAACGCCAGTGGCACGGTAACTGCGGCCGGATAGCCGATGATCTCCGCAGGCCAACCGCCGAGCACGTCGTTGCGCACCACCCCGGCGATCGCCAGGCTGGTCGCGGCACCCGAACTCACGCCGCCGACGATGAGCCCGGCAACCGCGCCAGGCGCGGTCAACCCGCGCCACCAGATGCCCAGCACCAGAAGAGGGCACAACGTCGATGCGGCGACGGCGAACACCAGCCCGACCGTCCGCGACAACTCCAGCGACGACGCCGCCAGCGAGAGACCGATCGGGATGACACCGCCGATGAGCGCGGCGATGCGGAAGTCGCGCACTCGTCCGCGCAGCACGTCCGTGGACAACGCGCCTGCGACGCTGACCAGCAACCCCGACGAGGTAGCGAGGAACGCCGCGATGGCACCAGCGGCCACCAACGCCGCCAGGATCTGCCCGGCCAGCCCCCCGACGGCGGCAGCGGGCAGCAACAACACCGCGGCATCGGACGTACCGGTGATCAGCAACTGCGGTACATACAGGCGTGCGAGGACCCCCAACACGGTCGGGAACAGATAGAACAGCGACAGCAGCGCGATGACCGCCAACGCAGTGCGTCGCGATGACCGCCCGTCCGGGTTGGTGTAGAACCGCACCAGCACGTGCGGCAGACCCATCGTGCCCAGAAAGGTGGCGATGATCAGCGACAACACCTCGAACAGGGGCTGACGTCCACCCAACCCGCCGCCCGAGGCGATCCAACCCTCACCGGTCGTCGGCGCACCATCTACGACCGGGGTGGCCGCGCCGGCCTCGAGTCGGATAACACTGCCCGCGCCGACCTCGTGGGTACCGGTGCTTGGGAACGGTGCGGCGTCGACGTCCGCGCCGTCGAGGGTGCCCGTGATGAGTAGACCGTCGACCTCGGGAACGGTCATCGTGACCGGGGTGGTGACATTCACCGTGGTCGCCTGATCCACCCGCGGCGGCACCGGATCTCCCAACGCCGCACGGTCGGTGAGAAACACGCCGAGCAACACCAGAGCGGGCACCGCGATGGCGGTCAGTTTGAGCCAATACTGAAACGCCTGCACAAAGGTGATCGACCGCATGCCGCCGCCGACCACGTTGACGATGACGATGGCCCCCACGGCGACCGCACCCACCCACACCGGTGCGCCGAGCAGGATGTTCAGGGTCAGCCCGGCACCTTGCAGCTGCGGGATCAGATAGAGCACGCACACCACCACGACCACGGTCATCGACGTCAGGCGTGCGGCGCGGGAGTTCAGTCGGAACTCGGCGAAGTCGGGCACGGTATAGGCGCCGGATCGGCGCAGCGGAGCGGCGACGAACAGCAGCAGCCCCAAATAGCCGGCGGTGAATCCGATCGGATACCACAGGGCATCGGCCCCATATTTGGCGACGAGCCCGGCGACACCGAGAAAGGATGCGGCCGAGAGGTACTCGCCGGACACCGCGGCAGCATTCCATCGCGGTCCGACACTGCGGGAGGCCACCAGGAAGTCCGAGGTGGTGCGCGAAAGTCGGCCACCGTAGGCGCCAACGGCGACGGTGGCGATGGCCGCCAGCCCCAGGGCGATCGCGGTGAGGGCGTCGACGTCGGTGTTCATTCGTGGTCGGTCTCGTCGTCGACGACCCGTAGGAAGTCACGCTCGGCCTGCTCGGCGAAGTGCACATAGATCCGACCGGCCACATAGAGCAGCGGATAGAGCGCGAACACCAGCACCAACCAGTTCAGGCGCACGCCGAGGATCTCGACCGAGGTCAGCCACGGAAACACGGTGCCGGTCAACGGGATCGCCACGATCACGACGATCACGGCCGCTGCCAGCCGCAACGCGATCCCCAGCTGCGCGCGCATCAAACCGCGGACCAGCGCGTCACCCACCTCGGTCTGCTCCTGCACCTCGACGCGGGTGCGCATCATGCGGGCGTTGCGACGCTGTGACAGCACGACCCGTTCGCGGCGGGGTGGCTGTTCGGTCATGGCTCGCCGTCGGAACGATACTGGCGCATGGGATCGCGGATCAGCAGATCCTTGAGTTCGCGCAGTTGGCGTCGGCTCACCGGCAACTCGACGGCCTCCGAGGCGCCGTTGGCACGTACCGCCACCACCGTCGACGACCCGGTGGCGCGCAGACTGGTGACCATCGGCAACGCCACCAGATAGGAGCGGTGCACCCGCTGAAATCCGTGATCCTGCCAGCGGGTGGCTAACGTGGACAGCGGAATCCGCACCAGATGTGCGCCGGTGTCGGAGTGCAGTCGGGCATAGTCGCCGACCGCCTCCACCCAGGAGATGCTGTCGCGGCGAACCAGTGAGGTCACCCCGGACATCTCCACCGGGATGACCTCGTCGGTGGCGCCGGCGCGAACCGCCGGATCGGAAGTGCGTGGCGCGGTGTCGCGACCGGCGAGCACACGTGTGATCGCCTGCTCGAGTCGTTGCTCACGTAGTGGTTTCAGCAAGTAGTCGACGGCACCGACGTCGAAGGCGTCGACCGCCTTGTCGTCGTGCGCGGTCACGAACACCACCTGCGGGGGTTCGGCGTACTGCCGCAAAACCCCGGCGAGTTCCAGACCGCTCAGACCGGGCATGTTGATGTCCAGGAAGATGGCGTCGATACGCCGCTCGCTGAGTTCGCGCAGGGCGTGCGTGGCGTCGCCTGCCGTATGCACCTCGCCGACCTCGGGTTGGCGTCCGAGCAGGTAGGCCAGTTCGTCGAGCGCCGGCGGTTCGTCGTCGACGGCGAGGACGACGAGGGTCATCGGCCACCTCCTTGCACCACCGAGATCGTCACGCGCGGATACCGGCACGGAATTTGGGGACGCGCATGCCGACCCGCGTACCCGCACCCACACCGGTGTCGACCACTAGACCGTAGTCGTTGCCGAATGCGGCGCGCAGTCGATGGTCCACATTCGTCAGCCCCACGTGCGCCCCGTCGGATTCGCTGCGTTCACCGGATGCAGACGGCGCGTCGAGCGCGTCGATGTCGCCGGACCGCAACAGCTCCGGATCCATTCCCACGCCGTCGTCCTCGATGGTGATGACGCAGTCGGCGCCCTCGTCGGCCGCGGTGATGGTGATGGTCCCGCCGCCCTTGCCTGCCAGCCCGTGGCGAACGGCGTTCTCCACCAGCGGTTGCAGTGCGAGAAACGGTACGACGACGTTGAGGACCTCGGGCGCCACCTGCAGCTTCACGTCCAGCGCCGGCCCGAACCGGGCGCGCTCGAGGGTCAGGTAGCGGTCGATGTTCCGCAGCTCGTCGGCGAGGACGGTGTACTCGCCCGCGGCGCGGAACGAGTAGCGGGTGAAGTCGGCGAAGTCCAGGATCAGCTCTCGGGCGCGGTCGGGGTCGGTGCGCACGAACGATGCGATCGTGTTGAGCGCGTTGTAGATGAAGTGTGGACTGATCTGTGCTCGCAACGCCAACACCTCGGCGCGATCGAGCCGTGCCCGGGACGCCTCGAGTTCGGCGAGCTCGATCTGACTGGATACGTACCGGGCGACCTCGCCGACCGCGCCGAGCATGCCGGGCCCGGGACGGTGGGTGGTGGCGACCACCAGCACCCCGACACTGGTGTCCTCGCCTGCGAGGGGCGCCGCGACCAGTGCGCGTACCGGCGACTCCGTGCCGCACGGATCGTTGACCAACACCCGGCGCTGGTCGTCGTCGGCGATCGTGGCGGTGTCCGCGGCTGCCGCGACCAACTGGGTGTCCCAGAACGGATCGTCGTCGGGTTCGCGGGCCAACAGTGCGCCGTGCGCGTCGTAGAGTGCGACGGCATCGGCGGCGGTCAGGGCCCGCAGGTGCGGTACGGCATCGCGTGCCGACTCCGCCGAGAGCCCGGTCCGCAACGACCGAGCCGCCCGGGATGCCGTCTGCAGGGCGAAATGCACGGCACGTTCAGTGGGGGTGGAGACCACCCGCCGGGTGCGGATCAAGACCACTGCGATCACCACGACCAGGACGGCCACCGCCGCCAGCGCTACCGCGAGCTGTCCGGACATGGGTCCAACACTCTCATCCCTGATGCGCTGAGACCATCGAGACCACCAGGCCGGCTGCACGCTCAGCACATATCCGTGCAACCAGATGGCGGGGGCGGGCCATCCCTACGGTGATCGCATCCGGTTTCGAGAAAGGTCGCCGATGTCTGCTCTCCGCCCCGATCTGCGTCTCTGGATCACCCGCGCCGCGCTGGTCCTCTCCGCACTGGCACTCCTCTTGGGCGCGGCAGCGGGGCCCGCGTCCGCGCAGAACCCGAAACCGACGATCGTGCTCGTGCATGGCGCGTTCGCCGACTCCTCGGGGTGGAAGGACGTGGCGGCAAACCTCCGGGGGCAGGGCTACGCGGTGCAGACCTTCGACAATCCGCTCCGGTCGCCGGCTTATGACTCCGCGCAGCTGGAGAAGAAGCTCACCGATATCCCCGGCCCGATCGTGCTCGTCGGGCACTCCTACGGCGGGTTCGTCATCACCAACACCCACGATCCCGACGTCCGCGCCAACGTGTACATCGCTGCGTTCGCCCCGGCCTCCGGCGAATTCGTCCAGGGTCTGCTGAATCCGATCACCTATCCGGGCAGTCGGTTGCTACCCCCCGCGCTGCAGGTGAAGCTGGTCGAGAACGACCCGACCGGAATCGCCGGCCGCAACATCGACGGCTACATCGCCCAACCGTACTTCCGCGACATCTTTGTCCAGGACGTCTCACCGGCGGTGGCCGCCGACATGTACGCCCACCACAAGTCGGCGGCGCTGGTGGCCAACCTCGAACCGTCCGGCGCTCCCTCGTGGACCACGGTGCCGAGTTGGTATCTGATCTCGCAGCAAGACCGGGTCATCCCGCCCGCGCTGCAACGCTTCATGGCGTCGCGTGCGGCACCCGGACGCACCGCCGCGGTGGATGCCTCACACGCCTCGCTGGTTTCGCGGCCGGACGCGGTGACCGCGATCATCCTGTCGGCCGCGACCGCGGTGAGTAGCTGACGCGTACCCAGGGGTCGACAGCAGGCGCGCTCAGGGGTGCCGATGTCCCGCAGCGACGGGTGGTCGGAGTTGATGCGCCGGATCGACGCTCTGCTGGCAGACCACATCGCAGATCTCGATCTGACGGTGGCCACCGTCGCGCACGCGGTCGGGGTGACGGAGTGTGAGCTACGCCGGATCACCTCCGAAAAGGACGTCGACGTGCAGCGTTGGATCGTCGGGGCACGTCTGTCGCGTGCTCGCCGTGACCTGATGTCCGCATCCGCGGAGCCCGATACGGTGTTTGCGCGTGAGCACGGATTCCACGATCTCGCGGCACTCGTCGTGGCCTTCACCACCACCTACGGCCTGACGCCGTACGCCTGGTGGGCGATGCGGGCCGAGGGTTGAGACCGATCTGGCCGAGATTGCGCGTGGCGTCGAAGTACGCAGTATTATTGCTGGTCACAGCGCTGTGGCAATTGTGGGATCGGCCAGTCACCCAGGGAGAGACATGGCGATCGTGTTTCGTTCCGCCGACATTGCGGTCAACGATCGCGAAGAGGTCACCCGAACGGCATTCCTCGAACAGTCCTGGCCGACCACGGTGGACCTCGACGAACCGACCGCAGCCGACTCGTTCATCGAGGTGTTCACCTACGGCCGGGCCAGTATCCTCCGCGCCCAGATGACCGGGGTGCATCTGTCCAGGTCGGCCCGGCAGGTGCGGTCGAGTCCGGCGGATGTGCTGGCCATCGCCGTTCAGGAACGCAGCACAGCACGCCACGAGATGTACGGCCGCCAGCGTGCGGTGGCGCCGCGCGACCTGATGGTCAACGACATGAACTCGCCCTACCGATACGCCTGGCCGGGCCGCGGAAGTTCACGCGCGCTATATGTTCCGCTCGCCGACCTGAACCTGCCGACCGACGTGGTCCGGGCGGCGTCGACCCGGCTGCCCGCCAGCCCGGTGTACCCGTTGCTGCGCACCTGCATCGACCAGATGACCGACGCCGGGATCGGCTCACCGCCGATCCCGGCACCGCCGAGTCCGTGGGGGCGGTCGCAATCGATGTGGCGCGTGCGCTGCTGACGTCGGCATACGACATCGAGTACGGCCGTGGGTTGATGGCCGACGTGCTGTTGCCTCGCATCCGCGGCTACGTTCGTCGCCACCTCGGCGAACCCGATCTGTCGCCGGCGATGATCGCAGCCGCGCATGGCATCTCGATTCGTCGACTCTTCACGATCTGCGCCGCGGCGGACTTCAGCATCGAACAGTGGATCATCTCCTCCCGACTTGAAGGTATCCGTGACGAACTCGCGCGACCCGAATCCCGGCACCGATCGGTGGCGGAGATATCCCGTCGCTGGGGTTTGACCAACCCCTCCTATGTGAGTCGGCGCTTCCGCGCGACGTTCGGGATGAGCCCGAGGATGTGGCGTCAACTCGCGCTGTCCGCGGAGCGGTGATGTTCCCGTGAGTCAGCTCCCGGCGCCACAGCGATTGGCCGATCACATCGCCGTGTCGACGCCCCGCGGGCACTGCGTCGGCACGCCGGACACATACGTCACCCCGATGGGGGATGACATGTGGTTGACCCGCGTCCGATATGACGGCATCGCGGTGACCGACAATCGACGGTTACCGGGTATCGCGCTCCGGATCCTGGTCGCGGTACCCGACAACGACCGGTGGATTCTGCGGCGTGGACGTGATCTTGCGCAGGCGAATCCCTGCGTGCTTGCCGTCGCCGACCCGTCCGAACCCCTCGACTTCCGAGCGTTCGGTCCGGGAACCGCTGTGGTACTGGACTTTCCAATGTCCTGGCTCACCCTCCCGGTCGACACAGTCCGACGTGGTATCGACGGGCTGAACGATGCCAACCCGCTGTCGGCGTTCGTCGGCGAACACCTGACCCACCTCGGGGGTGTCGGAGCGACCTGTCCGATGATGCTGCCCGACCTGGCACCGCCGACGATCCAGCTCATCCGTTCCCTGTTGCTCACGTCGGTCCGGTTCGGCGAACCCAGCCCGTCAACTGAACTCATCGTGCGGGTGAAGCTCTATATCGACGAACACCTCACCGACGCCGACCTGTGCGCGGGTCTCATAGCGTCACAGCACAGCATCTCTACCCGAAAGCTGTATGCGGAGTGGCCGAACGACGGCCCCGCACTCGGTGACTACATCATCCGGCGGCGGCTCGAACGCGCCCGCGATGCGCTGATCACCCGGCGCCATCTCACCATTCCAGCCGTCGCGCGCTCACACGGGTTCGTCGACCCCACCCACTTCGCGAAACGATTCCGCATGGCCTTCGGTGTTTCGCCGTCACAGTGGCGCCGCGACAACGCCGGGTGATGAGCATCGCCGGCCATGCCGGTCACCGCACGCAGAGCACACAATTGTGCGTGCACGACCAGATCGGGCGGCAGTTTCGGCCGTAGGGTGGCCGCGCGCACATCGCACCGAGCTTCGCCTCGCACCCCGATCAGGATCGGAGCCTGTCATGGCCACACCCGACACCATCGTCCTCATCCATGGCCTGTGGGTCACGCCGCGGTCCTGGGAACACTGGTGCCCTACTACGAAGCCAAGGGCTACCGGGTGATCACGCCCGCCTATCCGGGCTTCGACATCGAGGTCGAGGCGTTGCGTGAGAATCCGGATGTGATCGCGACACTCACGGTGCCGCAGACGGTCGATCACCTGGCGGGTGTGGTCGAGGCGCTTCCGACCCCGCCGATCCTTATGGGGCACTCGTTCGGTGGCATCATGACCCAGTTACTCGTCGATCGTGGGCTTGGCGCCGCCGGCGTGGTGATCGACTCCGCGCCCACCGAGGGCGTGCGCACTCAGCCGCCATCGCAGGTCAAATCGCTGCTGCCGATTCTCACCCGGTGGTCCAACCGCCACAAGGCCGCCGGGTTCACCCCGGAGCAGTGGCATTACGCGTTCACCAACACCCTCGACGATGCGGAGTCGCGGGCCGTCTACGATCGCTATGCGATTCCCGCGCCCGGGGCATGGGTGTTCCGTTACGGGGTGTTCGCGAATCTGCTTCCCGGACATCAGGAGACGTGGGTCGATTACGGCCGGAGTGATCGTGCGCCACTGCTGTTCATCGCCGGGGGAGCCGACCACATCATGCCAGCCGCGGTGAACAAGTCCAACGCCCGCAAGTACCGGAAGTCGGGGGCGGTCACGGACTTCCATGAGTTCCCCGGACGTTCGCACTGGACCTGTGGTGAACCGGGTTGGGAGGCGGTCGCCGATCATGCCCTTGACTGGGCGGTCGCGCAGACGTCGCCGCGCTCGCCAGAGACCCTGCCACACACTCCGTGAGGGCCGTCACTCAGTAGACCGCCCACTCCGACTGCGCATAGCGCAAAATGCGCGGATCCATCAGCGTCGACGGGGGCATGTCCAGCGGTGGACGATCTGCGGGGAACACCGATGCTGCGGTCAGCTCCGCCTGGTCGAGGAAGCGAAGGGGCGCCGGCAGGTCAAGGGCGAGCTCGGGTTCGGTGTCTCCGGCGAGGAAGTAGCCCCAATCGCCGAACGAGGGGACGTCGACGTGGTAAGGCAGCGTGCGCAGACCGGCCGAGGCCGCGGTTGCGCCGATGCACCAGAACGACTTCGGAGCGAAGTACGGCGAACCGGCCTGGATCACGGCTCGACCACCATCGGCGAGATGGGCGCCGACCAACGAGTAGAACTCTGTGGAATACAGTTTGGCGGTTGCCGATTCGTCCGGATCGGGCATATCGACGATAATGACGTCGAACGCGCCGGAGTTCTCGCGCAACCAGGAGAAGGCATCGGCGGTGATGACGGTGCTGCGCGGGTCGTCCAGCGACCCCTTGTTGAGTCGTGCCAGTCGTTCGTCCTCTCGGCCGAGCCGAATCATCTCCGGGTCGAGTTCCACCAGGGTCGCCGAGGCATCGGGGTAGCGCAGCACCTCGCGTAGTGCCAGGCCGTCTCCGCCGCCGAGGACCAGAACCCGCTGGTGTGTGCCCGCCATCGCCGGATGCACCAGCGACTCGTGATACCGGTACTCGTCGATCGACGAGAACTGCAGGTCGCCGTTGAGATAGAGCCGGGTGTCGGGGCCCAGGGGCGTGGTTCTCTCGGTGATCACGATGTCCTGGTACGGGGTTCGCTCAGCGGCGACGATCGGGTCGCGGAACATCGCCTGTCGGGCGGTCACCTCGAACCGGTCGGCGAACACCATGCCGGCGATCAGTGCAGCGATGACCGAGACCGCGGCGACACCGAGGACTGCCCGTGCCGGACCTGACAGGTCGTGCCGGAAGACACCGAACACGAGGAAGGAGCCTGCGGCGGCGTTGACCAGACCCACCACCAGGGCGCCCTCGAGTTGCCCGAACAGTGGCAGCAGCAGGAACGGGAAACACAGACCACCGACGAGCGCACCGATGTAGTCGACGGCGAACATGTCGGCGACTGCGCTGCCGGCGTCCTGTCGGCGGATGCGCTGCAACAGCACCATCAGCAACGGGATCTCGGCGCCGATCAGCACGCCCAGCACAAACGCGACCACCACCAGCGCGGGCGTGTACAGGGCCAGATAGGCGAACGCCGCATACAGTGCCATCACCGACAAGCCGCCGAGTAACGCCAATGCCAGTTCGATCGCGGCGAAGGTGACGATCGGCCGCGACTGCAGGGGTTTGGCGGCCAGCGACCCGATGCCCATCGCGAACACCATCACCGCCAACACGATCGACGCCTGGGTCGCGGTGTTGCCGATCAGGAACGAGCCCAGCGACACAAGCGCGAGCTCGTAGACGAGGCCGCACGCCGCGCAGACGAAGACGACGGCGAGCAGCGCCGCACGTGACCACCGGGCCGAGGGCCGCGCCGCGTCGTCGGCGACAGGGAAGTCGGTCAGCTCGGGCTCGGGCTGCGCGGAGTCATCGGTGGCGGTCATGGTCGAGACGAAAGGTGACTACAGGATGGAAACTGCGACGATCAGCGCGATCGCGATGTGCACGACACCGTGCACCCACACCGCCGGGTGACTGTCCGGGTGGACGACCAGCTCGCCGAGCTTGCCGGGCGTGAACAGGTCGATGATGTAGAAGGTGATCGTCATGATGGCGACCCCGATGACGGTGTACACGACGGTGTAGGTGAGGCCTTCCACGAGTCGGCCCTCGCTCGCCACGATCGCCGCCGCGACGATGATGGCGACGGCGAAGGCGTTGGAGCCGACCAGTATTCCGGCATTGCGGTTGCGGTCGGCCCACAGCAGGTGCCGCAGGTTTCCGGGGGTCATGGCGTCGATGACCGCAAACGATGCCAGCATGAGGACCATGCCGGTCCCGCCGTATGCTGCGGCTGCGTAGCCATTTCGGACGATGTCGGTGAGCACGTGTCCTCCGGTTCAGATGGTGATGCGCGTCGGATGGGGATTCGAGGGTGGTGCGATGGTCGAGCTGGTGGTCATTTGCCGCCGCCTCCTGAGCCGCCGCCGCGGTAGCTACTGCCCGAGCCGCCGAAATTCGGTGTCGGAACCCAGAAACCGCCGACATACGGCAGGAAGTGGTTGTACCCGGATCGGTAGTCGCTGCTCAGCATGACCTTGGTGGTCCCGGCCGTGAGCGGGAACAGTCCGACAACGTAGTCCGGATACTGCAGGAATTCGGTGCCCGCGACGTTTTCGGTGTTCGCAGTGTCACCGGCGCGCTGATCGGTGGGCTGTTCCACCCCGCTCAACTCGGAGGCCACCGACGACGGCGTGCCTTGTGCGACATAGGCGTCGACGCTGCCCTCGTCGAGCGCGGGGTCTCGCTGGTAATTCGCGGTGATGTAGTTGCGGACGTTGGCGTTGTCGCCGGTGAGCCCGTTGAGGGCCTTCACCGAACAGGTGGCGACGATCGCGAACACTGCGATCATGACGATCACCGCGATGATGATGTTGCGGGTGCGGTGCAGGCCGCGGCGAGGGTCGTCGCCGAATCCGGGGGTCGGGCGGAATCCGCCGGGTGGCGGGCCGCCGGGCGGTGGCGGTGGGGGCCCGCCAGGGGGTGGGGGTCCACCGGGCGGAGGAGGGTAGGTCATCGCGTGCCCCCGCCGTCCCGCAGTTCACCAGTGGTCGTGACCACCTCCGCCGTCTGTGGGTAGGTGTGCCAGGTCTGCCACCCGATGCCGTCGCCGCGGGTGGTGGCGATCGCCGCGGTCACCGCCATCGGCTGCCCGGGAAAGCGGCCCAGCAACGACGGCAAGCCCTGGGCGCGGTGATCGGCCGTGCGGTGATGAAGTTCGTCGACCAGAGCCGCCATCTGTTCGGCATCGCACTTGCGGACCGACGACGTGAACGTATAGGTGCCGTCGGCGACTGTGCCCGGAAGCGGTTCGTCGAGCCCGGGCAGGCACGCGACTGTCTCGCACATTCGGTGGTCGCCGTCGTCGACGATGATCTGATGACTGGCGCCGAGGAGTCGCAACGACACGGTGCGGGAGCCGAATTGGTGGTCGCATCGGGCCAGCGGCGCTCGCGGATCGGCGGTGAGCGAGAAGGCGAGCTGCGCGGCGCTGGTGTCGGCGTAGGGCACGTCGAGCAGCACGTGGCCGCTCGTGAGTCCCGCGGCCGTCATGTGCCCGGCGCCGGATCGGTCGGGTAGATGCGGTACTCGCTGCGTGCGAGGACCTCACCGCGGGCGCTCTCCCAGCCGGAGCCGAAATCCTCGAAGGACAGGCGTTCGCCGCCGGCTTCGTAATCGTGGTACCGCATCGATCCGCGCTGGTTCAGGCCGGTGGTGCCGGTCGAGGAGAACTCGGCCGACCCTGCCTCGTCAGAGTGATAGCGCCGCCCGTCGAGTTCGAGCGCATCCGGTCCGGGGGTGAGGGTGACGCCGGTCAGTTCGTGCCACAGCACGACCTCGAGGTCGGGGTCGTCTTCGACGGAGAGCCAGGCCTTGCGGCCGGTCCCGGTGTCGAGGAAGTTCTCGGTCCACTCGAATCCGCTCTGCGACAACCGCAGCGTCCCGCGTACCGCGAACGTCTCACCGCGCAGTTCCACCAGGTCGCCGGGCTTGAGTTGCCGAGGATCGCCGCGGACCGCATCGTCGTCGGCGGTCGAGAACGGGTCCTTGGGACCGTAGGCGCGCTGCTTGAGGGCATCGGTCTCGGCCCGTCTCGCCTTACGGCTGCCCAGGAAGTTGAACACCACGACCACCGTAATGATCAGCAGCAGGGCCACGATGATGATCAGCAAGAACTCCACGCGGCCGACCCTATCTTCCTCACGCCGAAACCGACATGCCGGACGTCGACGTCATGAATGACGGCAGACACCGACGGCCACCCGCTGCGTTCGGGTGGCCGTCGGCGCCTGTGCGCGGCTCGGCGCGGATCAACGCACCTGATCGCTGATGAACTCCGTGGTGAACAGCTGATCGGCGGGCAGATCTGTGGGCAGGCCGGCGCCGCTCTCGTTCAGGATCGGCGTGAGGTCGTCGATGATCGACTGGGCCTTGGCCATGTCGTAGCTACCCCACACACCGTCGGAGCCGGGTGCGATGACGGCCTTGTCCTTCAGCAGCGCCGCCGAGTACGCGGCTTCACCCTCGCTGTATGGGGTGAAGCCGACGTCCTAAGACACCCAGTCGACGATCGTCGCGTTGATCGCGTCCGGCGCGGCAACGTAGTCCTTGCCGGTCTGCTGGATCATCGGGACGAGTTTCTGCAGGCACGGGGTGAGGCTGTCGAGCCTGTCGGCGCGCACCGACACGTTGGAGGCATATACGTCGTACCCGGCGTCCTTCACCATCGCGTAGGCGATCGGCTTGTCCCACGACGGCGTCTCGTGCTCATAGGTGTAGGGCTCGGAGTTGGCGAAACCCTGCTGGGAGATGCTGGGATCGCCGACGAAGCGGGCCGGCGCACCGTCGTAGCTGGTGTCGAGCTGGCTTTGTTTCAGTAGTCCCTTCGCGACCAGCCATTGCGGGAAGATCTGGTCCTTGCTGACCACCACGGTCTCGTCGGTTTTCCCGATGTCGGCGATGGTCTTCTGGTCCGGGTGGGTCTCCGGATCCCACATCAGGATCGACGGGTTGTACTGCAGCAGTGGCGTCACACCCACGACGCGCTGATCCGTGGCCGCGGCGATCAGCTGGTCGCCGTGGACGAGGCCGAGGTCGATCGAGTCGTCGGCGTACATCGCCGACGGGACCGACTGGAAGCCGATGGCCGGACCGCCGGCACGCAGGGTGATGTCGACGCCGGTGTCCTGCCCGTCGAAGGCCAACGGGCCGGACACCGACTTCGTGTCGGTGTCCACCTGATAGCCGGGTCCGAGCAGCCCGATGACGCCCGCCATGTCGGACTGCGGCTGCCACTGCAGCTGCACCACGACGTTCTCGGGGCAGACCTCGGCGAGGCTCGTCTCCGCCGATGCCGGCGCCAAGCTGCCGGTCGCGGCGGAATCGGTGCTGTCGTCACTGCCGCAGCCGGCGAGCGCGGCGGCGCACAGTGCGGCGGTCACCACGGCGAGGGCGCGTGTGCGGCGCGCGGCGAACAGATCACGTGTGGTCATGAGAACTCCTGAGGGCTGATGCCGAGAATGTCGCGTTCTGCGATCTACATGTAAAGCTAGGGCGAGGGCGACGATCTCGCCAGTCGATGCATGTAGCTGAAAGCGGCTTTGGCGTGCGCCGAAAAGGCACGTCAGGCTAGCTGAACTGCTGGAAGTGCCTGATAGAAGCTGGTGGACCGGGTCCGTTCGTCATGCAATGTTTACATGCGGACACCACACCGAAATACATGTAACGAATGATCGAACACGGCAGCTGGCTCGCCATCTACATGTACTTCCGATCCAGGGATGTGGACATGACCCTTTTTGACACCATGAACGACGCGGATGCGCGGCACCTCACCAAGGGCGTCGTCATCTCGGCGTCCGGCGTGACCAAGCAGTTCGGCTCGGGCACCTGGGCTCTCGACGGGGTCGACCTCGACATCGCCGACGGCGACTTCGTCGCGGTGGTGGGTCCGTCCGGATGTGGCAAGTCGACGCTGCTGCGGATGGCCGCCGGCCTCGAGCGCCCCACCGACGGTAGTGTCGCGCTCGCGACCGACTCGGTGGGCTTCATCTTCCAGGAGCCCACATTGTTGTCGTGGCGGTCGGTGCGAGCGAACGTCGAACTCTGCGCCGAGATCGCCCGCCTCCCGCGGTCCGAGCGTCGCGCCCGTGCCCAACAGGCCATCGATGCAGTGGGCCTGCGCGGATTCGAAGCACAGTTGCCCCGGATGCTGTCGGGTGGCATGAAGATGCGGGCATCGCTGGCGCGCACACTCACCTCCGAGCCGAAGGTGATGTTGCTCGACGAGCCGTTCGGAGCGCTCGACGAGATGACCCGCCTGGACATGCAGACCGAGCTGCAGCGGCTCTACGCCGAACGCAGGTTCACCGGCATGTTCATCACCCACTCGGTATCGGAGGCGGTGTTCCTGGCCAACCGGGTCATCGTCATGTCGGCCCGGCCCGGGCGCATCGTCGCCGACCTGCGTATCGACTTCCCCTATCCGCGAGACCCCGACCTGCGCTACGAATCCCGATTCGTCGAGTATGTCGCCGAGATCACCGAGACCCTGCGAGGCGCCCGATGACCACTACCATCTCCGCGACGGCAGCGAGTGGACCCATGGCCGGCACAACGGCTTCCGACACTCCGAGCTCCGCGACCACCTCAGCCGCACCGACGCCGTCGGGTCCGGACCGGACTTCGACGTCGGAGCGGAGTCGGCGCTGGGTCAGATCGATTGTCCGCTATGGTCTTCCACCGGCACTGTCGTTCGCGGTCGCGATCGGGCTGTGGTATTGCGTCAGTTATCTGATTCTCAGCCCGACCCGGCGGTTCCTGCTGCCACCGCCGCACGAGGTGCTCACCAATTCGTTGCTCGACCCCGATCATGTGGGTCCGATGCTCGACGCGCTCTGGGTCACCGCGAAGGTCAGCGTCGTCGGATTCGCCTTCGCCGCTCTGATCGGGGTGGCCGTCGGGGTGGTGATGAGCCGAGGCTCCTTCTTCGAGCGTGCGATCTATCCGTGGGCCGTTGTGCTACAGGTCATCCCGGTGCTCGCGATAGTTCCGCTGATCGGATTGTGGTTCGGCTACGGGATGGTGGCGCGCACCATCGTGTGCGTGATCATCGCGATCTTCCCGATCATCGCCAACACTCATTTCGGCCTGGTCTCGGTGGACAAGGGCTCGCACGAATTGTTCACGTTGTCGAAGGCGTCGACCGCGCAACGGCTCGCGAAACTGGAGTTCCCGTCCGCCCTGCCGTCGATGATGACCGGTTTCCGCACGGCGTCGGGACTCGTCGTGGTCGGCGCGATCATCGGCGACATGTTCTTCGCGAAGGGGGAGCCGGGGATCGGAACGCTCCTCGACATCTACCGTGCGCGACTGCAGTCCGATGACCTCATCGCCGCCATCGTGCTCGCCTCGCTGTTCGGCATCGTCGTGTTCGGCATCTTCAGCGTGCTCAACGCGTTCGTCCATCGTCGGCGGTGACCCCCGCTCCCGAGCGTCACGTCGGGCCCTGAGGAGCGAGCTTGCGAGCGTCCCGCTGGTCCCTGAGGAGCGAGGCGCTGGCCGAGCGTCACGAAGGGCCGCCAACCAACGAAAACCAAGGAGGAGAACATGTTCACCGTCCCCACCATCGACATCTCCAGCTACGTCGACCCCGCCGGCGCACCGGCCGACCGCGCCCGAGTCGCCCGCGAACTCGACGACGCCTGCAGCACACTCGGGTTCGTACAGGTTGTCGGGCATGGCGTCGACGCCGCCACCATCGATGGTCTGACCGCGGCGCTCGATGAGTTCTACGCCCTGCCGCTGGAGGTGAAGAAGCGCTACACCCGGCCCGGCGAGAATCGCGGCTACAGTCCGCCCAAGAGTGAGTCGCTGAGCATGAGCCTCGGAGTCGCAGCGGCCAATCAGATGAACGATTTCTACGAGGCGTTCACCGTCGGTTCCGACCGCGGATGGTATGCCGAGAAGGATCTACCCGCCTCGAGCTATGCGGCCAACACGTGGCCCGACGCAGCACCCGCTTTCCGTCCGGGCGTCGAGGCCTGGTTCGACGCGGCGCGCACGGTGTCACGCGTCCTGCTGACCGCCTGCACCGATGCGCTCGGGCTGCCGGAGGGGTACTTCGACGAGCTGACCGATCACTCCATCGACGCTCTCAAGATGAACAATTACACGCTGCCCGAAGGCGAAATCGAACTCGCCGGCGAACTCACCGGCATGGGGGCGCACACCGACTTCGGCATCCTGACCGTGCTGTGGGCCGATCAGGTACCCGGTCTCCAGGTTCTCGGCGCGGATGGCGACTGGCATGACGTGCAGCCCGCCGACGGCGCGCTGTTGGTGAACCTCGGCGACGCGATGGCCCGCTGGACCAACGACCGGTGGCGTTCGACGGTACATCGCGTCGACCCACCCGTTGTCGACGGCCGCATCATCATTCGGCGGTCGGCGGCCTTCTTCTTCGACGGCAACCACGACGCGCTCATCGAGACGCTGCCCGGTTGCGCGAGCGCCGAGCGTCCCGGGTATCCGCCGATCACCGTCGCCGAGAACATCGACGCCAAACTCGCCGGGATGAAGTCGGGGGTGGCCCCGGAGTTCGCCGACCGCGAAGCGCAGCGCGTGATGGCCGCACGATGACCGGCATCCACCGCCGATCAGTCACAATCGACGCATCGACCACCACGGACAGAACATGAGCATCCCCGACAGCCTGCAGGCGCTGCGGTCACCCGGCGCCGACGGTGCGCTGTTGACGCAGGCAGTACTGCGCCAGCTGCGCGACGAGATCTTCTCCGGAACGTTGGAAGCGGGCACCTCCCTGTCGGTGCCCGGCCTCGCGGCTCGGCTGGAGGTGTCGCGGAGCCCCGTGCGTGAGGCGGTGCAACAACTCGTCGTCGACGGACTGGCGGTCTACACACCGCGCGCGGGGGCGAAGGTGGCCCACCTCGACGACGACATGCTGCGCCACGTCTTCCAGGTACGCGAGGTGCTCGACGGTCTCGCAGCCCGGGAGGCGACCACCCGGGTGACCCTTGCCGACCTCGGTGAGCTGTGGGAACGGGTCCGCGAGCAGGAGTCCTATCTGCAGACCCCGGCCGATCATCGTCGCGATGCCGATCTGGACCTGGACTTCCACACCGCGGTGCGCGCCCACTCAGGTAACAAACCCTTGTGTGACGCCCTGTTCCGCCTGGACACACAGACACATCTGTATCGGTCGGACATGTGGAGCCACGACGTCAACCGGCGGCTCGCGGTGGCCGAGCACCGGCGCATCGTCGGCGCGCTGGAAGCGGGGGACGCCGACGAGGCCGAGCGCGCCGCGAAGGCGCATGCCGCCGGTGTGTTGGTCCGGTTGCTGCGCAAGTGAGCGGTGCCGCCCTGGTTCCGCGCACCCGTCGCGTTGGCGCGCATGTCGCGACGTGCGCGGCGTCATGTCGACCGTGCGGTTGTGTCGCAGAAGGTCAGGGGCATCTCTGGCCGCTCGGCCCGAGAGGTCGCCGGCCTTGCACTCGCCCTGCCCGAGTGCTAAAACGGTCTTTGGCACTCGCAAGCAGTGAGTGCCAGGTCGGGACGGTGAGATCGGTTCCGAATGACACACCGGTCGTCCGTCGCGGGCACCGAGTCCGGCCATAGATACCTGGTGTCACCCCCTATCGGAGGATCACTTACCCATGGCCAAGCAAATCGCGTTCGACGAAGAGGCCCGCCGCGGTCTCGAGCGTGGCCTCAACAGCCTCGCCGACGCAGTCAAGGTGACGTTGGGCCCCAAGGGCCGCAACGTCGTCCTGGAGAAGAAGTGGGGCGCCCCCACCATCACCAACGACGGTGTGTCCATCGCCAAGGAGATCGAGCTCGAGGATCCCTACGAGAAGATCGGCGCCGAGCTCGTCAAGGAAGTCGCCAAGAAGACCGACGATGTCGCAGGCGACGGCACCACCACCGCCACCGTTCTCGCCCAGGCTCTCGTGCGTGAGGGCCTGCGCAACGTCGCTGCCGGCGCCAACCCGATGGGTCTGAAGCGCGGCATCGAGAAGGCCACCGAGGCCGTCACCGAGTCGCTGCTCAAGAGCGCCAAGGAGGTCGAGACCAAGGAACAGATCGCTGCCACCGCGGGCATCTCGGCCGGCGACCCGTCCATCGGCGAGCTCATCGCCGAGGCAATGGACAAGGTCGGCAAGGAAGGCGTCATCACGGTCGAGGAGGCTCAGACCTTCGGCCTGCAGCTCGAGCTCACCGAGGGCATGCGCTTCGACAAGGGCTACATCTCGGGCTACTTCGTCACCGACGCCGATCGTCAGGAAGCGGTCCTCGAGGACCCGTACATCCTGCTCGTGTCGGGCAAGGTCTCGACCGTCAAGGATCTGCTGCCGCTGCTGGAGAAGGTCATCCAGGCCGGCAAGCCGCTGCTGATCATCGCCGAGGACGTCGAGGGCGAAGCCCTGTCGACCCTGGTCGTCAACAAGATCCGCGGCACCTTCAAGTCCGTCGCCGTCAAGGCCCCGGGCTTCGGTGACCGTCGCAAGGCCATGCTGGCCGACATCGCCATCCTCACCGGTGGCGAGGTCATCAGCGAAGAGGTCGGCCTGTCGCTGGAGAGCGCCGGCATCGAGCTGCTCGGCACCGCTCGCAAGGTCGTCGTGACCAAGGACGAGACCACCATCGTCGACGGGTCGGGCGATGCCGACGCGATCGCCGGTCGCGTGGCGCAGATCCGCAGCGAGATCGAGAACAGCGACTCCGACTACGACCGCGAGAAGCTGCAGGAGCGTCTGGCCAAGCTGGCCGGCGGTGTTGCGGTCATCAAGGCGGGCGCGGCCACCGAGGTCGAGCTCAAGGAGCGCAAGCACCGCATCGAGGACGCCGTGCGCAACGCGAAGGCTGCCGTCGAAGAGGGCATCGTCGCCGGCGGTGGCGTGGCCCTGCTGCAGTCCGAATCGGCCATCGAGGGCATCTCGCTCACCGGTGACGAGGCCACCGGCGCCAACATCGTCAAGGTTGCGCTGTCGGCCCCGGCCAAGCAGATCGCGATCAACGCGGGTCTCGAGCCCGGCGTCGTCGCCGACAAGATCCTCAACTCGCCGAAGGGCACCGGCCTCAACGCCGCCACCGGCGCGTACGAGGACCTGCTGGCCGCCGGCATCAACGACCCGGTGAAGGTCACCCGATCGGCGCTGCAGAACGCAGCTTCGATCGCGGCGCTTTTCCTCACCACCGAGGCCGTCGTCGCCGACAAGCCGGAGAAGAACCCGGCCCCGGCCATGCCGGGCGGCGACGAGATGGGCGGAATGGGCTTCTGAGTCCAGCTCTCGTTTCGTAGCGAACAACCGAAGGCCGGTCACCCGACAGGGTGGCCGGCCTTCGGCGTGCCCGGTCGGTCTGTCGATCATTCGGGCCGCCGTGGCGTCGAGTGCAGGGAGGTGCCGACCGTGACTCGGTGTGCCTGCCCCACAATCGGTCTCAACGATCGTTGGGTTTCGGCGGCGATGCCCCACGGCGAAATCGGCCCTGCTACGTTCTCCGGTATGCCTAACCTAACTTTTCGTCTGCGGATTCGGGTCGCGGTCGGCGGTACCGTTGCCCTCCTGTTCGCCTCGATGTGCGCGGCGGTGGGATCGGGGTCTGCCCACGCATTTCCGTTCACCGGGTCGCTCGGTGGTTCGGGTACCTGCACCACGACGGCCGCCCAGACCCAGGGGTGGGGCAGCCCGGATCACTCCGACGACTTCACCAGCGCTGCCTCGCTCGACAATTGGCACCGATATGAGGGTGTCGGTCATGCGGGTAATGGTCGGCGTACCCCGGATGCGGTGACGGTGTCCGACGGCGCACTGGTGATCAGCGCCGACCTCGCCGGCAACAGCGGTGGCGTCACCCCGCGCTGGGGTGGCCGGCTTCACGGCCGGTGGGAGATCTGCGCCCGGTCCACGGTGGCCTCCACGGCGTGGACGCCCAACGCACTGCTGTGGCCCGACGCGGAGGACTGGCCCGCAGGAGGGGAGGTCAACTTCATGGAGATCCCGTATCCGCTGCGTGACAGCGTGGACTACAACCTGCACTGGGGCAACAGTGACAACCTGGAACGGCACACGCGGTCGGTGGACGCCACCGCATGGCACAACTGGGCCGTCGAATGGACCCCGACCCACATCGCCGTGTTCCTCGACGGCGTCGAGTGGGCGCGAAGTTCCGACGTCAACCGCCTGCCACCGCGAGCCATGCACCTCGCACTCCAATTGGACAACTACGGCGGCGTCACCTTCCCGACCGGGTCGCTCTACGTGGACCGGGTCGCGGAGTACCCGTTGTAGTCTGCGCGTGTTCACGCGGGTCTGCGACGATGAGACGATGACCGAACACAGTGTCGACCGCCTCGATCTCACCACCGTCGCCAACTTTCGCGACCTCGGCGGCTGGGAGGGCGTCGATGGCCGGCGCGTGACGTCTGGCCGCGTCTATCGATCCGCCGCCCTGCACGACGCCTCGGAGACCGATCGCGCCTTTCTGGCCGGGCTCGGCATCCGCACGATCTACGATCTGCGCTCGGTGGCCGAATCCGAGGCGGAACCTGATCTGGTTCTCGACGGTGTGGCCGGAGTGCACCTCGACGTTCTGGCCGACGCCGAGACGGTGAGTGCTCCCGACAACCTGGACAAGGTGCTCTCCGACCCGGAGACCGTGGCCGCGGCCAATGAGAAACTCGCCGACGGTAGCGGTGTCGAACACATGCTGGGGGCCTACCGGGAACTGGTGAACCTGCCCAGTGCCCTGCGCTCCTACCGGACCCTGTTCACCGGTCTCCTCGAAGGGTCGCCGGCGCTGTTCCACTGCACCGCCGGCAAGGACCGGACCGGCTGGGCCGCAGCATCATTCCTGACACTCCTCGGGGTGTCGCGGGACGCGGTCTACGAGGACTACCTGCTCACCAACGATATGTTCCTGCCGGCCATCGGGCATGTCTTCGATGGTTTCGAGGCCGCCGGTGGCGATCCCGACCTGCTGCGTCCACTGCTCGGGGTGCAGGCGGCCTACCTCGACGCCGCGTTCGCCGAACTGCAGGATCGGTTCGGGAACATCGAGAACTACTTCGCCGACGGTCTCGGGGTGGACGCTGCCGCTCAGCACGCGCTGCGTGAGCGCTACCTCGACGCCGACTGACCCGGCAACGGCGGCAGCCAAACCACGCGAATGTGCCGCGTAGGCGGACCGGCCGCAATAATATTCGCGATGTGACATCCTCATCCGGAGCCGGGTCGGTTCCGCGTCGCAGAGGCGCATCGTTGGTGCGTGCGTTCGTGAACTCGCCACTGTCGGGCCTCGCCCCGTGGATCGTGATGGCGTTGTTCAGTGGACCGGGCCGCTTCGAGGAGTCGGTGTCGGCCGCACTCGGTCTGGCGCTGCTGGTGATCTTCGCGAGTTGGCGTCTGGGCAACTCGATCAAGTTGCTGGAGTGGTTCGACGCCGTCTTCTTCGGCGTGATGTGCGTGATCGGTCTGATTGCCTCGTCGTCGGTGATCGACTGGCTGGAGCTGTGGGGCGGTGAACTCGTCAACATCGCCCTGGTGACGTTCGCGCTCTTCTCGGTGGTGATCCGGCGTCCGTTCACCATCGAGTACGCCAAGGAGCAGACACCCGAGGAGTTCTGGGACTCACCGATCTTCGTCCGGACCAACTATGTGATCACCTGGGCGTGGGTGGCCGCATTCGGGGTGTCGGCGATCGCCGGTCTGATCGGCGACGCCGTCCTGGACACGTCCGATAACTTCTGGACGGGCTGGATCATCCAGATCGGCGCGACGGTGTTCGCCATCGCGTTCACCGAGTTCTACCCCGACTACGGCCCGCCGAAGGCGATGGCGGAGATGGGCCTCGCCACCGAACCGCCCGTCTCTGTGGCGAGGTTGTTCGACTGGCTGCCGGTCTTCGTCCTGATCGTCGGGATCGCCGGGCTCGTCACCGATTCCATTTCCAGCGTCCTGGGGTGGATTCTGATCGTGGTGGGTGCGGTGGGGATCAAGCTGATGCGGGTGTTCTTCCCGGACGAACCGAAGCCCGGTGCCGGGGAGACCGATGCGTCGGCCGGCGGAGTGTCGGCGCAGCAGTGACCGCGTCGCACCGACCGGTCGCTTAGCACCGACCGCTTAGCACCGACCGCGGCCGCCCATGCTCAGCGAAAGACGATGCAGGTGGTCGTGCCGTGTGCGACGAGTTTGCCGTCGTGGGAGAACACTTTGCCTTCGGCGGTCGCGGTGCGTCCACCGGCATGGATCACGGTGCCGGTCGCGGTCAGCTCACCTGCGTCGGTCGCGACCGCCCGGATGTAATTGATCTTCAGTTCCAGCGTCGTGTAGCCGACGCCCGCGGGCAGCGTGGTGTGCACCGCGCACCCCATAACGGAATCGAGCAAGGTCGCGCAGATTCCGCCGTGCACCGTGCCGAGCGGGTTGGCGAAGTCGGGTTGCGGTGTCACCGTGAAGGTCACCGTGCCCTCGTCGATCTGCTTCGGGACCATCCCGAGGAGTCGTCCGATGCTGGGTCGCGCGTCCCGGTCGGGATCGGACTGCCACGCGCGGAGCAGGTCGAGTCCCGACATCGAGAGCGGATCGGTGGCGGTTGCGGCTTCCGGCGAAGTCTGCGAGGTGGTCGTCATGATTATGTATGGTTGCATAGAAGCGTCCGATTATGAAGGCCTGCATAGTCGAGGGAGTGTGAGCGATGACAACCGACTCGACGTCGGTGCCTGCTGAGGCATCGGCCGGCCGGGGGCCACGGGAACGGATGGTGGTGCACGCCGCCGATCTGATCGGCCGCGACGGGGTGGCCGCGACGTCGATCGGTGACGTCATCGCCGCCAGCTCGGCGCCGCGCGGTTCCATCTATCACCACTTCCCGGGTGGCAAGACGCAGCTGATGACCGAGGCGGTGCGTCACGCGGGCGATTTCATCTCGCATCGGATCAGCCGTGAGCGGTCGGCGACACCTGCTGCGGCCGTCGGCGAGATCGGCGACATCTGGCGGCGAATGCTGGTCACCACCGATTTCGAATTCGGGTGCCCGGTCCTGGCCGGCGGGCTGGCGCGCCGTTCGGAGCCCGAGGTCGCCGACGAGGCCGAGGAGATCTTCGGTCGCTGGACCCGGCAGATCGCCGCCCGTCTGGTGCACGAGGGTGTAGAGGCGGATCGGGCGGACTCCCTGGCGCAGTTGATCATCGCCGCCATCGAGGGGGCAGTCGGGCTCTGTCAGACCCAGCGCAGCGTCGAACCACTGGATCGGGTGATCGACGAACTGGCCCGACTGTGCGACAGTGCGGCAGGGCGATAGTCCAGGCCCGACGTGACCGGGACCACTGTCATCGCGTAGGTTCTTTCCCCAATGGCACGAGGTGTCGTCGGATGGAGACGGCGATGCGCAGGTGATTCGGGGAGGGTGACGTCATGGCGCCGGTGTACCGGCAGATCCTGGGCTCGGACTTCGACCGCCTGCACCCCAACGTGGCGTGGCGCTACAGCATCGACTCGACGTCGGGTGTGGCGCAGGTGGCCACCGGGATCTATGAATCGGTGTATGTGACCTCCGCGCTCCCGCCGCCGTTCTTCTGGCACTACGCGAAACGTAATGCCCTGCCACCCAAGAGCAGTCGGATGGTGCCGTTCACGCAAGGTCACTACTGCTACGTCGACGAGTTGGAGCGTGAATGTCTCGCCGTGCTGCGTGCATTCCAGTACACCAACGGCACGCGGAACCTGAACTCGCTGCTGGTGTCCGGTCGGGGCGGCCTCGTCGACTATTTCGGTGATGGTCCCGAGTTGCTCTATCCCATCGAGCCGTCGGTCACCGCCGCGGGCGAGCTGCTGCTGGAGAGTGGTCCGATGCGGTGGCTCGGACGTGGCCCGAAGATCGGCATGAAGGGTATGTTCGCCACCCAGATGAAGTACATCGAAGGGTGGGACGAGTCGCGGCAACGGTTCCGGTGCGATGCGACGGTCCGCAACCCAGTGATCGGTGAGATCTTGCATTTCCGCGGCTGGTTCACTGCGACCGACCAGGCATGCACCCTGCGTGACATCCCGGACGAGGCATGGCCCCTCAATCTCGTCGACCGCGAGACCTGACCGGAAACACCGGTGTATCGGGTTCGTCCTCTCCCGCTGATTGCGGAGGGTAGGTTCTCTGCCATGGCTGTCTCCGCGAAAACCGAATTCGATGTAGCCGCGCCCCCGTCCGTCGTGATGGAGGTCCTCATGGACATAGAGTCCCTGCCCGACTGGTCGGGTCCGCACCGGGAAGCCGAGATCCTCAGCGAGCACGACGACGGGTCGCCGCACGAGGTGCGGGTCGTGGTGACGGCCGCGGGGATTTCCGACGAGCAGACCCTCAAGTACAGCTGGACCGAACAGAGCTGCACGTGGGATCTGGTCAAGGCCAATCAGCTCAGCGAACAGCACGGCGTCTACGTCATCACCGAGACCGAAGAAGGCTCGCACATCGAGTTCACCCTCGACGTCGAGTTGAAGATCAAACTGCCCGGGATGATCGTCAAACGGGCCCAGAAGATGGCCGTCGACACCGCACGCAAAGGACTCACGGCCGAGGTCGAACGGCGCTCTTCGGACTAATCGGGCGGTGGGCGCCGTACCGGCGACTCGCAGTCGACCCCGGGCGTACGAGCCGCCGCCGGATGGGTACTCTTTCCCCACGTGCCGGGTCGGTGCGTTCGGGGCGATCGAGGAGTCGAATGCTAATGCGTATCAACAAACTTCGGATTCGTGCGGCGGCCGTCGTGCTCGGCGGCGGAGTGCTGGCGGCGATGGCGGCATTCGGCGGCGGGACGGCCGACGCAGCGACGACGTGTTCGGCATCCAACGGTCACCAGATCGAGCGCACCGTCGGCCACGGCGGCTGCGGGGCGAAAGCCGGCCCCGGCAGCACCGCCTTCGCCGAGGACTCCAGCGATGCAGGCACTGCGGTGGCGGTTGCCGACAAGGGTGGCAATTCCACGGCCCGTAATCTGCAGCCCGGTTCCACCGCCCTCGCCGGCGCCTCGACCGGGGGCACCGCGTTCTCGGTGACCACCGGACCCAAGGCATTCTCGGTCGCCCAGGCACGTCAGGGTGGCACAACGGTGGCCATCGGGGGATGGGGCGGACAGGCAGTCGCCGGCCCCGACGGCACCATGTGCCAGGGCGGATTCGCGACGGCTTTCGACAGCACCACCGGCAAAGCCTGCCTGCGCTCGGGAACCATCGACCTGCGCAACTGAGTGCCCTCACCCCTGGTCCCCGAGGAGCCCGGCGCTTGCGAGCGTCACGAAGGGCCGCCCTTCGTGACACTCGGCTGGCGCCTCGTTCCTCAGGGAGCGGGCGTGGCCCGTTTACCTTGTCGCCACGCGACGTTTGACGGCTGCGCATATCGTTGAGACGTGACCGAGACACACGATCCTGTACTGAGTACCTCGGCCGAGCCCGGCCCGGATTTCAGCGTGATGAACGGGCGAGAGGCGCTCCAGCGGCTCGTCGACCTGCGCGACACCACGCAGTTCACGGTCAACGACGACGATGATGACGACCCCGTCCTGTTGACGCTGCCCGAACGCAATGTCGTCGACACCTGGCGGCAGGACTATCCGTACGACGAACGGATGAGTCGGCGTGAGTACGAGGTGACCAAACGTCGCCTGCAGATCGAGCTGTTGAAGTTGCAGAAGTGGTCCAAGCAGACCGGGCAGCGGCACCTGCTGGTGTTCGAAGGCCGCGACGCCGCCGGTAAGGGCGGCACCATCAAACGGTTCAACGAGCACCTCAACCCACGCGGTGCACGCACGATCGCACTGGAGAAGCCCAGCGAACGTGAGGCCACCGAATGGTACTTTCAGCGGTACGTGCAGCATCTCCCCGCAGCCGGTGAGATGGTGTTCTTCGACCGTTCCTGGTACAACCGCGCCGGCGTCGAGCGGGTGATGGGTTTCTGCACCCAGGAGCAGTACACCCAGTTCATGCACCAGGTGCCCGCATTCGAGCGGATGCTGGTCGACGACGGCATCAACCTGGTGAAATTCTGGTTCTCGGTGACCCCGCTCGAGCAGCGCACCCGCTTCGCGATCCGCCAGATCGATCCGGTGAGGCAGTGGAAACTCTCACCGATGGACCTTGCGTCGCTGGACAAATGGGAGGCGTACACCGCCGCCAAGGAGGCGATGTTCGCGGCCACCGACACCGACCACGCGCCCTGGACCGTGGTCAAGAGCAACGACAAGAAGCGGGCCCGGATCAACGCGATGCGTCACGTGCTGAGCCTGTTCGAGTACGAGGGCAAGAACACCGAACTCGTCGGCGCCCCAGACCCGTTGCTGGTCGGACGCGCCCGCGACCTGGTCGGGGAGTAGGCGTCAACGGTCGTCGGCGACGGCGTCGGTAGCCTCGTGGGCGTGCGGACTTTCCTCAGTGGGTTGTTGACCGTGGTGGCGATGGTGGCGATCGTCGTCGCCTTCCCGTCGCTGTGGGTCAAGGAGCGACTCGTCGATTCCGAGGGCTTCGTGGCGACCATCACGCCGATGGCGCAGAACGAGCAGGTACAGGACTACCTGGCGGGTCAGATCGCCGACAGTGTCGCCGAGGAGGTCGGCATCGCGGCGACGGCCCCGGTCGTGGAGCCGGCGGCCCGCGCCTACACGCACAGCGACGCGTTCGAGGCCGATTTCGTCGACGTGGTGTCCCAGCAGCATGCGTGGTTGTTCGATGAGCCGCCGGCCGGATCGGACACCACGACGATGCAGCTCGACATCACCGACATGGTCAACCGGGTGATCGCGCAGACCGGCGTGGACGCGCGCGTCTCCGGCCCGATCCTGGTGCCGCTGAGCGGTAGTGGCGGTGCGGGATTGGAGGCGGGTCGCTATCACGAGGTCGGCCGGCAGATCACCGCGATGGCCTACGCGTCCTTGGCGGTGGCGATCGCCGCCGGAGTGCTCGCGTTGCTCTTCGCTCGGCGCCGGTCGGTCGTGCTGGCCTGGCTGGGTGTCGCCGTCGTGGTCTCGGCGGTGTTCGCCTGGGCGGTGGCGTTGTTCTTCTCCGATCGCGCCAAGGCCGAGGTCGAGGCCGCCGAAGAAGGCGGCCGCGAGGTGTCCGCGGTGATCATCGACGGCGCCGCATCCGACCTGCAGGACCTGGCGCTGGTCGTCGGGGGCATCGGTGTCGGGGTGGTCATCCTCGGCGTCATCGGGCGGCTCGCGAGCGGTCGCCGCTGACCGCCCGGCCCGATCACCCGTCGCCGAGCGCCCGCCACAAGAACTCGTAGGCCAACGCCGACTTGAATGCCGCCTGCTTGTTGTCGGCGGCGCCACCGTGTCCGCCCTCGATGTTCTCGTAGTAGGCGACGGCGTGCCCGAGTTCCTCCAACCGCGCCACCAGTTTTCGGGCGTGGCCGGGGTGGACCCGGTCGTCACGGGTCGAGGTGGTGACCAACAACTGCGGGTACTCAGCGTCGGCCCGGAGATTCTGATACGGCGAGAACGGTTCCATGAACGCCCACTGCTCGGGATCGTCGGGGTCGCCGTACTCGGCCACCCACGACGCCCCGGCCAGCAGCAGATGGAACCGCCGCATGTCGATCAACGGGACCTGGCACACCAACGCGCCGAACAGGTCCGGATAGCGGGTCAGCATGACGCCCATGAGCAGTCCACCGTTGGAACCGCCTTGCGCACCCAACTGCCGCGGGGTGGTGAGTCCTTCGGCGACCAAAGCCGCGGCCACGCTCGAGAAATCCTCGTACACCTTGTGCCGTCCGGCCTTCTGCGCCTGGGTGTGCCACGACGGGCCGTACTCGCCGCCGCCGCGGATGTTGGCGATGACGTAGATGCCGCCACGGGCCACCCAGCCGCGCCCAGCGATCGCCATGTAGCCGGGGGTCAGCGAATTCTCGAAGCCGCCGTAGCCGTACAGCAGTGTCGGCCCCGACGTCACGTCGGATCGGCGCACCACGAAGTATGGGACGGTGGTGCCGTCATCGGACGTGGCGAAGCGTTGTTCGGCCACCACGTCGGCGGAGTCGAAGAACGCCGGCGACTGCTTGATGACCTCGGCGGCGGCCCCCGACTGCCCGTAGAGCAAGCTCGGCGGCGTGGTGAACGAACTCGCCGACCAGAAGATCTCGTCGCTCTCGTCGGGGTCGGTGTCGAGCACGGAGATCGTCGCCAACTCGGGCAGACCCGGGGTCTCGATCGGTGCCCAGTCACCCAACGACAACGTCGTGATCTCGGTCTGCACGTCGCGCAGGGTGGTCAGGATCAGATGGGACCGCGTGAAGGAGTAGTCGGCGAGACTGGTGTGGGCGTCGGGGGTGAACAGCACGGTCGCCGTCCGGCCCCCGTCGAGGTACTCCGCGTAGTCGAACACCAGCAGGCTGCCCGACGCGAAGGTCTGCTCTCCGAGGACCCACTCCGATCGCGGCATCACCAGCAGCCAGTCCAGTCGCACCGCCGAATGCGCGTCGGTGGGGACGTCGATGGCGATGGCCTCGCCGTCGCGTAGTTCGTAGCGCAGCGAGTTGAAGAAGTCGGTGGCGCGACTGGCGAAATGCCGTTCGTAACCGGGGGTGCTGTCGTATCCGGCGCCGGCCGACACGTCGTCGACGAGACCGGCGAACACCTCGACAGCGTCGGAAAGCGGCGTGCCCCGGGTCCACCGCTTGGTGATCCGCGGATACCCCGACGTGGTGAGCGACGATGACCCGTCCGGCTGCGGGCCGAAATCGGTTCCCACGTAGACGGTGTCGCGATCGATCCACCCGATGCTCGACTTGTTCTCGGGCAGCACGAAACCGTCGGTGACCCACGACCTGGTGTCGATGTCGAACTCGCGGATCACGGTGGCGTCGGCGCCACCCCGCGACAACGACACCAGCGCGTGCCGGTAGTCGGGCCGCAGCACGGTGGCTCCTGCCCACACCCAGTTCTCGTCTTCGGCGGCGGCCAGCGCGTCGACGTCGATGAGCACATCCCATTGAGGTGCGTCGGAGCGATAGGAGTCCAGCGTCGTGCGGCGCCACAGCCCCTTGGGGTTGGTCGCATCGCGCCAGAAGTTGTACAGGTACTCCCCCCGACGACGGACGTACGGGATGCGGTCGTCGGTGTCGAGCACCTCGAGGGCCTCGGCCTCCAGCGCGGCGAACCGGTCGCCGGACCCGAGGTCGTCAACGGTCGGCTGGTTGTGCGCCCGGACCCAGTCGAGTGCGCGGTCACCGGTGACGTCCTCGAGCCAGAGGAACGGGTCGTCGCCCTGCGCAGAGGCGGCGGCGGTAGGTTCGGGGCCTGCGTTATCGCTCACCCGGCCAACCTAGCGCGAGTGCCGGAGTGGCGTCGTCGGGGTTATCGGCCGAACCCAAGCGCATGTGTCCGGAATGTCCGCGTCGACGTCGCGATGTCGTAGCCTGATGGGCGGGTCGGACAGCGTCATGCCCGCCGTGGCATGCAGAACAGGAAGCAGGTGCCCGTGGTGGTCGCCCTTGCCCGATCGCTCATGCGTCGACGCCCGGTCGGGGTGGTGACCTCGGCTCTCGTCGTCGCGGCCCTGGTGGCGGCCTGCGACACCGGCTCGAGCAGCGACGGCACAGCATCGTCGACGCCGCCTGCGTCCTCGAGTTCGGAAGCTCTCGCGAATCCGGCCGCCGAGGTGGCGCTGGCGTTGCCGGACAATGCGGTGGGTAGCGCCGTGGATCAGCTCGACGGTCTGGTCGAATCGCTGATGGAGTCCACCGAGATCCCCGGGATGGCGGTCGCGGTGGTGCACGGCGGAGACACCGTCTATGCCAAGGGCTTCGGGGTCACCGAGGTCGGCACCGACGGTGCGGTGGACGCCGACACCGTCTTTCCCCTCGCATCGATGTCCAAACCCATCGGGTCGACGGTGATCGCCAAGCTGGTCACCGACGACGTGATCAGCTGGGACACCCCGGTGGTGACCAATCTGCCCGGCTTCGCGCTGGCCGACCCGTGGGTCACCGACAACGTCACCATCGCCGACATGTACACACATCGTTCCGGGTTGCCCGAACATGCCGGCGACAAGCTCGAGGACATGGGTTACGACCGCCAACAGGTCCTGGACCGGCTGCGCTACATCCCGCTCGATCCGTTCCGGATCACCTACCACTACACCAACTTCGGTCTCACCGCCGCTGCTGAGTCGGCGGCGCGTAAAGCCGACTCGGATTGGGCGACGTTGTCGGAGAACTCGATCTACGAGCCCCTCGGGATGACGCACACCAGTTCACGGTTCAGCGATTTCGAAGGTGAACAAAACCGGGTGGTCGGCCACGTCAAGGTCGACGACGAATGGGTCACGACGCCCGCCCAGCGCGACCCCGATGCGCAATCGCCGGCCGGCGGTGTGTCGTCGTCGGTGAACGATCTGTCGCACTGGATGCGGATGCTGCTCGCCGACGGTGAGTACGACGGCACGCAGGTCGTCGCCGCCGACGCGCTGCTGCCCGCCGTGACCCCGCAGATCGCGTCGTCACCGGCAAAGACCCCCGACGAGCGTGCCGGCTTCTACGGGCACGGATTCAACGTCGGCGTCACCGAGGCCGGTCGCACCCAGTTCAGCCATTCCGGCGCGTTCGCGATGGGCGCGGGTACCACCTTCTTGGCGATTCCCTCCGCAGACGTCGCCATCGTCGCACTCTCCAACGCGGCACCGATCGGCGCGGTGGAGGCGCTGACCGGTGAATTCGCCGACCTCGTGCAGTTCGGTGAGATCCGCAACGACTGGCGCGACCTCTACGGACAGGCATTCGCACCGTATTCCGCGCCGACCGGTGACCTCGTCGGTGCTGAACAACCGCAGAACCCGGCGCCGGCGCAACCGCCGTCGACCTACGTCGGCACTTACCGCAACGACGTCTATGGTCCGGCCGAGATCCGCGACGAGGATGGGAAGCTGGTCCTCGCGATGGGGCCCGATGGCATCACCACCCACGAACTGCGCCACTGGGATGGCAACACCTACACCTTCACGCTGCGCAACGAGAACGCCGAACTCGGGTCGATCTCGAAGGTGTCCTTCGAACCGGAGGCGTCGCGGATGGTGATCGAGTACTACGACGACGACAGCAGCGATGGAGTATTCACCAAGGCTGAGTAGCGTGCCGACGCTGCGTGGGTGTCACACCGCGGCGAGTGGATCGAGGACTTCGCCTTCCCGGATCGGGCAGCGGGTGCGCGAGTAGATCGTCGGCATGCACAGATTGCAGTGCACGCAGCGTGACGTGACCGTCGGGTCGCCCTGGATGCGCAACGGCAGATCGGGCTCGCGCAGCAGTGCACGACCCATCGCGACGAAGTCGAAGCCGGCGTCCAATGCGGTCTGCATCGACGCCCGGTCGGTGACGCCTCCGAGCAGGATCAGCGGCATCCGCACGGCTGCGCGTAGTTGCCGGGCCAGCGGCAACAGGTAGGTGTCGTGATAGTCGTAGTGCTTCAGGAAGAACGGGGCGGCCACCTTCAGTCCGGCACGCATGCTGCCGTGAAAGGCGTTGGCGAACTCTGCTCTCGGCGGAGCGCCGTGGAACAGATACATCGGGTTGAGCAGGGAACTGCCGGCGGTCGGTTCGATGGCGTCGAGGTGGCCGTCGGACTCCAGCAGCTGCGCCACCGCGCAGGCGTCGTCGATGCCGAAACCGAGTCGGCCGGCGCCGTCGTACATGTTCAGCTTCGCCCATACCGCTGCCTCGTCGCCGACCTCGTCGCGGACCCCGGCTATCACCTCGCGGGCGAATCTGGCCCGGTTGACCAGGGTGCCGCCGTATTCGTCGCGCCGCCGGTTGAGCAGTGGCGACAGGAAACTACTGATCAGATAGTTGTGGCCGCAATGGATCTCGAGTCCGTCGAAACCGCAGTCCACCGCGATGCGCGCGGCCCGCCGAAACGTCGTCACCATCTCGGTGAGGTCATCACGGTCGAGTCTGCGGGTCACCGACATCCCCATCGGTGCGGGAATGCGAGACGGGCCCAACGCCTTACGGCGGTTGGACACGGAATTGGCCACCGGACCGGCATGCCCGAGTTGAGCCGCAGCCAACGCGCCTTCGGCGTGGATGGCATCGGTCAGGTGGCGCAGCCCGGGCATCGCCTCATCGCGCAACCAGATCTGATGCCGATCGGTTCGTCCCTCCGGTGCGACCGCGCAGTAGGCGACGGTGCTCATGGCGACGCCACCGGCTGCCACCTCGCGGTGGAATTCGATCAGGTCGTCGGTGACGAGCGCGTCGGGGGTGGCGCCCTCGAACGTCGCGCATTTGATGAGGCGGTTACGCAGGGTCCGCGGCCCGAGCCGAGCCGGACTGAAGGGATCGAGCGTACTCATCAGGACTCCTCGGGTGCCGGGCTGGTACGGGCGGGTGTTGACAGGCCGGCGACCACGAAGTCGCGCAGCGCGGCGGTGGCGGCCGACGACAGCGGTGCATCGCCGGCGAACTGCTCCAGGATCAGACCGAAGGCCAGGCCCCACCGGCGGCGCGCATCGCCGACGTCGACACCGTCGACGATCTGTGCAAGCACCTGCGACCACCGGTCGAGTCGAAACCACGGCCGCGTCCACTCCGCGTCGGGGTGGGCCGCGACGAACCGGGCCAACAGGCGCAGGTGCAGGTGACCGACCGGCTCGGAACCGATGGTGGTGAACGGCTCCAGGATCAGGTCGACGAGGTCGACGACCTGCGCGGAGGCAGGGTCGAACCGGTCGAGCAGCTCGGCCCATCGCGGCGCCATCCGGTCCTCGAGGAGTGCCACCACCAGCGCATCCTTGGAACCGAAGTGATAGTGCACGGCAGCGGGGTTGGCGCCGGCCGCCGCGCAGATCGCGCGGACCGATACCTGCTCGTACCCGTCGGTGAGCAGGAGGGATTCGGCAGCTGTCAGCAGGGCTGTGCGGGTCGTGGCGCTGCGGGTCGATGCGGGCATGGCTCGATGCAAGCACAGTTCCATCAATGATTCAATCAGTGTTGGAAATCGGTGGCGCAGCGTATGGCCAGGTGTGGCGCGGGGCGTCTTCGGTGGCGCAGATGGTGTTGGGTGGCGTGGGCTGTCGACGACGCTCCCCGGTCCGAGCGGACCTGCGTGATCCACTCCGACCCGCGCGAGCTGGTGAAGTTACCGGTGAGTACGGGGACACGCTGCGGTCCCGACAGTGCCCGACGTAGGCTGGCAGGCGTGGCTGAACACTTTCAAACAGTTGTACTAGGTGCAGGTCCTGGTGGATACGTGGCCGCGATCCGGTCCGCCCAGCTGGGCATGAAAACCGCCGTCATCGAAGAGAAGTACTGGGGCGGCGTCTGTCTCAACGTTGGATGTATCCCATCCAAGGCGCTGCTGCGCAACGCCGAGCTGGCTCACATCTTCAACCATCAGGCGAAGACCTTCGGCATGTCCGGCGACGTCTCGTTCGACTTCGGTGCGGCATTCGACCGCAGCCGCAAGGTGTCGGAAGGGATCGTCAAGGGCGTCCACTTCCTGATGAAGAAGAACAAGATCACCGAGATCGACGGCTACGGAAAGTTCACCGACGCCAAGACCATCATGGTGGGCGATCGTGAGATCACCTTCGACAACGTCATCATCAACACCGGCTCGACCGTGAAGCTGCTGCCCGGTGTCGAGCTGAGCGACAACGTGGTCACCTACGAGGATCAGATCCTCACCCGTGAGTTGCCGTCCTCGATCGTTATCGTCGGCGCCGGCGCCATCGGCATGGAGTTCGGCTACGTGCTCGCGAACTACGGCGTCGACGTCACCATCGTCGAGTTCCTCGACCGCGTGCTGCCCAACGAGGACGCCGACGCATCCAAGGCCATCGCCAAGGAGTACAAGAAGCTCGGCGTGAAGGTGCTGACCTCCACCAAGGTGCAGTCGGTCAAGGACGATGGCGACAGCGTCACCGTCAGCTACAAGGATGCCAAGGACAACGACGGCGAGATCACCGTCGACAAGGTCCTCATGTCCGTCGGGTTCGCCCCACGAGTGGAGGGCTTCGGCCTGGAGAACACCGGCGTGAAGCTCACCGACCGCGGCGCCATCGACATCGACGACTTCATGCGCACCAACGTCGACGGTATCTACGCCATCGGCGACGTCACCGCCAAGCTGATGCTCGCTCACGTGGCCGAGGCGCAGGGCGTGGTGGCCGCCGAGGCGATGGCCGGCGCGGAGACCATGACGCTCGGTGATTACCGCTTCATGCCCCGCGCCACCTTCTGCCAGCCGCAGGTCGCGTCGTTCGGACTCACCGAGGCGCAGGCCAAGGACGAGGGCTACAACGTGAAGGCCATCACCTTCCCGTTCAGTGCCAATGGCAAGGCGCAGGGCCTCGGCGAGACCGCCGGCTTCGCCAAGCTGCTCACCAACGCCGACACCGACGAGCTGCTCGGCGGACACCTGGTGGGTGACAACGTCTCCGAGATGCTCCCCGAGATGACCCTGGCGCACAAGTGGGACCTCACGGCCAAGGAACTGGCACGCAACGTGCACACGCATCCGACGCTGAGTGAGGCGATGCAGGAGACGTTCCACGGCGCGTTGGGGCACATGATCAACCTGTAGGTGGTTTCGGGCCCCCTTCTCCATGTCGAGAGAACCCGGATTCCTGCCGAGGGAACCCAGATTTACATTGAGAGCATCTGATTCGCGACGCGGGCCGGGTTCTCTCGACGACAATCGGGGTTCCCTCGACCGCCGCGGCGGAGGGACGAGAGGTTCGTGTAGCAGCAAGATTGTGCCGTGCGGGGGAAGAATCGGTGCCAGCTCTGACCTGCACGACACGGCTGGAGTCGGCCATGTGGTGGACGTAGGCGGCCCTGTCGAGCTCAAACAACTTGTGGCACGGGGTTTTTGGTGCGTCACCAGATTGTGGCAGGGGTTGACGCGCGGCAAACGGGTACCTCAATCCCGTGACATCGGTGACATAAAGCATCTCATCCGTCGGCGTGTTCCGTTAATTTCAGATCATGAACACGGTTGAATTGGCCGGTTCTGGCGCGACGGCATCCGCAGTGCCGTCCGCCGCAACCGGTTTGTCGGAAAAGCAAGTTCGGCATTGGCGAGACCGCATGGGGGTCGGCGATGATCCGACAAGATTCGCACGTGCGTCCCATATCGACCAAGCCGTATCGACCGACGGCAACCAGACCCCGGCGCTCGTCGACGTGATCGGTCGGCCCGACCCCGACGACTACGCCGAGATCGTGTACTCCCGTCAACTCTCGGTGCTGGGCGTGTTCGCCGCGCTCCGGACACCGGCAACCGCGGAGCGCACCCCCTCGTTGATCCGGCGCGCTCCCGAACGCGCGATACTGGTGTGCTCGCAACTGTCCGCCGGTGGCGGCCACCTCGACCTCGACGGTCGGCGCCACGAGTTTCAACACCCATCCGACCTGCTGGTTCTCGACTACAGCACGCCATTTCGGCTGTCCACCGACGCCGTCACCGATCCAGTCGGCATCTGGGTTCCCGCCGAGGTCCTCGGTCGTGACGGCGACTGCATACAACATGAAATCGAGTCGGTGCAATCCTCGCCGCTGGCGCGGGCAACCGGCGCGTTCATCGTCACGCTGGCCGTCACCGCCGCCGTCCGCGGGGCCGACATCGACACCGAAACGGAACTCGCCGCAGTCGACCTCGTCCGTGACCTGCTCGGTGCAGCCGGGGGCACGCCGCCCCGGTCGACCGGAAACGGAGTCATTGTGCGCGAGGCCGCTCGGGCGCTGATCCGCCGCAATTTCCGCGACCCAGACTACTCACCCGACCACATCGCGACGGCCCTGTACATGAGTCGACGCAATCTGTACCGGCGGTTGGCCGAAGCGGGGAGCTCACCGGCCGCCCTCATTGCCGAGCAGCGGTTGGAGCGCGCGCGTCACCTCCTCGGCAGCACTCGGGCGCCCATGATCGACCACGTTGCCAAGTCCGCAGGTTTCAGCTCTCCGGCCACCCTACGGCGACACTTCAGGGCGAAGTATGGGGTATCGCCTGAGCGGTACCGGCGCGACCACCGACTCGACGACGCGGCCGCTTCCGCCGGCGACGGGTCATGAGACGGGCCTCCTACTCGCGTCACGGCATCGACCACGACACGCTGACGAGATGGCGCAAATCCGTGGGCGTCGACGACGAGCACGGTCCCGACGCGGCGACCGCGATGGAACTACGCGGCCGAACCGGTCTAGCCGCCTACGGCGCGGCCTTCTCCAGGGTCATCGTCGATGATCCCGACGCGTTTCACGCGGTCATCTACCACCGCCCGTTGTCGATCCTGTCGGCGCACTGCGAGCTGTCGACCCCGCGCACGACCGAACGATCCGACGACATCATTCGTGCCCAACCGGCGCCCATCGTCATGGTCGGCTCCCATCGGCTCGACGGCCGGCTACGCGTCACGCAGTCCGGTGTGCAACGCCAGTACGGCGAAGGGCAACTCGTGGTGATGAGCATCGAGCACGCCTTCGTCGACGAGTGCCCCAGCGTCTGTGACACCACGCTGTTGCTGGTACCGAGTGACATGCTCACTCACGAACTCTCCGATGCGGCCACGTCGTTCCTGCCGGCGGTCGCCGACTCACCCCTCGGTCGGGCGACGGCGACGTTCATCCGCCGGTTCGTCTGTGATGTTGCAGTACGCGGACTTCCGGTGACGCCCGCCGACGAACTCGCCGTGATCGATCTGATCCGATCGGCGATCGGTCACCACGCGCACGATTCTCACCGCATGGAGAACAACGCCCTGTTCGTCATCGAGGCGGTACGCGAACTGATCGACGAGCGCTTCAGCGATCCCCACTTCACCGCGGACTCCATCGCCGAGGTGCTCCAACTCAGCCGTCGTCACCTGTATCGCCATCTCGAGAGCATCGGCGAGACGCCGGCGGCGATGATCAGCGCGCGGCGACTGCGGTATGCCCGTGAGCTGCTTGCCGTCGACGAGCAGCTCGGGCTGGACGAGGTGGCGTCGCGTTCCGGTTTCTCCTCGACAGCCACCCTGCGCAACCGCTTCCGGGCAGAGTTCGGGATGACGCCGGGCGCCTTTCGCGATGCGATGCGACGAGGGGTCGCCGGCCGCGGATGACCGCCCGACCACCGCGGCGCGCGGTCGGTACCGTCGATGTGTGGCCACCACTATGCGCACCCGCGACTGGGTTCCGCCGTGGCCGCTCGACATCCGTGCCACCGTCGGACTGCATCGGCGGGGAAGTGGTGATCCATCATTCGTCTACGGCCGGGACGGCTCCGTGTGGCGGGCGGTCCACACCCCCGACGGACCGGGCACCCTGACGTTTCGGTCAGACGGCACCATTATCAGCGGTCGGGCCTGGGGCCCCGGCGCACAATGGTTGCTCGAACAGATGCCCGACTTTTTGGGCGCGCGCGACGACCCCGACGCGCTGGTGCCCCGTGACGACGTCGTGCGGGAACTGGTCCGGCGTGCTGAAGGGCTGCGGATCGGCCGGACCGATCGGGTCTGGGCGGCGCTGGTGCCGGCAATACTGGAGCAGAAGGTGGTGGGGGCGGAGGCCTTTCGGGCGTGGCGATATCTGGTTCGGCGCTATGGCGAACGGGCGCCGGGACCGGTGCCCGACACCATGCGAGTGCCCCCACCGCAGTCCGAGTGGGCGCGTATCCCGAACTGGGAGTGGCATCGCAGTGGGATCGAACCCGTACGGATGCGCACCATTCGGGGAGCGACCGCGCTGGACGTGGAACGCCACCATGACCGCCTGACGCTGCTCCGGGGGGTCGGCCGCTGGACCGAGGCCGAGACGCGTTCGCGGGCCGTCGGCGACCCGGATGTCGTGAACGTCGGCGACTATCACATCCCGAAGCTGGTGGGGCTCACTCTGGCCGGTGTATCGGTCGACGATGACGGAATGCTGGAACTTCTCGAACCCTATGCAGGACAACGGCAACGGATCATCCGGATGGTGGAGCGACACGGGGTGCGACCGGAGCGGCGCGGCGCGCGGATGACGGTGCGTGACTACCGTGAGTTCTGACCGAGTCGTGCCGGGCGCATCGGAGCAGGGGGTCAGCCGGGCTTGACGGCGAGAACGTACTGCCCCTGTCCGGTGATGGTCTGCTCGACGTGGTCGGCGCCCGCGGTGTGCAACCGGTCGACAATCTCATGTTTTCCGAAGATGCGATACCCGGACATCTCGGTGAGGGGACGCACTCCCGGCAGTGTGGTCAGTTCAGTGGCGACCGACGTGAAGATCACCACCTCACCGCCGGGTCGGGTGACCCGGACGAGTTCATCGATCACCGGGAGCGGGTCGGGGATGAGATACAGCGCGGCCAGACAGGTGACGGTGTCGAAGGTGTTGTCGGCGAAGGGGGTTGCGTGGGCATCGGCGCGAATGTAGCTGGCCCGACCGGTGGCGTTGGTGCGCGCAGCCTGGGTCAGCATGCTGGGCGAGAAGTCGATGCCGATGCAGCGGCCGTCGCCGCGCAGGCCGTCGGCCAACTTGCGGGTGTAATTGCCAGGGCCGCAGGCGACATCGAGAATGAGACGTTCGCCGGGGCGTGACAGGTAGGCGGTCAGGGCCTTGTCGAAGTCGGCAGTGCCGGAACCACCGAGACTGAACAGTCGGGTGAAGGTGGGACGCCAGAGTCGCTCGTAGACTTGCGAGAACAAGCGGTTATGCATCAATTGCTGCGCGATCGAACTCATGTAGCCCCCCGGCTGTCGTGGTGATCAGACTCTGGTGTCTCGCTGCACGCGCAATGTCCCGATCGTGGTGGCCAACATGTCGTACTGCCCGACGAGCAGGACAAACGCGACGAGCTTCGCCTCGTCGAGGTGTCGGCGCAGCGCCGCCCATGTCGGATCGGAGATGTCCTTGTCCGTCACCAACTCGTCGGTCGCGCGGAGCAACGCCCGTTCCCGGTCACCCCATCCTTCGTCGGGCCCGGCCAGGATGCGGTCGAACTCGTCGGATGAGATGCCGGCGCGCGCGCCGAGTCGCCGATGATGGTCGAGTTCGTAGTCACAGCGGCGGAGATGTGCGACGCGGATGATGATCATCTCGGAGTCCCTGCGCGACAACGCCCCGAACGGCATCAGTCGTGCGCCGAAGTGCAGCCAGCCGCGGAACAGCCCCTTGGCGCGGCCGAGGGTGGAGAAGATGCGTGCCTCGTCGACCCCGATCACCCGGGCCGCGCCGCGCGCGAACACCCAGTTGATCGGACCGAGGTCGCCGAAGCTGCCGGGAGCGACGCGAGGAGTGCTCATGGGGCCACGGTAGACTACCGAAACTATGACGAGCACCACACAGCGGACGTTTTCCAGTGTCGACGAACTCAAGGCTGCGATCGGGGAGGACCTCGGTTCCGGTGAGTGGATGACCATCGAGCAGGAGCGCGTCAACGCGTTCGCCGACGCCACCGGCGACCACCAGTGGATTCACGTCGACCCCGAACGCGCGAAGGACGGACCGTTCGGCGCGCCGATCGCCCACGGCTACCTCACGCTGTCGCTGCTGCCGGTGCTGGCCGGCGGCATCTTCACCGTCAAAGGGCCCAAGCTGGTCATCAATTACGGCCAGAACAAGGTGCGCTTCCCCAACCCGGTCAAGGTGGGTTCGCGCATCCGGTCGAACGCGGTCATCAAGTCCGTCGAGGAGACCCCCGCCGGGGTGAACATGGTGGTCACCAACACCATCGAGATCGAGGGCGAGGCCAAGCCGGCCTGTGTCTCGGAAAGTGTGCGGGTGCTGGTCTACTGATCGACCGAAGTAGTGCGGTCGGTCAGCGGAGCGGGCAGCTGCTCGTCGGGGCGCGCCCGGCCAGCCGGGCCTCGATCCAGTTCATCGCGTCGTCGAATGCGGTGAACACCGTGGTCATGTGCTCACCGGGGTACTCGCGATACGTCGCGTTGACCCCCAGCCGGCATTGTTCGGCGAAGAGTGAACGGGCCTGGCTCGCCGGGATCCACCATTCTTGCGCGCCGTGGTAGATGAACACCGGCATCGCCGCCTTCATGTCCTTCATCGACGTGATGTCGAAGATCTCCTGCGCTACCGGCGAACCGAAGGGGTCCGGCACGTTGGACAACGCCTGGGTGGGCACGAACGAGAAGCCCATATAACCCATCGTCCCGGTGCACAAATTCTTGAAGAAGTCATTGGTGGCCAGCCAGCGCGCGACATTGTTAGCCATCGGCAGCAATTCCGGCCGTTCGCGTGTGATGCCGAGGATCGCGGCGTGGAAGACGCCGGTGGCGAGGTTGGCGTTCATCGCCGCGGCAAGCTCGCGATAGTCGGCGGGCACACCACCGATCGCGGCCCCGACGAAACGCGCGGCAACCTCTGGCGCATACGACTTCGCCAGCTTCGCAGTGGCATTCGTGGCGATCGCGCCACCGGAGTAGCCGAGCATCGCCAGCGGTCCACGTGCAAAATTCTTCGCGTCGTAGCTTTCGGCGGCCCGGATCGCGTCGAGAATGACGTGTGCGGCGACATACGGCTCGGCGTAGGCCATGCGCGCGCCGGTGTGATCGGGGACGATCACCGCGTAGCCCTTTTTCAGGGACTCCTGGGTGGTCGGCGGGTCGAGATCGGTGTCGTTGGTGTCGCCGCTCTTGCCGTGCGACAGCGTGTAGCCGGTAGTGCAGCGGGTGCCGAGCGCGACGATCGGCGGGTTGTTGACCATCACCGGCCGAGCACCCCGACCCGTCCACGGGGTCGGCGGCACGAACAACGTGGCGGTCGCGAACAGCGGACGATCCTGCGCGTCGCGGGTGGCGAACTTGATCTGCCGTGCATACCCGACCTGCACCTCCAGGAGCGGCGCAGCGACCGGGGCGACGTCTCGGGACTGAATGATCTCGCCCGGTGCGCGGCGGTCCAGGTCGGCCGGCCAGGTGTCGAAGAAGGCGTCGCCAGTGGGCGTCGGCATGATGGCTTCGCGCAGTTCCTGCAGGTCCTGGGTGGCGCCGGGGGTCACCGAGCGCGCCGGGATCGAGTCCAGTCGTGGCACGTCGGGCGCGGGGACCATCGAGTCGATCCGGTTGGGGAACTGGTCGGGAAACGGCATCAGATTGGCCGGTGCGGGCGCCGCGGACCCACTGCCCGCAACCAGGGCGACTGCGGCCACCGTGACCGCCACTGCACAACGGACCGACGACTTGATTGAACCCGACCACCGCGTGGACATCGCCCACCTCTCACTGCGCGAACGACGACACCGTGCGATGCTCGCGCTTCGGACCACGTCGTCTTTTCGCTATTGCTAACAATCCTTAAAGGATTCTAAGTGGGATGACTGACTTTCGCGGAGCCGGGATCCTTCGATCGACCCGATTCGTCCGAATTGACTACACCTCGGGGCCGGCGCTCGGCGCCCGTGTGGTCGAGTGTGGTGCAGGCATCCGGGCCGCTCGCACGGCGAGGGGCCGATGATCAAGGACATTCGTCGCCAGCGGGTAGGCCCTGTAGTCGGCGGTCGAGCCAGTTCAACGCCTCCGGATAGCCGATGACTGCGGCCGACAGGTGTTCGCCGAACACCTCGCGATAGGCGGCGTGGGCGCCGAGTCGGCATTGTTCGCGATACAGCGCCCGGGCGCCGGCCGCGGGAATCCACCACTCGTGCGTGCCGTGATAAATGTAGAGCGGCACGGCCGATCGTCGTCCGGGCATGGCGTTGATGCGATAGATGCGTTCGGCAACCGGGGAGTGGAATGGGTCCGGGTGGTTTGCGAGAAGCTGCATCGGCCAGAATGTCTGACCCGCCAGTGCGGTCGGGATGGTGCACAGATTCTTCAGCGGCGACGATGCCAGCCAACGGGCGAAATCGTTGGCCATGGTGAGTATTTCGGTGCGCTCGCGGGCGATACCGAAGGTCGCCGCGTGGAAGAAGCCCGTCGCGAGATTGGCGTTCATACTGCCTACGAGCATCCGGAAATCCGCCGGAACCCCACCGAGAGCGGCGCCGACCACCCGCGGCGCCAACTCGGGCGCATAGACGTCGAGCAGTCGTGCGGCACCACCGGTGGCGATCGCGCCCCCGGAGTAGCCGGTCATCACAATGCGTGGGGTACCGAACTGTCGGTGGTCCAGGGCGGCAATCGCCCGGATCGCATCGAGGATCACGTGACCGGCGACGACGGGTTCGGCGTAAGCCATGCGGGGGCCCTGGTGGTCCGGGACCAGCACGGTGTAGCCGCGTGCCAGGGCCAACTGTGTGGTCGGCGGGACCAGGTCGGTTGGATTCGTTGCTATCGAGAAGCCATGTGACAGGGTGTATCCGGGTGTGCAGGCGGTGCCGAGCGAGTCGATCGGCAGATTGTTCACCACGATCGGGCGAGGACGGGCGTCGGTTCCACCGCTGCGAGGCACGAGCACCGTGGCCGTGCCGAATGACGGTGCGCCCACCGCGTCCGTGCTGCGGAACTTCACCAGCGTGGCCGAACGGATGGGGGTGGTCACCACAGGTGCGGCCCTCGCCGTCACGTCGCGGGTGGCGATGATGTCGCCGGGACGTGATCCGGTCAGGTTGTGCGGCCATCGATCGAACACGGGATCGCCGGTGGCAGAGGGTAACACCGCCTCCCGAAGCTCCAGAACCTGCCGCGAGAACCCTGCGGCAAACGCACGCCGCGGTATCCGGCTCAGGGTAGGGATGGGGGCATCCGGTACGACGGCATCGATGGCCGCCGGAATCTGCGGTGGAATGGACATCATGTTCGGTGGCTCTGCCCGCGCAGGTGCCATGACCATGCCGGCCACGGCGATCACCACCACAAGTCCAGCGGTCCCGGAGCGCAGACAACGCATTCGAATCAGACGTATTCGGCAGTGCGACAGCAGACCTGGACGTCCGGGCACCATGACGTGCTCCTTCTGTGTGAGGAGTTCCCCGTTGAACTCCTCACCGTATGACCGTAGGCCGGATCGCGGGACAATCGTCTGGGACATTCGACCCACATCCCAAACGTTATGGGATTGAAACGATGTGGTGTCGTCGAGCGACCCATGTCCCGACTCGCGAGCTGTCGGCCGTCGCTGGTTGAGTAGCGGCGCGCGAGCTTGCGAGCCCGACGCGTATCGACACCAGGCTCGCGGCAACTGATCTCGATACGCCTCCTCGCCTAGCGGCTCGGACGCTACTCGATCAGCGACAAGGGTTTCGTCGGGTTGGGCGTTACTCGTTCAGCGGCAAGGGTTTCGTCGGGTTGGGCGTTACTCGTTCAGCGGCAAGGGTTTCGTCGGGTTGGGCGTTACTCGATCAGCGGCGGGTGTGGAGAGGGAGTTGTCATGCTCGGGTCCTACCTGTTCAGCGCCGCAAACCTCAAGCAGTGAGAAAGGCCATCAGCTGGTCATATAGGGCGACACTGTGCTGCGGTGTTCGTCGATCTGCAGGCTCGCCCCAAGCGCCGGGAACGCGCGTTGCGGACAGTTCTGACGTTCGCACACACGGCAACCGGCGCCGATCGGGGTGATTCGTGCCTGCGGGCCGATCTCCAGACCGTCGGAGTAGATCACCCGTCCGGCGTGGCGCAGTTCGCAGCCGAGTCCGATGGCGAAGGTCTTGCCCGGCTGGCCGAATCGGGCGGCGCGGCGCTCAACGGTGCGTGCCACCCAGAAGTAGTCACGGCCGTCGGGCATCTCCGCGATCTGGGTGAGGATCTTGCCGGGGGAGGCGAAGGTCTCGTACACGTTCCACAGCGGACAGGTGCCGCCGCTCGACGAGAAATGGAAGCCGGTGGCGGACTGTCGCTTCGACATGTTCCCGGCGCGGTCGACGCGCACGAACGTCCACGGGATGCCCCGAAGATTCGGCCGCTGCAGGGTGGAGAGCCGATGGCATATGGTCTCGTAGGAGACGGCATAGAAGGCCGACAGGCGTTCGATGTCATACCGGAAATCCTCGGCTGCGCCGTGGAACTGGCGATAGGGCAGCACCACCGCCGCGGCAAAGTAGTTGGCCAGCCCCAACAGTGCGAGTGAGCGAGCCTCGTCGCTGGTGAAGTTGCCGTCGTCGACCAACCTGTCCATCAGATCGCCGTACTCGAGGTACCCGAGCTCGGCAGCCAGTTTCATGGTGCGCTGACCTGCCGACAGTGCTGCGGAAAACTCGAGACGCCGCGAGTCGGGATCGAAGCGGTGCAGGGTGTAGTCCCCGAGGTCCACCCGCCGGACGATCTGTACGCCGTGCACGGTCTCCAGGCGGTTGGCCACCTCCCGCCGGATGTCGGCCGAATGCATGCGCATCCGCACCGTCATCTCCTCGGCGGCCACGTCGAGCTCGTGGATGTAGTTGCGGCGCTGGTAGAAGTAGTCGCGCACCTCCTCATGCGGAGCGGTGATGGAGCCGCGCATGCTGCGATCGCCGCGTTCGTCGGTCGCCGCGGCCAACTGGTCGGTCGCGATCCGATAGCGCTGATGCAGGTTGACCATCGCCTGGGCGATTTCCGGATGCGCGGCCACCAGAGAGCTGATCGCGTGTGCCTCCACCGCGGCGGGCGCTGCCTCCACGTCGTCGTCGAGCAGGACCTCGCGCAACTCCGCGACCAGCCGAACGTTGTCCTGGGTATCGAAGAACTCCTCATCGATCCCGAAGACCTCGGTGATCTTGGACAGCACCGGCACCGTCAAAGGCCGCGCGTCGTGTTCGATCTGGTTGAGGTATGACGGCGAGATGGACAAGGTCTGAGCCAGCGCGACCTGGGACAGGCCGCGTTCGGACCGCAATTGGCGCAGTCGCGATCCGACGTAGGTCCTGGTCATGCCAACCTCCTGCCGTCACGATCGGCGACCACCCGGGCCGGTCCGACGACGCCGGCCGGCCTGGTCGCCCGCCTGTTCAGGGTACGGTGACCGCGTGCGAGTCCGAGTGCTGCGTGGCCGGGGGGCCTCGGTGATGGTGATCGCCGTGATGGCGGCGACGGCCTCACTGGTCGGATGCGGCGACGGCACTGTACCGCCCGCGTCGGTGGCGACGTCGGCGGTCCCGGCAGATCTGCTGCTCGCCCCAGGCCAGTTGCCCGGAGGGTTCGCCCCGGCCCAGCTGGCGGTGGCAGACCTGGTCGAGGGCAATCGAGGAAACATCGAAGCGGCGAACGCTGCCGAGGTCACACCACCGGACTGTCGGCCCACCGCCGACGCCGACCTCAACGAGCAGATCGACGCGGCGAACTCCGCCGTGCTGGCGGCACGGAGCTCTACGGCCTCGCTTGTCGAGCTGGTCACCACTGCGCAGCGCGACATCCCCGCCGACATTGCCGCCTCGACCGGGCGGTGCGCCATCACCACGACGGTCATCCGCGAGGGAAACCTGCGGGGCGCGCGGATCGTGACCCGATACACGGAGCTACCCACGCCCGCGCAAATGCAGGGATCGGACCGGCTGCACCAGGCCCTGGTGTTGCGCTCGGACGTGACCACCACCCTGCCCGACGGGGCCGCCAGCACGCAGGTCGGATTTGCCGGTTACGCGCTGCTCTCCCCGGCTGCGGAGCAGACCGCTGCTAGCGATGCGGTGACCGTGCAGCTGACGATGTCAGGCGAGTCCACACCGGCATCTGATCCGCCGACCGATGCACAACCACCGGTGACCGACGCGGCCTTCGGGAAGCTGTTCGACGACGCCGTCAACGCCGCATCACGCTGACCGACGATCCCTGTCAGTGTGAAAGGCGTCACATTCACACTGACTGCGCCGGGTCGCGGCGCCCATCCGCGTCGGCGCAGGGGTGCATCGGCGGCTACCGACGGGTAGATTAAAAACCCAGTACGCGCGTACTTTTTGGCGTGACCGTGTCGGATTTCGCAACTCGACATTCGCAAACTTTGCAAAAGTTGGCCGATGTGTGGCCGGATTTTGCACTTGAAAGGGATTGGACCTGCAGGTTTGTCCTGTGGCACTCTTGTTCCAGACACCGAAGGCAACGAGGGATTTGTTCGCACAATTCGCGGCAAGCCACTCGCCGACGGGATGTCTGACAGCAGATCGGCCCGGGCGCCACCGGGACGATGCACGAGTGCCCGCGTCAATGAACCGAAAGCGAAGTAGGCAATGAGCAACGTCGGAAAGCCCCGCACCGCCGCGGAGATCCAGCAGGACTGGGACAGCAACCCGCGCTGGAACAACGTCAAGCGCGATTACACCGCCGAGCAGGTCGCCCAGCTCCAGGGTTCGGTCGTCGAAGAGAACACCCTCGCCCGCCGCGGCGCCGAGATCCTCTGGGACGGCGTGACCAAGGGTGACGGCAGCTACATCAACGCTCTCGGTGCGCTGACCGGTAACCAGGCCGTGCAGCAGGTGCGCGCCGGCCTCAAGGCTGTGTACCTGTCGGGTTGGCAGGTCGCTGGTGACGCCAACCTCTCCGGCCACACCTACCCCGACCAGTCGCTCTACCCCGCCAACTCGGTGCCGAGCGTGGTGCGTCGCATCAACAACGCGCTGCTGCGCGCCGACGAGATCGCCCGCGTCGAGGGTGACGACTCCGTCGACAACTGGCTCGTGCCGATCGTCGCCGACGGTGAGGCCGGCTTCGGTGGCGCTCTCAACGTCTACGAGCTGCAGAAGGCCATGATCGCCGCGGGTGCCGCCGGTACCCACTGGGAGGATCAGCTCGCCTCGGAGAAGAAGTGCGGCCACCTCGGTGGCAAGGTGCTCATCCCGACCCAGCAGCACATCCGCACCCTGAACTCGGCGCGTCTGGCCGCCGACGTCGCGGGCACCCCGACCGTCGTCATCGCCCGTACCGACGCCGAGGCCGCCACCCTGATCACCTCCGATGTGGACGAGCGCGACCGCGAGTTCATCACCGGTGAGCGCACCGCCGAGGGCTACTACCACGTGCGCAACGGCATCGAGCCCTGCATCGCGCGTGCCAAGTCCTATGCTCCGTACGCCGACATGATCTGGATGGAGACCGGTACCCCGGATCTCGAGCTGGCTCGCAAGTTCGCCGAGGCCGTCAAGTCCGAGTACCCCGACCAGCTGCTGTCCTACAACTGCAGCCCGTCGTTCAACTGGAGCAAGCACCTCGACGACAGCACCATCGCCAAGTTCCAGAACGAACTGGGCGCCATGGGCTTCACCTTCCAGTTCATCACCCTGGCCGGCTTCCACTCGCTCAACTACGGCATGTTCGATCTGGCCTACGGCTACGCCCGTGAGCAGATGACCGCCTTCGTCGACCTACAGAACCGCGAGTTCAAGGCCGCCGACGAGCGTGGCTTCACCGCCGTCAAGCACCAGCGTGAGGTCGGCGCCGGCTACTTCGACAACATCGCCACCACCGTCGACCCCAACACGTCCACCGCGGCGCTGAAGGGCTCGACCGAGGAAGGTCAGTTCCACTAGGAATTGCGCTCTGGCGAGAAGCATTGCCTTCAGATGAACCCGGGGCGGGCAGGGTAGACACCTTGCCCACCCCGGGTTCGTCTTCTCCCACCGGGCCTTTCCGGTGAACCCTTCTGCAACGGTGCGGCTTTCGGCCAGCTGCCGCGTACGTTGCGACAGCGTTGTCAATCCCGAGGAGTAGATCATGGCAAGCGACAAGATCTCTCGGGTCGGTGTGGTCGGTGCCGGCCAGATGGGCGGCGGTATCGCCGAGGTCTGTGCGCGCGCCGGGGCCGACGTGTTGGTCTACGAGGCGACTCGCGAACTTGTCGCCGCGGGTCGGGCTCGGATCCTGAGATCGCTCGATCGTGGCGTGTCCAGCGGCAAACTCACCGAGCGCGAGCGTGAGGACGCCGCCGCAAAGCTACGTTTCACCTGCGACCTCGGTGACTTCGCGGATCGGCAGTTGGTGTGCGAAGCCGTCATCGAGGACGAGTTGGTGAAGATCCAAACCTTCGCCGATCTCGACAAGGTGGTGACCGACCCGGGCGCAGTGCTCGCGTCCAACACCTCGTCGATCCCGATCATGAAGCTGGGGATGGCCACCCAGGACGCCGGACGTGTGATCGGCATGCACTTCTTCAATCCGGTGCCGGTGCTCCCGCTGGTCGAACTCGTCACCACCTTGATGACCTCCAACCATGTCAGTGCCCGGGCGGAAGCCTTTGCGCACGACGTCCTCGGTAAGCAGGTCGTTCGGTCGGCCGATCGCTCCGGATTCGTCGTCAACTCACTGCTCGTTCCTTATTTGTTGTCGGCCATTCGTATGGCAGAGAGTGGCTTCGCGACCGCCGAGGACATCGACAAGGCCATGGTGCTCGGCTGCGCGCACCCGATGGGGCCACTGAAGCTCACCGACCTCGTCGGTCTCGACACCGTGAAGGCCATCGCCGACAAGATGTACGAGGAGTTCAAAGAGCCGCTCTATGCGCCTCCGCCCCTGCTGCTGCGGATGGTGGAGGCGGGCCGACTCGGCAAGAAGGCCGGCCACGGGTTCTATCGCTACACCGAGGCCGGCGCCGGCAAGCAGGGCGTCGGCGCGTAGGCGATCGTCAGGCGTCGGCCGTGTTGACGGCAGATCAACGTCACGTGACATGTGCCACCTGCGCTTGCATAGTGCTTGCATTTGCTAGCAAGACGTGGATACTGGTTGTTGGAACCAGACAGATACGCCGATTGGTCCGTCGAGACATCCGGCACCGTCGGGTGATCTGTGGGGGTGGTCATCCGCGGCATCGCGGCTGGTGACCACGACCGACCTACCGCACATCACACAGGAGGTGTGAACCGTGAGTGAATCCACACGCACACTGGCCAACCCGATCTATGCCGCTGTCGGCGCCGGAGACTACGTCGTCACGCAGTTCAACGACATCATCGCGCAGTTGCGCGAGCGCACCGAGTCGGCCACCGAGAGCGCGCAGACCCGGTTCGAGCAGACCCGCACCGACGCGCAGACCCGCATCGAGGAGGCGCGGACCCGCATCAACGCTCTTCCCGAGGAGCTGCCGGGCGAGATCGAAGAACTCCGGGGCAAGCTGACCTCGGACGAACTGCGCAAGTTCGCCGAGGGGTACCTCGATACCGCCACCGAGTTCTACAACTCGCTGGCAGAACGCGGCGAGACGACCGTCGAGCGTCTGCGTCAGCAGCCCGTCGTCCAGGAGAACCTGGGTCGCGCCGAGAAGTACTACAACGACGCCGTCGACATGACCGAGGACGCGCTCGGTGTGGTCTCCTCGCAGACCCGCCTCGTCGGTGAGCGTGCCGCCAAGTTGACCAGCATGGTCAGCAGCCGGGTCGAGGACGTCGCCGCCGACATCGAAGAGGCCGGCGAGACCATCAAGGGCGAGACCGCCGAGGCGGCTTCGGAGATCGGTGGCGCTGCCGGCACGGTGGAGGCCAAGGCACGCACCTCGAATTCGTCACCGGCGAAGAAGGTGTCGGCTGCCAAGAAGGCCCCGGCCAAGAAGGCGCCCGCGAAGAAGGCGCCGGCGAAGAAGGCCACCAGCTGATCTGACGCTACATTCGAATCTCGGTCCCGCTCACCCGGTGTGGTGAGCGGGACCGAGTCGTTCTGCGTTCCCTGCCGGATCTGGCTGCGGTGTCGGCGGTCGGCCGACACAATAATTGGCGGTGCCAACCGCTGTGACCGCAGCTGGATACGTCGTCGGCGGTAAGCCGGGGCGGCCGGCAACTGACGGGCCGTTATGCGCCCGGCGAGCGAATGGTCAGCACCGCCTGGGCCGGCACGTCGCCGCTGCGATAGGTGTGCTCGACATCGCTGTGCCACGTGAGCGAATCACCCGACGCAGCACGGCGTTCGGCGCCGGTCGGGCCGGCGGTGAGCTCACCCTCCACAATGAGGATGTGCTCGGTCACCCCCGCTCCGTGTGCCGGTGACACTCGGGTGCCACCCGGCAGGACAGTGAGCCAGACGACCTCGGTTGTTGCGCCATCGGGATGGTGCTCGACGTGCAGTACGCGGGCGAGTAGATGATCGCCGCTGCCTTCGGTGCCGGCCTCCTCGCCCAGCAGTGCCGTCAGTGGCACACCGAGGGGGCCGGCGATGGCGTAGAGGGTGTCCAGGGTCGGATTGCGCTGTCCGGACTCGATCTCCGACAACGACCCTTTGCCGATGCTCGCGCGACGGGCGAGTTCGGACAGCGACATCCCGCGCTCGGATCGGGCGGCGGCGATGCGGCTGCCGACCGCGCGTCGGCGTTGGTCGATGGTCACGGTCGCCTCTCTGTCCGACGCGGTCGTTCTACTTAGGCCGTTCTGTTTACGGAACGACTGCGCTATCCTACTCCGATGACCATCACAGCACAGGCCGGGCTGCGCGAGCCTATCGTCGCCGGTGTCGTCACGGCGCTGGTCGGTTTCACCTCGTCGTTCGCAGTGGTGATCGCAGGTTTGCGGGCGGTGGGTGCCACTGCCGAACAGGCGGCCTCGGGACTGTTCGCGCTGACCGTCGTGTTCGGGCTCGGGATCATCGTGCTCAGCATCCGGTCACGGGCGCCGGTCACCCTCGCCTGGTCGACCCCGGGGGCGGCGCTGCTGGTGAGCATGGGCGCGGGCTACGACGCCGGGTGGGCCGCGGCCGTCGGTGCATTCCTCGTCGTCGGCGGTCTGATCCTGCTGGTGGGGCTGATTCCGGCGCTTGGTGACCTGATCGCCCGCATCCCGACCCCGATAGCGCAGGCGATGCTCGGTGGCGTGTTGTTGTCGCTGTGCCTGGCGCCGATGGAATCGGTGGCCGCGGAGCCCCTTCTGACCCTGCCGGTCCTGATTGTCTGGCTGGTGGCGACGCGCTGGCTGGCGCGGTGGGCGTTGCCGTTGACACTGCTGACTGCGCTCGCCGTCATCGCGGTCTACGTGTGGGTACACGGCAACGAGCAGCACCTGGAGGCGACCTGGCTGCCAACGCTGTCGTGGACCACCCCGCACCTGGATGTCGCAGCGATCGTCGGCATCGCCATCCCGCTGTTCGTGGTGACGATGGCATCGCAGAACATACCTGGCGTCGCGGTGCTGTCATCGTTCGGCTACACGACGCCCTGGCGGGCGGCGATGACGGTCACCGGCGTGGGCACTGCGGTCGTGGCGCCGTTCGGTGGTCACGCGATCAACCTCGCCGCGTTGTCGGCGGCGCTCGCGGCCGGCGACGAGGCCGGGCCCGACCGGTCACGCAGGTGGATTGCGGGTGTGTCGGCCGGCGTGAGCTACCTCGTACTGGCGGCGTTGTCGGGGGCGTTGGTGACGATCGCGGCGATCGCACCCGGCGGTCTGGTGGAAGCCGTTGCCGGACTGGCGCTTTTGGGTACCTTCGCGGCAGCGGTGGTGGGTGCGTTCACCGCTGTCGAGACCCGCGTGCCGGCCGCGCTCACGTTCGTGGCCGCCGCCTCCGGCCTCACTTTCTTCAGTGTGGGCGGGGCGTTCTGGGGTCTGGTGATCGGGTTGGTCGCGCATACGGTGCTACGGCCCCGAACCGCCGCTCCCCGTTGACTGGGCGCCGTTTCCCGTCGAGTGGGCGCTGTATCCGGTCGGTAGGCCCCGGTTGGGTGCCGACTCGACGGGACTCGACGTGGGAGGAGGCGAGGCGTCACGCAGCAGGGCATGCTTCCACCGGGACCATGATCTCGATCGGGTCCCGGTCAGCGAAAGTGAAGGTGACGCTGAAGGATTCACCGGGCTCGGCGTTCTCGCGGAGGCCGCGCAGGGTGGTGGTGAACGCCGGATCGCCGGGTGCGAGGTCCGCGCCGCTGACGCCTGAGTTGATCTCGGACTGTGGCTCTACGGTCTTCGGACCGGGTGGGGACATCTCGGCCGACTCGGCGACATCGGTGGTGATCCCGGTGAAGGTCGCGGAGTCGCTGTCGGAGATGTTGGACACGATGTAGCGGAAGCCGGCGTCGTCGCCGACCTGCAGGGCACACAGTCCGTTGATGTTTTCCGGTGTGATGAAGGCGTTCTCGATGCTCACGGGGTCGGTTTCCGATCCGGAACCGCGATTGGGGGACCCGCCTTCGGGGTCGTTGGTGCATGCGACGGCAAGCAGGGCCACGCCGCCGATCAGGGTGATGGCTCGTGTTCTCATGTCGCCGACGGTAGGCGGTGTGGCGCAGGATCAGAAAACGGAGCGATAACGATTCGACGACGTTGAGAGTTTGGTGGTCGCATCCCGTGGCGGGTGCCCATTGACCCAATTGACCGAAAGAGCGCCCAGTCGACGGGAATTGGCGCCCAGTCAACGACGGTTGGGTTGGGAGTCAGAGGGGCTGGGCGGGAACAGTGGTCCGCCGCCGAAGGCGGCCCGATGCGAGTCGGGCGGCGTGCCGTCGTTGTTGGTGAGGCCGTACGCGGCACCGAGTTCCGCGGTCACCAGCGTGTGCCCGTTGTAGCTGTCCAACTGCGGGTCGTCGGCGAGGGCGGCAATGACCCGTCCGACGAACTCTGGGTCCTCCGCCCGCTGCAGGGAGAATCCGGCGAACTCGTCGACGCCGAGCGACAGCAGCAGTTCGGTACGGATCAACCCGAGCCACAGCGACACCGCGGTGACCCCGGTGCCGGACAGTTCGTGGCCCATGTCGAAGGCCATCTTGTCCAGGCCGGCCTTACTCATCCCGTACAGCACCGAGTGCAGGTGCCCGCGCGACCCGAATGACGATATCGACGCGATCAACCCGCTGCCACGATCCACCATCATCTGCGCGGCATGGACCGAGGCGACATAGTGCGCCCGCAGCCCGACTCCGATGAGCGTGTCCCAGTCGTCGACCGGGCGCTCCCAGAACTTGTCGGAGAAGCCGCCGAAACCGCGGGGCGCCGCCCACGCGTTGTTGACCAGCAGATCGAGGCTGTCGGTGTCACCTTCGATCTGTGTGAAGACGTCGGCGACGGCGTCGTCGTCGGTGTGGTCACAGGCCAGCGCGATGGCACCGTCGGGTCCGGTCCCGTGCCGCGATGTCACATAGACAGTCCAGCCGGCCGCGATCAGCGCGGTCGCCACGCCACGTCCCACACCGCGGCTGCCGCCGGTGACCAGTGCGGTCGAACTCATCGGTTCTCCCCGGCCGCGCCACCGGTCGTGTGTGCGGGGGTGTGATCGACCGCGTCGGGCAGCGGGGGAGGCTGGGCGATGAATGCCTCGCGGGACCCGTTGACCGCGGCGATGCCCACGATGGTGCTCCACGACAACATCGTCAGGTAGTCGATGAGGTCGGCGACGGGGATGGAGCGTTCGGTCATCCACCAGTCGACGGCCCGCTGGATCGCACCGACCAACGCATTCGACCACACCTCGGCACCCGAGGTGTCGGCGTCGCGCTCGGTCATCCGGATGACCAGCACGTTGGTCATCAACTGGGCGACCAACTTCTCCGAGTCCGCGGTGGCCACCGACGACGGAGCGCCGGTGAGCGCGAACTTGTAGAGGTTCGGTTCGTCGGCCACCGCTTTCACATAGACGCCGACGACGGTGCGGGTCAGCGTGTACTCGTCCACGTCGTCGGTGATGGCCTCGGTGAGGCGTGGCAGCAGGGTGGACTCGAAGAAACGCACCGCCGTGGCGACGGCGAGGTCGTTCTTGTCGGTGAAGTATCGGTAGAGCACGGTCTTCGACACACCGATGTGCGCGGCGATCTCGTCCATACCGACGTCGGCGCCCAGCTCGCGGACGGCGCGAATCGTGCCGTCGGTGAGTTCGGAGCGGCGCGCCACCTTGTGCTTCTCCCACCGCTGGCGCCGACCATCCGGCTTGCCCCCGGGGTCGGTGACGGAGTTCAGCAACGCATGCTCCAGACCCCGGGTGACGTTCGCGGCGGCGGCCACGGCGGCGCGGGCGGCGGCAGCCGGGCTCGAACGGTTGGGCGTCACCTGGCCAGCCTAGTGGGTGGCAGGTAAAACTGGTTCAATGCCGCCCACAGTCATTTCGGACGTTCCCGGCACACCGGATCGTCCACCCGAGGTGGAGCCGCCGCGATCGTCGCTCGGCTTCGGAGCCGACGGCGCCGGTGACGCCGCACGCCGCCGTGACCTGCGCCGGATGAAGGTCGTCGCCACTGGATTCCTGCTGTTCGCGGCCGCGGTCTATCTGTTCACGCGCTACCTCGAACATCGCGACGGCACCGACGTCGCCGCCTGGGTCGGTTACGTTCGGGCAGCGTCGGAGGCGGGCATGGTGGGCGCCTTGGCCGACTGGTTTGCGGTCACCGCACTCTTCAAACATCCGCTGGGCCTGCCGATCCCGCACACCGCGCTGATCCGCAAGAAGAAGGACGACATCGGCGATCAGCTCGGGGGATTCATCGAAGAGAACTTCATGACCGTGGAGGTGATCGAGCACCGGGCGCGCAGCCTGGACCTGCCACGACGGTTGTCGACGTGGCTGGCCGATCCGGTCAACGCGCCGCGGGTGTCCGACGAGGCGGCCCGCCTGATCTCACTGGCCGCGGAAATGCTGCGCGACGAGGACATCGAGAAGCTCATCGAGCACGCGATCAAGTGGGCCGGTGAGCCGGAATGGGCACAGCCCCTTGGTCGTGTCCTGGAGCAACTCATCGCCGAAGATCGGCTGGAGCCGGTCTTCCAGCTCGCCTGCGACCGCGCGCATGAATGGGCGTTGGGCAGCCAGGATCTCATCGACCGTGTCGTCGACGAGGACGTCGGGCCGTCGTGGAAACCGAAGTTCGTGAACGTGCTGCTCGGCGACCGGATCTACCGCGAACTCGTCGACTTCACCTACAAGGTCAAGGTCGATCCGCACCACCAGCTGCGGAGGTCGATGCACACCTTCGTGGAACAGTTCGCCGACGACCTGCAGCACGACCCGGACACCATCGCCCGCTTCGAGAAGATCAAGCAGGAACTGATCGGGCGCGACGAGGTCTCCGATGCCGCCTCGACCGCGTGGAAGACCGGCAAGGCCGTCATCGAACAGATGCTCACCGACCCGAACAGCACACTGCGCAACTCGTTGTCGGACGCCACCATCCAGCTCGCCATCCGCATCCGCGACGACCGCCCGCTGCAGGACAAGATGAACGGTTGGGTGGTTCGTGCCGCACGCCACATCGCGGCCAACTACTCCCAGGAGATCATCTCGGTGATCACCGAGACCGTCCGCGGCTGGGACGCCGACGACACCAGCCGCAAGATCGAACTGCAGGTGGGGCGCGATCTGCAATTCATCCGGATCAACGGGACCGTCGTGGGTGCGCTCGCCGGACTCGTCATCTACACGGTGTCGGTGCTCATCTTCGGGTGACGTCTGCTTGCACGTGTTAGCACGCCCGCCGATACTGGTGAGCAGGACCGAAACGGGAGAGTGATGGAGCCGGACGACAACGAATTGCCCGATCCCGTCGAGTCTGTCGACGGTGATGGCGACGTCCGGACACCCGCCGATCAGACCGACGACGCCGATGGCGGTGGTTCCAGCGGTCCGGTCGAAACCGTGGAGGCGGTCGCGACCGCCGCGCAAGACGCGGTGGCCACAGCTGCGCAGGACATCGGCGGCTTCATCCGGTCACAGCGCGTTGCCGCGGAGGTGTCGCTGCGCCAACTCGCCGAACGCGCCGGGGTGAGCAACCCGTATCTGAGCCAAATCGAACGTGGCCTGCGTAAACCGTCGGCCGATGTCCTCGCACAGATCGCCAAGGGCCTCCGGTTGTCCGCAGAGGTGCTCTACGTGCGTGCGGGCATCCTGGAGGAACGGCCAGCGAGCCCGGTGCGTGATGCGCTTCTCGCCGATGACTCGATCAGTGAACGCCAGAAACAGATGCTGCTCGAGATCTACGAGTCGTTTCGGAAAGAGAACACCGACGTCAAGGAGTGAACATGCCGGAGAATCCCTTGAACACGGTCATCGCGCAGGTGACCGCGTTGCTCACCGACCTGCGGGAACGCAGTGAGGCCGCAGGTGAACAGGCGCAGAAGCGTCTTGGTGAGGCCCAGTCCCGGGCGCAGAACCGGGTGGACGAGACCAGGGATTCGGCGCTGACGGTGTTCGAGGATGCCAAGAACCGGTTGTCGTCGTTGCCGGTGGAATTGCCCACCGAGATCGATGAGTTGTTGACCCGGTTCAGTCCCGACGAGCTACGCAAGGTGGCCGAGGCGTACCTTGCCGTGGCGGCCGGTCTGCTGACCGCGTTGTCCGAGCGCGGCGAGGAGGTGGTTGAGCGGCTGAAGACCCAGCCGCTGGTCGAGGAGAACCTGCCCCGCCTGGAGAAGGTGTACAACGATGCGCTCGGTATCACCGAAGACGCGCTGGGCACGATCTCGACCCAGACCCGTGCGGTCGGGGAACGCGCCGCCACCATGGCGGGGCTGAGCACCGGCAGTGCCGATGAGGTGACGCTCGACGCGGTGCCGGCGAAGAAGGCCCCGGCGAAGAGTTCGGCAGCACAGAAAACGCCGGCGAAGAAGGTAGCTGCGAAGAAGGCAGCTGCGACCAAGGCGCCGGCCAAGAAGGCTCCCGCTAAGAAGGCTCCCGCAAAGAAGGCGGCGGCCAAGAAATCCCCGGCCAAGAAGGCGCCGACCAAGAAGGCCGAGTCCGTGCAGGAGCCGGCGAAGAAAGCAGTGGCGAAAAAGGCGGCGAAAAAAGCCCCGGCCAAGAAGGCGCCCGCGAAGAAGACCCCACCGCAGCGGGTGAACCCGGACGAGGCCTGAACCACCGCGCGATCCCGACGCCGGGGCGGCACCCTGACCGGTTCGCCCGGAACGCGTGTGGCGTCGATGTCTAAGCTGGTCTCGTGGACCTGTTGAGTGTGATGGCCTACGGGCAGAATCTGATCTTGCTGCTGCTGACCCTGGTGGCCGGGGTCGCCGCGGCGGTGGCGCTGCTCCACGCCGCCCTCCAACGCAAGGATGCGTTTCCGGCGGTCGATCGACAGAGCAAGGTGATCTGGGTGTCGATCCTGGCTGCGGCGACCCTGTTCATCTGGCTGTTCGGCGCGGTCAATTTCCTGGGCATCATCGGTGTGGTGGCCATGCTGGTCTATCTGGTCGATGTCCGCCCCCGGGTCGACGACATCCAGGGCAAGCGCTGGTTCAGCAAGAGGTAGTGACCCGCCCGGTCCGGCCGGGGTTTTCAGGTGGCGCCGGCACGGGCAATAGACTGGCGAAGTGGCCGAGTACCGGATCAACGACCTGGCAGACGCGTCGGGTGTCAGCGTGCGCAACATTCGCGTCTATCAGGACCGCGGGCTGTTGCCGGCGCCGACGATCCGTGGCCGCACCGGCTGGTATTCCGACGAGCACCTGGTCCGACTGAATCTGATCTCGCGCATGCTCGAACGCGGATACACCTTCGCCACGATCAGCGAGCTGCTACACGCCGCGCACTACGGGATGCGGGTCGAACAAGTGCTGCGCGGGGCCCCCAGGGGCGGTCGCTTCCGCAACTTCAAGCGGGCGGCCACGATCACCATCACCGAACTGCGCAAGACGTTGAACGCGACCGACCGCTCCATCGCGCTGAGCCAGAAGTTGGGTCTGCTGGCCAAGGACGGCGCGCACTACGCGATCCGCAATCCGGAACTACTCGAAGGGGCCGAGACCCTGGTCAAGGCCGGGATCGACATCGACGTACTGCTCGATCGCTGGGTGCGGGTGCAGGACGACCTCGAAGATGTCGCCAAGAGCTTCGTGTCGATCATCACCGACAAGTACTTCGACGAGAACCTGCCCGACCTGGGAGAAGAACAGGTCAGCAAGATGGCGGAGCTCATCCAGACCGTCCGGCCGATGGCCCACGACATCGTCGAATCGACCTTCCGGAAGGCCCTCGACGAACAGATCTCGGCGGCCATCGGGGAGGCCAGTACCTACTTCGACGCGACCGCTCCGGGTGGTGTCGATGGTGACGCCGCCGGTGCGAATGCCATTTCGGGGCCGGATGCCGACGCCGGCGTGGGGGAACCGGCGGGTGACGAGACGCGCAGCGTCGGCGATCGGACGGATTAAGCGCAGGTAGAGGCTGCGGAAATCGAACTGCAAGGGGGAACGATGACCGAGAAATCGACAACGAGGCGATCGGCACGTCGCGCAATCGCGATCGCCGCCGGAGCAGGAGCGGCGGTGGGTGTGGGTGTCCTCGCCGCCGGGGTGGGGACCATCTTCGCCGGCATGCTGCGTGAAGCGTTCCGCGCGCAGCGCGCCGTCGACGACGGGCCCGACGATCTTCTGAGTGTGCCGCAACAGCCGCCGCGACGAATCACGGTCGAGAGCAGCGGCGGGGTGCGGCTCAACGTCGAAAGGTATGGGCCCGCCGACGCTGATGGCGACGTCGTGGTGATGGTGCACGGCTGGACCTGCAACACCGCCTATTGGTATCCGCAGATCAACCATCTCGCCGGTGACCGTCCCGTTATCGCCTACGACCAGCGTGGGCACGGTGCCAGCGAACTCGGCCGGGTGCGGCCCACCATCGCCATGTTGGGACAGGACCTGAATCGGGTGATCGAGGCCACGGTGCCCAACGGGCGTCGGGCGATCCTGGTGGGCCACAGCATGGGCGGCATGACGATCATGTCGTGGGCGGCGCAGTACGCCGATCAGGTGTCGTCGCGGGTGTCGTCGGTGGTGCTGACCTCCACCGCCGCCAAGGCGGTGATGCAGAACCACCTGCTCATCCCGGTGGGGCTGCCCCGCTACACCAAACCGTTCGAGTCGACGGTCGGCAGGCTTGTCACGTCGTCGCCGATTCCGGTGCCGCACACCGATCGAGCCGCCTGGTTGTCGCACTACATCGCGCTCGGGCCGCAGGCGCGCAAGGCGCACGTCGACTTCGTCGACGCCATGATCATGGCCTGCCCGCCGCGTTCACGGGCCGGCTGGGGATCGGCGATGGGCAAACTCGACGTCACCGCGGGTCTCGACGCACTCCGCGTGCCGACGACCGTCGTGGTGGGTACCGAGGATCGGCTCACCCCACCCGTACACGCCGAAGAGATGGCAGAAGTGTTGCGGCGCAACGGTGTACTCCGTGAGCTCGTGAGCCTTGAGGGTGTGGGGCACATGTCGAGCATCGAGGCGAGCGTACGGTACAACGAACTGCTCGACGAGGTGTTGGCCGAGGTCACCCGCCCCGAACCGGCGGGGTCTACAGCTCGCAGTTGACCAGCACCGGCTCCGGATACAGGGTGATGCCGAATGCCTCGTGCACCCCGTCGCGGACCGTCCGGGCCAGATCGAGGAGATCTGCGGTGCGGGCGGTGCCGCGGTTGGTCAGTGCCAGAGTGTGTTTGGTCGACAATCGGGCCGGGGCTGCCGGTCCCGGATATCCGCGGGTGAAGCCGGCCCGCTCGATCAGCCATCCCGCCGACAACTTGATCCCACCCTCGGTAGGGTAGGTGGGCACTCGGGTCTGCGCCCCGAGGCGCGTGGCAATGCGGTCGAGGACCTGCGAGGCATCGTCGTCGGACACGATCGGGTTGGTGAAAAACGAGCCCGCGCTCCAGGTGTCGTGATCGCCGGGGTCGAGCACCATGCCCTTGCCGCGTCGCAGGGTCAGCACCCGATCGCGCACCGCGGCGGCGTCGGACGTAGCGCCGGGCTCGACCCCCAGCGCGATCGCCAGTTCGCCGTAGCGGATCGGTCGGCTGATCCGATCGGCGTTGAGCCAGAACGACACCCCGAGCACCACGTGATCGTCACGATGCTTGAGATTGCTGGTGCGGTAGCCGAGTTCGAGCGCACTCGGCGCAACCCAATGCCGTCGTCCCGATCGACGGTCCAGCAGTTCGACGCTGCGCAGCAGATCGGCCACCTCGACGCCGTAGGCGCCCACGTTCTGCACCGGTGTCGCGCCCGCGGCACCGGGGATGCCCGAAAGACACTCCAGTCCACCGAAGCCCGCCTGAACGGTGGTCGCGACGAGATCGTCCCAGCCGACACCGGCCTGAGCGGTGACGAATGGGACGCCGTCCTCGTCGCCGAACACCACGTCGGATGTCTCGATGAGCACCACGGTGCCGTCGAAGCCCTCGTCGGCGACCACCAGATTCGATCCACCCCCGACCAGGAGGCAGCGATCCCCGGCGCGATCGAGGGTCGTGACGACTTGCGCCAGGTCGTCGGTTTCGCGGCATCTGTGCACCGCGCGTGCGGGCCCGCCCAGGCGCAGCGTCGTCATCGTCGACAGCCGCGTGTCCTGGGTCGTCGGTGTCGGGTGCCGCGGGCCGCTCTCACTCACCCGTGTAACGGTAGCCGGGTCGTCGTACTCCGGTAGTGTCCCCCTCATGGCCAGCACGATGGAACACACGGTGTCCTATCCCTTCTCGGTTCAGCGGCTGTGGGAGGTCCTGTCGTCGGAAGACTATTGGCGGGATCTGCTCGAGGCCATCAACTCCAGCCACGGCAAACTCGAGTCGTTCGAGGTGTCCGGGGACACGGTGACCGTGGCGATGCAGCAGGGCGTGCCGGCGGAGAAGCTGCCGTCGATGGTGTCCAAGGTGCTCAACGGGGACGCGCAGATCCCGCGCCGGAACACCTTCCGGCTCGTCGGCGACGAGATCGCCGGTGAGATGACCGCCACGGTGTCCGGGGCGCCGGCGAAGGTCGCGGGGGCCGTGGCCATCAGTGGTGACCCGGCGACCACCCGATATACCGCCGACGTCGACGTCAGCGTTCCGTTCGTCGGCAGCAAGATCGAGAAGGCCATCATCGACCAACTCGTGGAGTTGCTCGACGCCGAACACGAGCAGACGGTGTCGTGGGAGGCGTCGCATCGCTGAAGGGGCCGGCGCCATGACATCGCCAACGAATTGGGAAGCAACGAATCGGTAACGTAGCCTGGTCGCCATGGCACGACGGCTCAGCTACTCGGCGCGCTTCACCCATCCTGCGGAAACGCTCTACCAGGCGCAGAGCACCCGACAGTACTGGGACGACATGATGGCGGGCTTCCAGATGATCTCCCCGCACTGTGCGGTCGACTCGTTCACCGCCGACGAGACCGGGATGAAGGTCGTGCTCAAGCAGACGATCGGCCGCGACCAGCTGCCGGCGCTCGCGCAGACCGTGCTGATGAAGGACATGGTGATCACCCGCGAGGAGACCTTCGGCGCGTTCGACCCGGACAACACCAAGGGCGACTACACCGCGTCGATCCCGGCCGGCCCGGGCAGCCTGCAGGGGTGGCAGGAACTTTTCCCCACCGAGACCGGCTGCACCATCCGCAAGACCACCGAGGTCAAGGTGTTCATCCCGTTCGTCAACGGCAAGCTCGAACAGCTGATGCTGGTCAATCTCGTCGACCTGTTCCGCGCGGAAGCCGAATACGCGGCCGACTGGGTCAAGAAGAACCTCTGAGCGCCGGCGGGGCCGGCCAGAGTAGGCCGCTCGGCCGCATCACCCGCGGCACCACCAACATCAACCGGCTCCGGCGGGTGGACCGGTGGATGGTGCATGACGCCGCGATCGGCATCGCACTCGGTTCGGTGCCCCGTCCGCTCGTCGTCGACCTCGGCTACGGGGCGCGCCCCGACACGACCGTCGAGATGGCGCGGCGCCTGCGGACGATTGCGCCGAACCTCGAGATGGTGGGCCTGGAGATCGATCCCGAGCGCATCGTCGGTACCCGCGACGAGGTGCGATTCGCCCTCGGCGGCTTCGAACTCGCGGGCTTGCGTCCGCAGCTGGTTCGGGCCTTCAACGTGCTGCGGCAATACGACGAAGAAGAGGTGGCCGCGTCCTGGGCGCAGATGCGGCATGCGCTGGCCCCGGGCGGGCTCATCGTGGAGGGCACCTGCGACGAGATCGGTCGCCGTTGCTGTTGGATCGTGCTGGACGCCGCCGGGCCGCGCACGCTGACGCTGAGCTGGTCGCCAGAACACACGGCGCGACCCTCGGAACTCGCGGAACGTCTGCCGAAGGCGTTGATCCACCACAATGTTGCGGGCGAACGGATTCATGAACTGCTGACCCGGGCCGACCGTGCCTGGGACATTGCGGCCGGTCACGCGGCCTACGGCCCGCGGACTCGGTGGCGCCAGGCGTTGACGGCGATGCGTGCGGGCGGCATCCCGGTGGTCATCGGCCGGGGCCGATCGGTCGACAATGTGCTCACCGTGCCGTGGTCGGTGGTTTCTCCCGACTGATCCGTCATCTGATCGTGCGAATGCCCCATGATCAGCCGGTTGTCAGCAGCGTGCCGGTCCGTACGCTGGTGGCCATGCGAATTGCGATGGCGCAGATCACCTCCGGCACAGACCCGGCGGCGAACCTGGAGCTCGTGGAGGCAGCGGTGGCCGAGGCCGCCGCCGACAACGCCGATCTGGTGGTGTTGCCCGAGGCGACGATGTGCCGGTTCGGCGTCCCGCTGGGCCCGGTCGCCGAGCCGGTGGACGGTCCGTGGGCGCGTGGAGTGTCGTCGATCGCCGAACGCCACGGGGTCACCGTTGTCGCCGGGATGTTCACGCCCGCGGGCGATCGGGTCGCGAACACGCTGCTCATCGCCGCCCCGGACGGGTCGCGCACCTCCTACGACAAGATCCATCTCTACGACGCCTTCGGTTTCACCGAGTCCCGGACCGTTGCGCCGGGCGATGACCCGGTCACCTTCACGATCGGCGACGTCACGGTGGGTGTCGCCACCTGCTACGACATCCGCTTTCCCGCGCTGTTCACCGAACTCGCGCGCAGCGGCGCGCAGGTGATCGTGGTGCCCGCATCGTGGGGTGCCGGCCCGGGCAAGGTGCACCAGTGGCAGGTGCTGGCCACCGCGCGGGCACTGGATTCGACCAGTTTCGTGGTCGCCGTGGGGCAGGCGGTACCCACCGATCAGCAGGTGTCCGAGTCGTCGGCACCCACCGGAACAGGTCACAGCCAACTCACAGATCCCTTCGGTACCGTGGTCGCCGCATACGACGACAGCGTGCAGGTCGGGGTCCACGAGATCGATGTGAACGCAGTGGAGAAGGCACGCAAAGCCCTGGCCGTGCTCGACAACGAACGGCCCATCCGACAGGTCTCGGCACCGAGCAGCAACTGAGGACCGCACGACATGACCGACAGCGAGAACACCGACCGGCCGGCAGCCGGCGAGGACCCGCAGAAGCGGTCCGACAACGAGCCCACCCCGCAGACGGGTCGTCCCGACGAGCCGGGTGCCCATCCGTACCCGGACGATCACACCGCGCGGCTCGACGCCGCGGCGACGACCGATCAGTCACCGCGCGCCTATTCGCAGGTGCCGCGCACCGAGACCGCTCAGTTCGGCCCCGGGGAGACCGGCGGGTTCCCGGCGAGTGGGACCGACGGTTTCGCGCCGATACCGCCCGAAGCGCAGCCCGGTGTCGTGTCGTCGGCGCCGGCCAAACGGCGCAGCACCGGCAAGATCGTCGCACTGGCCTCGGTGGCGGTGGTCCTGGTGTTGGTGATCGCCGCCGTCGGCAGCGAACTCTATCTGCGCAACCAGGCGACCGACTGCATGGAGAGCGCCTTCACCGACCTCACCGGTACCGAGACCTCGGTGTCGTTGAGTCGCAAGCCGATGCTGTTGCAGGGCTTCGGCAACGACATCCCGTTCGTCCAGATCGACACCGCCGACGAGCCCGGCCAGATGCGGTTGCATGCGCGGGCCGAGGGCATCACCGGCGACGGGGACACCACCAACATCCGCTCCTTGGTCGGCACCGGGTTCATCCCGTTCGATCGGGTGGTCGCGATGAGCGAGTCGGCCACCGCAAGCCCCGATCCGTCGACCTCGGGCAACGGCGGCAACGGGGCGAGCAGCCTGATGCAGGGCGCCAGTATCGAGTCGATCACCGGCAATGCCGCCGACGGGACCATCAAGGTCGATTCCGCGGTGCAGCTCGCCTTCCTGCCGATCCCGGTGTCCACCACGATCAAACCCGTGCTGCAGGACGGGCGCGTCGACTTCGAGGTGGTCGAGGCCAACGCCTTCATCTTCGGCATCCCCTCCGACTTCGCCCAGCAGGTGGTCGACAGTGTGTCCGATTCGATGTTCGGCCCGCTGTTCGACGAGGTCACCGTGCAGAACATGAAGGTGACCGACCAGGGCGTCGACTTCGCCGTCGACGGGCAGGATGTGGCGCTGTCGGGTCAGATGACCGGAGATTCCGGCGGCTGCTCGGCGGCCTGAGCGACCGCCGCCGAATGCGGACGCGGCGGTGAGCCGACGATCGTCGGTACGCTGGGAGATGTCCGATTTTGCCGATCTTGGCGGAGCGCCCCCGCGGTCTCCCGGGAGGGCAGCGCAGGTGTACCCCCTACGGAGGAAGAGATGAGCGCACTGATCTTGATCGCGGTGGTCGTCGTGGTGGTTGTCGGCATCGTGGTGATGTCGCAGCAACGATCCGGGGCCAACGCCGCTCGCCAGCTCGACGACGCCAAAGCCGATGCGCGCCAAGCCATCGAACGGCTCGGCGGCCAGGTGTTCATGCTGGTGGGTGACGACCCCGCATCCAAGCAGGCGCTCGCCGACGCCGGCGAACGCTACAACGCCGCGGGATCGCAGATCGAGCAGGCGACGTCGCCGGCGCAGGCGCGCCTGGCCAAACAGACCGCGCTGGAGGGTCTCTACTACGTCCGCGCGGCCCGCACCGCCATGAATCTCGACCCGGGCCCACCCGTGCCCGAACTCGAGGGTCAGAAGAGCGCCGGCGCGGTTACCGAAGACCGCACGGTCGACTTCGAGGGCCGGCAGATCGAGGCGTCGCCCGGCCCCTCGGAGCGAACCCCCAACTACTATCCCGGTGGTCGTGTCGCCGGGCGCCCGGTGCCGGCCGGCTGGTACTCCGAGCCGTGGTGGAAGCCCGCCCTGGTCGCCGGCGCGTGGGGCATCGGGTCGATGTTCCTGTTCTCGGCGCTGTTCTCCGGCATGGCGGGTGTCAACTACGATGCGAACGCCTTCGAGAGCGGTGCAGGTGACGGATCGGACGCCGGCGCACTCGACGGTGGAGACGCCGGTGGTGACGCCGGCGATGCCGGTGGCGACTTCGGTGGCGGCGACATGGGTGGCGACTCCGGCGGCGGTTTCTTCGACGGCGGCGGCGATTTCGGAGACTTCGGCGACTTCGGCTTCTGACGATTTGTAGTATCAACCGGCGGAAAAACGCCGGTCGATACTACGAATCCGCGGTGACGTCAGGTGAAGACGACCGTCTTGCGGCCGTGCACCAGGATGCGGTCCTCCAGATGCCAGCGCAGGCCGCGGGAGAGCACCATCGTCTCGATGTCGCGGCCCTGGCGCACCATGTCGGCGACGGTGTCGCTGTGATCGACCCGGATCACGTCCTGCTCGATGATGGGTCCCGCGTCGAGGTCGGCGGTCACGTAGTGGCAGGTGGCGCCGATCAGTTTGACACCGCGTGCGAACGCCTGGTGGTACGGGCGGGCGCCGACGAAGCTGGGCAGGAAGCTGTGGTGGATGTTGATCGCGCGGCCTGCCCACGCGTCGCAGAGCTGTGGCGGCAGGATCTGCATGAATCGCGCCAACACCACGGCATCTGGTGCGTACTGCTCGACCACGGTGGCCACCTCATCGAATGCCTGCGCCTTGCCGTCGGATGGGAACGGCACGTGGTGGAACGGGACATCGAAGCGGGTGACGAGCTCTTCGAGATCCCGATGATTGCCGATCACCGCGGACACGTTGGCCGGCAGTTCGCCGCGATGCGCACGGCCGAGCAAGTCCACCAAGCAGTGGCTCTCCTTGCTGACCAGCAGCACCACCGACTTCGGTGCGCCGGTGTCGGTGAGCCGCCACTCGGTGTCGGAGCCGATTTCGGCGGCCACCTCACGGGCGAAGCGTTCGCGCATCTCGTCGAGGCCGATCCGGACCGATCCGGCCCGCACGGTCTGCCGGGTGAAGAACCACCCGGTCTCGCTGTCGGAGTGATACCCCGCCTCGGTGATCCAGCCGCCGATCTCGGCGAGGAACCCGGAGATCCGCGCGACGATTCCGGTGCGGTCGGGGCATCCGAGGGTCAGGACGTACCGCCGATCGCTGTCGGGGGAGGACGATGTCGTCGATGCCGCGACGGCCGCTGCGGGCGTCGGCTCTGATGCTGCCACGTCTGTCAGTGTGCCAAGCTCGTCTGTGTGATCACCACCGACCTGACCCGGCGCGATGTCGCGGCCCTCATCGACCACACTCTGCTCAAACCCGAGGCCACCCGCGCGGACGCTGAGGCCACCGTCGCCGAGGCCGCCGACCTGGGCGTTTATGCGGTGTGCCTGTCGCCGTCGATGCTGCCCATCGACACCGGCGAGCAGAAGACCTGCGTGGTGGCCGGGTTCCCGTCGGGCAAGCATCATTCGCTGGTCAAGGCGGCCGAGGCCCGTCTGGCCGTCGACACCGGAGCCGAGGAGGTCGACATGGTGATCGATGTCGGCGCCGCGGTCGACGGGCGTTTCGACGAGGTGTTCGCCGACGTGCTGACCGTCCGCGAAGCCATCGGCGACGTGGTGTTGAAGGTCATCATCGAGTCTGCTGCGCTGCTCGAATTCGCCGGCCCCGACACGGTCACCGAGGTCAGTCGTCGCGCGGCGCAGGCGGGTGCGACGTTCGTGAAGACCTCCACCGGCTTCCATCCATCCGGCGGCGCGAGCGTGGAGGCGGTCCGCCTCATGCGTGCCGCGGTCGGCGAGACGGTCGGGGTGAAGGCCAGCGGAGGCATCCGCACACCCGAGTTCGCGGCGGAGCTGATCGGCGCAGGCGCGACCCGGCTCGGACTGTCCGGGTCGCGTGCGGTGCTCGACGGCTTCGCCGACTGACCGCGGCGCGGCGGTCAGACAGCTTCGTGGGCATCTGCGAGGGCGCGTGAGCGTCGGGCCTGGACCGCGCGGCGTGTGTCCTCGGTGATGAGATCCATGTGCAGCGCGCCGGCTGCGGTTACGCCCGCACCCATCGACACCGCGACCGTGGCGGCAAGGTTGGTGACGTTACCGGCGGCCCACACACCGGGGATGTCGGTGGCGCCCATCGGATCGGCCGCCACATACTGCCCCATCGGGTGATCGGTGAGCGTTCCCCCCAGGCTGAAGTAGAGCGCGGATCGGACCACGAACTTCGGCGCGACCACCAGTGCGTCCCGTTCGATACGGTCGCCGTCGGTCAGTGCGACGGCCGCCAGCGTGCCGTCGGCGATGTCGAGATGGTCCACCGTCTGATCGATGATGGCGACGTCGAGTGCCGAGAGCTGTTCGCGCTCGGCGGGTTCGATCTCGCCCATGGTGTGGGTGAACAACGTGACATCGTCGCTCAGTTGGCGGAACAGCAACGTCTGGTGGACGGCCATCGGCCCGGTGCCCAGGATGCCTATCCGCTGACCGCGTACCTCCCATCCATGGCAGAACGGACAGTGCAGCACCGTGGAGCCCCAGAGTTCGGGCACTCCGGGTACCTCGGGTAGCTCGTCGACGAGACCGGTGGCCAGCAGCACGCGCCGTGCGTCGACCGTGTCGCCGCCGGCGAGGGTCAGGGTGAACGTGCCGTTGTCGCCACGCGCAGCGTCGATCACCTCATCGGAGACGAAATCCGCTCCGTAGCTGCGCGCCTCGGCCCGCCCGCGGTCCAGAAGTTCGGTCGGTGAGATGTTCTCCTGGCCGAGGACGTTGTGGGCGCCGTCGGCTGGGGCGTTGCGGGGTTGGCCGCCGTCGACGACGAGGACCGAGCGCAGGGACCGCGCCAGGGTGGTGGCCGCGCTCAGCCCGGCGGGGCCGCCGCCGACGATCGCGACGTCGAAACTCTTGCTGCTCATGGTTTCTCCTGGTTGTGTTCGGGCCGCCGGGCGATCCATGCGGTGCGGCGGGTGCTGACAGTGAGGTCCTCGCGCGTGCCCAGCGACGATGGTCCGGCGGGGGCGAGCAGGTCATCGAGCCGGGACCGGTCGGTGTCGGACAGTTCCTCGGCCAGGCCGTGCGCCATCCGCGAGATCCAGGCGTGCGCATAGCGACTCGTGAGATCCGGCGGTGCCGGTGCATTCGTGATGGCGTGGGTCTCGAGCAGGTCGAAGCCGGCGCCGACGATCACCGGCGACCAGTCGGGGTGGGCGTTGGCCCCGCGCTCGGTCATGATCGTGTGCAGGCGACGCTCCAGCTGTCCATCGGGTGTGTCGGGCGGGAGGAAAGCGGGAAGGCCGTCGAGCTCCACCACGATCAGCAGGCCGCCGGGCCGGACTGCGGCGTGGACATTGCCGAGTAGGTCCGCCGGCGCGGCGAAGTGGTGCATGGCCGACGACGACCACACCACGTCGAGGTCGGCAAGATCGCCCGGCAGTGCGGTGTCGAGATCGGCGACCTGCGTCCGGACACGATCGCCGACACCGGCGGCCCGGGCCGCGTCGCGGACGCGGTCGAGCATGTCCGGCGCATTGTCGAGCGCGGTGACCTGTGCCGACGGGAAGAGGGCCGCGAGGCGCGCGGTGAGCCCTCCGGTGCCCGACCCGAGGTCGACGACGGAGCGTGGCGCGGCGATCAGGTCGGCGATGCGTTCGGCGAGATCGTCGACGAATCCGCCGGAGGCCGCCGCGTCGAGGTCGAGTACCTCGGCCATGCCTTCGACCATCGCGTCGGCGGTGGCCGGATCGTGCACGTGCGCGTCGTGGGCGCTGTGGTGATGGCCATGGTGTCGGTGTGCGTCGTGACCGGGATGATGCCCGGCATGCGGTGGCTGTGCGGACTGAGGCATACCGTCGACGGTAGCGAGGGAATGCTGGATTGGCATACAGTCTTGCGCATGGAGCAAGAAATTGATGCGGTGGTGCGTCAGCGGATTCGTGGGCTGCGGGTCGCCAAGGGGTGGACCTTGGACTCGCTGGCCGCGCGTTGCTTCCTGAGTCCGTCGACGCTGAGTCGCATCGAGACCGGGCACCGCCGCGTGGCACTCGACCAATTGGTACCGATCGCGCGCGCCCTGGGTACCACCCTGGATCAGCTGGTCGAGCCGTCCAACGACGAGGACGTGGTGATCCGTCCAGAGTCGCACCGGACAGCCGGAATGACCGTGTGGAAGCTATCGCGGGATCAGACTCCCGGTGGGGTCACGGTGGCCAAGATGCGGATTGCCGAAGAGCACGTCGTGGACCCGAACAACCTGGGCGTTCACCCTGGCCGCGAATGGTTCACGGTCATCTCCGGGACCATCCGGCTGCACCTCGGGGAGCGGGTGATCGCGGTCCCTACCGGCCAGGCGGCGGAGTTCTCGACCATGGTGCCCCACGGAATGGCCGCCGTCGACGGGCCGGCCGAGATCGTGTCGATCTTCGACCACGAAGGTGAGCGCGCCCACCTGCCCGGGTGATCGTCGGTTTTTCAGCCAGATCACAGCTGGCAGATGGGGTTTTCCGGACATTCGCTCGGTAGGCTCGAGGTGTTATGACTGCGAAATCTCTCGTCACTCGTCGCACCGTCCTTGCCGCCGCCGGACTCGGCGCTGTCGGTGCGGCGGTTGCCGCGTGTTCGGGCGGCGACTCCGCCAGCGAAAACGCGGGACCCGCCGAGCCCACCGTGCAGGTCGTGTTCACGCCTTCGCTCGACTCGCCGGACGCCCCGAACCCCACCGACACGTTCTCGGTGAAAGCCGAAAACGGTCAACTCAATCCCGACATCAAGCTGCTCAACCCGAACGGCAAGGTGGTGCAGGGGGAGATGTCGGATGACCAGACCACCTTCACCATCACCGAACCTCTGGGGTACGGGTCGGAATACACGTGGCAGGGCAGCGCCATCGGCAGCGACCGGGTCACCGCGCCGGTCGAAGGGACGTTCACGACGCTGACCCCAGAGTCGCAGATCAACGTGGTGGTCAACATCGGCGACGGCCAAGAGGTCGGTATCGCCGCGCCGATCATCCTGAAGTTCAATGCGACGGTCGATGACAAGGAAGCCGTCGAGAAGGCGCTGAGCGTCACCACCGAACCGCAAACCGAGGGTGCCTGGGCCTGGCTCGGCGAGGACAACGGGTCACGAGTGCACTGGCGGCCCAAGGACTATTGGGTGCCGGGCACCAAGGTCCACATGTCGGCCGACCTCTACGGCGTCGACCACGGCGGCGGCGCCTATGGCGCGGCGGATGTGACCAGCGACTTCGGTATCGGGCGGTCACAGATCGTCAAGGCCGAGGCGTCGTCGCATCAGATCGTGGTGCTGCGAGACGGTGCCGAGCTGATGACACTGCCCTGCAGCTATGGCGAGGGCGACCTGGATCGCAACGTCACCCGCTCGGGCATCCACGTGGTGACCGAGAAGTACGAGGACTTCTACATGAGCAATCCCGCGGCGGGGTACTTCAACGTCCGCGAACGTTTTGCCGTCCGCATCTCCAACAACGGCGAGTTCATCCACGCCAACCCGGAAACCATTGGGGTGCAGGGTTCGTCGAATGTCACGAACGGGTGCATCAATCTGTCACTGGAGAATGCGCAACGCTACTTCGAGACCGCGGTCTACGGCGACCCGGTGGAGGTGACCGGTACCCGCATCGATCTGTCGGAGGCCGACGGCGACATTTTCGACTGGATCTTCGACTGGGACACCTGGACCGGGATGTCGGCGATCCAAGGTGATCCCGACCAGATCGATGCGCCGGCAACGCCATCCGGTGCGCCGCGGTCGGCGGCGCCGGCGGGTTGAGTTCGTCGGGTACGGGTGGGCGCGCCTACCCCGTCTTGATGTTTCGCCGAGCCGAGGCCTGATCTCGCGGTTTCAGGATGATCTGGTCGAGGTTCACGTGCGGCGGCCGCGAGGCGACGAAACCGATCACCTCGGCCACGTCGTCGGCGGTCAATGGGGTCAGGCCCTGGTAGACGGCATCGGCGCGGTCCTGATCTCCGCCGAACCGGACAAGCGAGAACTCGGTTTCGACCATGCCCGGTGCGATCTCGGTGAGGCGCACCGGCTTTCCGAGCAGCTCATAGCGCAGCGTGCGATGCAGCACACCCTGTGCGTGCTTCGCGGAGGTGTAGCCGGCGCCGTTGTCGTACGCCTCGAGGGCCGCGATCGAGGAGATTGTCACGATCAGGCCGTCGCCCGATGCGATCAGTGCGGGCAGCAGCGCCTTGGTGATCCGCAGCGTGCCGAGGACGTTGGTCTCATACATCCACCGCCAGTCGTCGAGGTCTGCGGTCGCGATGGGATCGAGCCCTTTGGCGCCGCCGGCGTTGTTCACCAGGACATGGACGGTATCGAGTCCGTCGACGAAGGACGCGACCGAATCCTCGTCGGTGACGTCGAGGCGACGGCCGGTGCCGCCGATCTCCGCGGCGAGTTCGTCGATCAGCTCGGTACGTCGGGCGCCGAGGACGACGTGATAGCCCTGTTCGGCAAGCTGACGTGCGGTCGCCGCGCCGATCCCCGAGCTCGCGCCGGTCACCACCGCGATCTTTTTGTCCGTGTCCGTCGTGCCGTGTTCGAGGGAGCTGCTCATGACCTCAGCTTAGCGACGGCACTGCGTTGCTAAGTTTGGAGCATGTCGTCGACCGGAGTCGTGCCCGCGGCCCTGCAGGTCGGCTCCACGCCCGCCGCGGCCGTGCTGCACGCCATCCGGGTCAGCGGCCCCGTGACGCGTGATCACCTGGCCGCCGCGACCGCATTGTCACCGGCGACCATCAACCGTCAAGTCGCCGCATTGTCGCGGATCGGTCTGATCGTCGACCGGCCCGATCTGGTGGACCCCGGCGGTATCGGGCGACCCAAACATCCCCTCACCATCGACCGAGACACATTGTGCGTCGCCGGAATGCACATCGGCGCACGGCGAACACTGCTGGCCATCGCCGACCTCGGCGGACGGACCCTGTACAGCCATGCGGTCCGCACACCGCGCGACGAGGCGGCTGTCGGTGATCTGTGCGATCAGCTGGCCGAACTCGTCGACCGGTTCAGCGGGCGTCGGTTGCTGTGGGGTGGTGTCGCCGCCGGCGGTGCCGTGGATGCGGCAACGGGACGAATCGACCATCCGGTTCTCGGCTGGCGGCGTGTCCCGGTGGGGCAGATGCTGGCCACCGCTCTCGGCGTGCCGGTCTCGGTCGGCGAGCACGTGCAGGCGATGGCGGCTGCCGAACTGTTGCTGAGTTCGCCGCGGGAGATAGTGGGTACCGGCCTGTTCTTCTATGCCCGCGAGACCGTCGGCATGGCGATGTTTGTCGACGGGAAGGTGTTGATGCCGCTGCGCGGCGCCGGTTCCATCGCGCATCTGCCTGTCGTCGCACCCCATCTCGCCTCCGCGGCGCGACCCGTCCTGCAGGATGTGATCGGCCGGGGTGCCGCGCAGTCCGCGGCCCGACGGCTCGGCGTCGGTGAGAACGACTCGGCGATCGTCGATGAGCGTGCCGAGGTACTCGGTGGTGTGGTCGCGATGCTGCGCGACGTCCTCAACCCGGACGGTGTGGTCGTCGCCGGCGACGCGTTCGCCGCTCACCCGCACGGTCTGGCACCCGTGCAGGCCGCGTTCGATGCGGCGACCACCATCGCCCGCCCGCTCGAGATCTCGCCGTCGCAGTTCGGTCTGCGCGTGCAGGAGAGTGCGGCCGTGGTGATGGCGCTCAGTGTTGTCTATGCCGACCCCGTCGCCGCGACCACCGGTGAGCCATCGCCTACCGTTGGGGCATGACCACAGCCACGCGCGATGTCTCCGCCAACCTCGAGGTGTACGTCACCGCTGCCACGGAGCTCGAATTCCAGATCACCGTGGCGAAGCTGCCCGGTCTCGACCTCACCGAGGAACTGTCGATGACCATCGACGGCGACGCCGTCGAACCCGAGGAGATCGTCGGCGAGCACGGATCCCGCATCCACCGCATCCAGGTCGAATCAGGCTTGGTGGTGGTGGACTACTCGGCATCGGTCACCGCACCGGCCGACCCCATCGCGGTCGAGGTGACCGACCATTCGATCTACCTGCGGCCCAGTCGATACGCTGAGGCCGACAAGTTCTTCGGATTCGCTGCCGGACAGTTCGACATAAACTTGCCGCCCAGTGAACTGCTGCAGCAGGTGGCCGAATACGTCGAGAATCGGCTCAGCTACATCCCGGGCGCCAGCGACCCGATCGACGGAGCCGCGGACACCTTGCTCGCCAATGCCGGGGTATGCCGCGACTATGCACATCTGGTGGTGGCTCTGCTGCGTGCGTTGAACATCCCGGCCAGACTGGTCGCGGTGTACGCGCCGGGCTGCGACCCGATGGACTTCCACGCGGTCGCCGAGGCACTGGTCGACGGACGGTGGGTGGTGGTCGACGCGACCGGGCTGGCGCCGCGGCAGTCCATGGTGCGGATCGCCACCGGCCGCGACGCCGCCGACACGGCGTTCCTCGACAACCATCGGGGCACCATCAACCTGAACTCCTACAAGGTGACCGCCGTGGTGGCCGGCGACCTGCCGACCGACACCGGAGAGGCCCGAATCGGGATAGGCTGAGCGCTGTGCATGCGCTCTCGTGCCCCGTCTGCAACGCGTTGTCGGGGTTCGTCCCACGGCAGTGTCCTCAATGCGGAACCGCTGTCGGCGTCCACCTTCCGAGTCGTTCACTGGTTGTCGTCGCAGAGGATGGCGTGCTGATCGACGGCCGACGCTGGGTGTACTGTGCCAACCGCACCCGCACCGGCTGCAATTGGGTCACCCCCGCGGAAGTGGGGCCGGAGTCGATCGGGCTGCGGGGCCGGTGTTTTCCGTGCTCGCTGGTCCGACGGCAACCCGATCCGGATGACACGATCGCTTTGGAAAAACTCAACTCCACCACCCGCGACTTGCGCATGTTGGTGTATCAGCTTGTCGATCTGGGCCTGCCGGTGGAGCCGTTCTGGCGCACCGACGGCGGCCTTGCCTTCGACCTGTTGTCGAGCCAGACCACCGGCCGGCCGGTGACCATCGGACATGCCAACGGTGTCATCACCATCGACCTCGCCGAATCGCTCGACGCCCATCGTGAACGGCTGCGCGTCGACCTCGGCGAGGCCTACCGGACGATGCTCGGTCATTTTCGGCACGGCGACGGCGCAACGGAATACCTTGATGAGGCCCGGGAGCTCTTCGGCGACGAGCGGGCCTCATACACCGACGCGATCGACAGACATTACACCTACGGTCCGCCGCGCAACTGGCGCGACTCCTTCATCTCCGAGTACGCGACGATGCACCCGTGGGAGGACTTCGCGGAGTGTTTCGCCCACTACCTGCACATCACCGGAACCATCGACACCGCGCGTGAATCCGGGTTGATGCTGAGCAGTGCGCAAGTCGTGTTCACCATGGACCGTGACATCGTGCCGTTGCAGTCCTACGCCGACGAGCCGATCGAACGGTTGCTCTACGATTGGAAGTGGTTGTCCACCATGTTCAATCGGGTGAACGGCGCGATGGGGGCCCGTCCGCTGCACCCGTTCGAGATCCCGCGGCCGGTGGTTCGCAAGCTCGGCTTTGTCCATCGCGTCATCCGCGAGTCGGCGAAACGGGCGCGCACGGTTGATCCGTTGGTGGGGGCGGGCGCGGTGGGCTGACCTCGACTGCGGTGGGCGCATTCCACGCGACCTATCCGTTTCGGACGTGTCCGCGAGCATCACCTGTGGCAGTGGTCGACTGGATTATCCATCCGGACAGGCTCAGCGGTGATGCGGACGGACACGGAGCCCAGACCGCGGCGTTGCTTCGCCGGTCGACGACATCGATCGCAGCCAGACTGCACTATCGGCCTGTCGACTCCCGCCGCCGTGCGACGATGAACTCGAGCACCGTTGCGACGTCGTCGGTGTCACCGATCCGATGGGTGGCGATGGTGTCACCCGCGCCGACCTTGATACTCACGTCGCCGCGCTCGGAATCGAGGTGCGCGAACGCCTTCTCGTCGGTCACGTCATCGCCGAGGTAGATGACCGCGTCGGCGCCGACCCGGTCGCGGAGCACGTCGAGGGCGTGGCCCTTGCTGGTCTCGATGACGGCGAGCTCGATGACCTCTTTGCCTTCGGTGACATGCACTCCGGGCCATCGCGCGGGGCCTGATCGCGCCGCCTCGAGCGCTGCGTCGGCGTCGGCCGGTGCGGCATTGCGGACATGCAGCACGGTGCTGGCCGGTTTGGTCTCCACCCGCGAACCAGGGTGATCTGCTGCGATCGAACGTAGTTCGTCGATCAACCGATGAAGTAGCTCGCGGTGTGCTTCGGAGATCTCCTCGACGAAGCCGGTGTCGAACTCGCTGCCGTGGCTGCCGACGAGTGTCACCGGACCCTTCACCCCGGACAGGTCGGCCAACACCGCCAGCTCCCGGCCGGAGACCACGGCGGCCGCCGTATCGGCGAGGGCTGCGGCCGCTTCGATGGCGGCGACCGACGCCGGGTTGGGTACCGCATCCTCCGGGCGTGACACCAACGGCGACATGCATCCGTCGTAATCGGAGGCGACCAACAGCGTGGGTACTGCAGCGGCGGCGGTCAGTGACTCGCGCAAGTCTGCGGGGATGCCCGTGGCGCTCATTCGTTGCTGTCCGACGATTCCGTTCCACCCTGGACCAGATGTACCCCGCGATTGGGGTCGGCGGCGGTCTCGGTCACCGACTCCAGTGTGCCGAGGAAACTCTCGGCCCATTTGGCGACGTCGTGGGCGAGCACCTGGCGACGCAACGCACGCATGCGTTTGCGGCCGTCCTCGGTGGACTGTTGCACCGCAGCCTCGATCGCGTCCTTGACGCCGTCGAGGTCATACGGGTTGGCCTGATAGGCGGAGCGCAACTCGGCTGCGGCCCCGGTGAATTCGCTGAGCACGAGGGCGCCACCGAGGTCGCTGCGGCACGCCACGTACTCCTTGGCGACCAGGTTCATCCCGTCGCGCAGCGGCGTCACCAGCATCACGTCGGCCGCGACGAAGAAGGCGATCAGTTCGTCGCGCGGCACCGGCCGGTGCAGATACTGGACCACCGGCTGGCCGACGGTCGCGTAGACACCGTTGATGTTGCCGACGAGTTGTTCGATCCCGGCGCGCATCCGGACATAGCTGTCGACACGTTCCCGGCTCGGCGTCGCGAGCTGGATCATCACGGTCTCTTCGGGCTTGATCCGGTGCTCGGCCAACAATTCGGAGAGCGCCTCGAGTCGTACGTCGATGCCCTTGGTGTAGTCGAGACGATCGACGCCGAGCATGATCGTCTTCGGATTGCCGAGTTCTTCGCGGAGCTCGGCGGCACGTTTGCGGATGTCCTTGGACCGTGCCTTGGCGTCGAGGTCACCGGAGTCGATGGAGATCGGGAAGGCGCCGACCCGAACGGTGCGGAAGCCCACCTGCACGACACCGAACCGTGAGCGGACGCCGACCGTGCCCTTGCTGGTGGCCTGGCCGGCGAGTCGACGCGCGAGGAACAGGAAGTTCTGGGCGCCGCCCGGCAGATGAAATCCGATGAGGTCGGCGCCGAGCAGACCCTCGACGATCTCGGTACGCCAGGGCAGCTGCATGAACAGCTCGACCGGCGGGAAGGGGATGTGTAGGAAGAAGCCGATCTTGAGGTCCGGGCGCAACATCCGCAGCATCTTGGGGACCAGCTGCAGTTGGTAGTCCTGAATCCAGACGATCGCGCCTTCGGCCGCTGCGGTGGCGGTCTTCTCGGCGAAGCGTCGGTTCACCTCGACGTAGGTGTTCCACCACTCGCGGTGATACTCGGGTTTGACCAGAACGTCGTGATACAGCGGCCACAGCGTGGCATTGGAGAACCCCTCGTAGTACTCGGCGATCTCCTGCGTGGACAGCGGCACCGCATGGATGTCGATGCCCTCGATGTCGGGGTTGTCGTCGGAGTCGGCAATACCGGACCAGCCCACCCAGGCGCCGGTCTGCGACCGAAGGATCGGTTCCAGCGCGGTCACCAGACCGCCTGGGCTGCGTTTCCAGTTCACCGTCCCGTCGGGGAGGACCTCCTTGTCGACGGGCAGTCGATTGGCGACGACCACGAACTGCGCGTCACCGAACTCATGGTCGGCGGTGGTCCCGCCGTTGGACTCGTCCCCGGACCCCGCCATGCGTTTCAGGCGTTCTCGCCCGGCGCGATTCCCAGCATGGACAGCAGCATCCGGCACTCGTCGGCGTCGGTTGCGTAGGCGGCGACGACGCGACGTGCGGAACTTGCCGTCTCGTCGGCGACCGGCTCCAACTCGTCGTCGGTGATGTCGGTGGTTTTCGCAGGCATTACAGTCCTCTGGCTTCACAGCGGTGTGCCGCCGGCGGTGACCGGTGGCGCGTGCACGACCGGCGTTGGTGTGCGCATCACGATGTTACCTGCTCCGCGGGCGGCCGCCGGTCACACGCCGGGAAGGTCACGGGCGTCGGCGATACCCCTGCAGTCGATTGCGTCGCAGCATCCCCATCCACGCCGGACGGACGGGCAGCTGCGGACGCCGCAACGAGCGGGCGATGAACTCACCAAGCGTGACACCGGCCGCAAGCGCGGCGCCGATGCCCAGGGCGTTCATCATCCAGGTGATGCCGTCGAGGGTCTGATCCCCCAGCAAACCGTAGAGCGCGCGGTAGACCGCGAGACCCGGCAGGAGCGGCGTGATGCCGGCGATCGCCACAACCAGCGGCGGGGTCAGCGCGCGGCGGGCGAGCAGACCACCCACCAGTCCGACCAGGGCAGCGGCCACACCGTTGGCCACCACGTCACCGACCGCGGCGACGAAGGACGCCGACGCGACCACCGCGGCGCCGATCGCACCGCCCATGAACGCCACCGGAAGGGCGCGCTTCTCGGCGTAGCTCGCCAACGCGAAGGCGAACGCGGCCAGGGCGCCGGCGAAGATACGGACCGGCAGTTCGACGGCCGGGAAGGTGGTCTGCGGTGTGATCGTCGGCAGATAGATGCCGACATGCTCCAGGACGCTGATCGCGATACCGACACCGCCGATGAGGCCACCGGTCATCAGCAACAACTCGAAGAATCTCGCGACACCGGTGATCGGGGCGCCGGTGATCGCGTCCTGCACCGAACCGACCAGCGACAACCCCGACAACAGCACCACGATGCCTGCCGCGATGACGAACGATGGCATCAGGTCGATCGACAGATTCAGGTTCTGCGCGATACCGAACGCGGCGGCGGCCGGCACCACGGCGATGAATCCGCCGACGAGCTGCTGGAAGAACACCGGGGTACCGATCCGATTGAGGCGGCGGTTGATCACCACGATGACGACCGTCGTCACAAAAGCGATGAGCGCGCCGAGTTCGGCGCCGCCGAGCAACACCGACACACCCGCGGCCATCAGGCCCCAGGCGCCGGTCGCGATCCGGTGTGGATACGGGTGCGGCGCGGTGATGATCTCGTCTACCTTGCGGTGTGCCGTCGACGGTGTGATCGCCATGTCGCGGATACGACGGACCAGCCGGTCGATCTGTGCCAACCGGGTGAAGTCCATCGAGCGGTAGTAGACCTGCTCCATCGTCGTGATGGGCGGCAACGTCGCTCCGCGGCGCGCGCTGACCACGATGGTGTTGTAGGTCACGTCGACGTCGACGTCCTCGAGTCCGTAGACACCGCACACGAAGGCGATCTGCTGCTGCGTGTCGATCGCAGCGGTGCCCGAATCCAGTAGGACCGCACCGATCTTGGTGGCGAGGTCGAGCACCTCGGTGATCGCCGCGACGTCGAACCTGTCGATCGGTTTGCGCGGCGAGACCATGATGCTGCCCGGCTCGATCGTGTCGATCGTCGCCGGACGGTCCTCGATCAGCCGGACGGGGTTCAACCATCCCAACGCACGGCCGATATACTCGCGCACGCATGCCTCCTTAGCTCAGTGGTAGAGCACTCGCCTTGTAAGCGAGCGGTCGTCAGTTCAATCCTGACAGGGGGCTCCAACAACCCGCCTCCGGCAGGGGGGCTCCAACAACCCGCCTCCGGCGCCAGAACCGAGAAGTCAACGGCCTCGGAGGCGGGGTGTGTTCCTGGTTGTGACGCGTTTCATCCGCGCGAGATCTGCCTACTCACACCACGCACCGAAACCCCAGATGCGACGTCGCCGAGTCGTCGGACTGCGCCGAGCGCGCGGCCGGTCGATAGCGGCGGCAGTACTCCGGTGCGCACAGATGCGATCCACCTTTGGTGACCCGCATGACCTGCGGTGACGTGGTGGGCGCAAGGAGGTTCGGGCGACCGTCGGCATCGACGGCTGCGGTGTCGGACACCGGGTGACGCGGTACCCACACGTCCGAGCATCGCTCCCACACGTTGCCGATCATGTCGAGCAGGCCGAACCCGTTGGTCGGGTACGTGCCGACCGGCGACGTCGTTCCCCAACCGTCGTTGCGGTACGGAAATCGGCCCTTCCAGGTGTTCGCCATGTCGCGCCCGCCGGGCCGCAGCTCGTCGCCGGGCCAGGCGTACTCCTGCCCGTCGAGACCGCCGCTGGCCGCGAACTCCCACTCGGCCTCGGTCGGCAGGCGCCGGCCGACCCAGTCGGCGTAGGCGGCGGCGTCGCGGTAGGCGATATGCACCACCGGGTGCTCGGCGCGGGCCACGAGGAGATTGTCGGTGCCGGTCGGTCGGCGCCAGCTTGCGCCGGGCTGCCAGCGCCACCACACCCGCCAGTCGTGCAGGTCCACCGGTGCCGCGCTCGGGGTGAACACCACCGAGCCGGGCAGGAGGGAGGCCGGGTCGGCGTCGGGGAAATCGGCCGGGTCCGGCGCCTGCTCGGCGACCGTGACATATCCGGTGGCTGCGACGAACTCGGCGAACTGTGCGGTGGTGACCGGATGGCGTTCGATCGCGAACGGCTCCACTACCCGGTCGTGGGCAGGTTGTTCTTCCGGGTAGTGCCGGTCCGAGCCCATCCGGAACCGGCCACCGGGCAACTCGATCAACTCGGTCATAGGCACGGTTCCGAGAGTAGAAGGTGACCGGTGTGTCACATCTGTGGGCGCGGTGTGCGGGTTCGCGCCACGATGGGGACATGGGCGAAGCAGATCTGGTCGTGACGACCACCCACGGACCGGTTCGGGGCAGCAGTCGCGACGGTGTCGACGTCTGGCGCGGCATCCGGTACGCCGCGGCTCCGGTCGGGGGCCTGCGGTGGCGTCGGGCGCGGCCCCCGCAACCCCACGACGACGTCGTCGATGCCACCGAGTTCGGCCCGGTGTGTCCGCAGGAACGCAACCCCGCCATCGCATTGGGCGCCGATGCCCAGATGGGTGAGGACTGCCTGTTCCTCAATGTGTGGGCGCCGGTCGCCGATGAGGCGCTACCGGTGATGGTGTGGCTGCACGGCGGTGCCTACGTGTTCGGCAGCGGAAGCCAGCCGCTCTACGAGGCGACCGACCTCGCCCGCGACGGCCGCGTCGTCGTGGTGACGCTCAACTATCGGCTCGGCGCACTCGGCTTCGCCGACCTCACATCGCTCAACGACCTCCTCGACTCAACGCAGCCTCGGTTCGAGTCGAATGCGGCGCTCAGCGACATTCTTCTCGCACTGCAGTGGGTGCGCGACAACATCGCCGGCTTCGGCGGCGATCCCGACAACGTCACCGTTTTCGGTGAGTCGGCGGGCGCCGGAATCGTCACCACGCTGCTGACGATGGCGGCCGCCGACGGTCTGTTCCATCGGGCGATCGCACAGAGTTCACCGGCGACGTCGATGTACGACCACGAGCGCTCGGCGGGGATCGCCGAGAAGCTGATGGCGGCGCTCGGTCTGCGATCCGCCGACGCCGAGCAACTCGCCACCGTTGACGTCGCACGGATCACCGAGGCGACGATGACGGTCTTCACCGACGTTCCGGTGGACAATCCCGGCACCATCGCGTTCGCCCCGGTCATCGACGGCGACCTGGTTCCCCGGCACCCGATGGATGTGTTCCGGGCCGGCGAATCGATGCCGGTGCCCCTGTTGATCGGGACCAACAAGGACGAGGCGGCGCTGTTCAAGTGGATGAAGTCGCCGTTGATGCCTATCACCCCCAGCGACATCGAGCGGATGTTCGCCGACATGATGGCCGAGTACCCGGATGTCACGGTGCCGCCGCGCGCGCAGATCACCTCGGCGTACTCGGGGATGCGGCCCAAGGTCGCCGGTCTCGGTGTCGCGCGGGACATCGCCTTCCGGATGCCCACGGTGTGGCTTGCCGAAGCGCACGGACGGCACACACCGGTCTACCTGTACCGCTTCGACTGGGCCACCCGGATGCTGCGGGCCCTGCGGGTGGGGGCCACGCACGCCACCGAACTGCCCTACGTCTGGGGCAATCTCGTCGCCGGGCCCAAAGACATCACGTTCAAGCTCGGGGGACGCAAGACCGGCGAGGAGATCTCCGGTCGGCTGCAACGGCGCTGGACCTCGTTCGCCCACCACGGCGTGCCGGATGACGGCGGTGCATTGCCGTGGCCGATGTTCGACGAACAGACGCGGTCCACGCTGGTCGTCGATTCCGACGACCGCGTCGTCGACGATCTCGACGGCGACATTCGCCGGGCGTGGGGCGACGAGGTGCTGAGCTTCCGGTAGTCGCTGCGCTGTGGTGAACCGCCGGTCCTCACTGGCAATTGTCGCTGCCCGATAACTTTTGTGACTCAAGCCATCTCGATGTGCCCGGCGGCCCGATCACCGCATACATTGGTTCACTGCAGTCATTCACACGACACTCGCGCCTGAGGCGGGGGAAAGGCGGTCGACGAGATGGGCCGGGGAATCAACGAGACGAGCGCACGCGGTACGCGGGCGAAGGTCGTGCGTCGGGTGGTCGGAGCAGGGTTTGCGGGGGCAGCCATGGCCGGGGCGATGGCGTTCGCCGCGGCGCCCGCGAGCGCGCAGCCGCTGCCGACCATCGAGCCGACGGTGGAGAACGCGGCGCCGACGCTGGACAACATCAAGCTGGGCATCACCAAGGCCGTCGAAACCAATCCGGAACTCGAGTCGGTCGGCGAGTGGGCCTTGACGCTGTTCCCGGAGTACTGATACTTCGCGAAACGCCGAGCCGGAACCCGTCGCAGATACGCCTGCGGCGGGTTCCGTCGTCTGTGGACCGTGACGGCGACGATCGCGCGGGCCCAATCGGCTGGCGCGTGACCCGAGGCCGCTCGCGCGGCGATCAGCTATGGCATTCGTCGGCGATGTCGGTGTGCGGCAGATACAGTTCGCGCTGCGACTCGGTCAGGTGCGGTGTGCTGTCGCAGATCCACCGGTTGGCGGTGGCGAGGTCGGTGGTCTGCAGGTGGATGCTCCCGGTGACGTCACCGGCGGTGATGATGGTGTCGTCGCTGTACATGTGATCGGGGAACTGCCACTTCGTGGTGGTGTCGGTGGTGGTGATCAACGGGACGATTGACTGCTGGGCGCCGAGTCGGCCGCGATCGAACACGAAGGTGGTGAGGTGATGCGTCGCGGTGCCCACCACCAGCCGGGTCGGTGTCAGCGACAACGTTGCCGCGTGGATGTTGGGTCTGCGATCGATCTCCTCGGCACCGCCGTGCTCGACGTCCCAGGTGGAGAGGTCACGTGCGGCGATGATCAGTGCCGTGCCGTCGCGGCTGAACACCGCCCGCGCCGCCGGGCTGGTGTCGGTGACGACGGCGCTCGGCGCGCGCCGGTCGCCGTCGAGGTCGTAGACGTAGGTGCGTTTGTCGTCGGAGGTCACTGCCAGCCGTCGGCCGTCGGGGCTGAACGCGACACTGCGGATGAGGTCTTCGGGCCCGGTCAGTGGGGCGCCGACGGCCCTCGGTTGCCGGGGATCGCCGACGTCCCAGAGTTGCACGGTGGTGTCGGTGGTGCCGGTGGCGAGAAGGTCGGCTTCTGGGGAGAAGGCGATCGCATTGGTGTATCGCGTCGACACCCGCAGATCGGCGGTGCGACGCGGATCGGCGTGGTCGGCGATATCCCACAGCTGCACCAGCCCACCGTTGTTGTTCGCCGTAGCGGCCAACGTGCCGTCAGCGTTCACACTGACCGACGGGTGATCGTTGACCCGCCGCTGGATCGGAGTGCGTGACTGCCGGGCCCATCCCTCCGGGCTGGTGGACCACACGTTGAGGGTGGTGTCGGTGCCGACCGTGGTGAGCACCGTGCCGTCGGCGTTGTTCGCCAGGCCGGTGACGGTGCCGCCACGATCGGGGATGACGCCGGTGGGCAGATGCCACAGGTCGATGGCGCCGTCGGAGCGCCCGACCACCATGCTCGACCCGTCCGGGCTGAAGATGCTGGAGAACGTCCGGACCGAGCCCTGTTCCGGCGTGCCCTGCATGCTGGCCGACTGCAATGTCCATTGCGTCACCGGCATCGCCGGGTCGATGGTGTTCCACACCGTCACCCGCCCGTCGGCGCGGGCCGAGGCGAGTTGATCGCCGTCGTCGTCGAAGGTGATCGACCAGGAACCGGCGGTGGTGTTGGGCAGTGAGGTCGTCACCGGGGTGGGACGCGAAGGCGTCGCGACATTCCACAGCTGGGCGTTGGGGCTGTCGCCGGTGACCGCGAGGGTGCGGCTGTCGGGACTGAACGCGACGGCGTGGGTGATGCTGGGAAAACCGGTGATCGGCGGGGCTGCGGGCACCGGTCGGTCACCGTCTGAGGTGTCGAACAGTCGCACCACCTTGTCGTCGCCACCGGTCGCCAACAGTCGACCGTCCGGGCTGTAGGCTACGGTGCGTGCGGCCGCGGAATGGGCGGCCAGCATGGCCGTCTCGCGTACCGCCCCGGACGCGTCGACGGCGACGATGGTGACCGTGCCGTCGTCTGACGACGCGGCGAGGTGGCGCCCATCCGGCGCGAAGCGCACCATGTAGACGGTTCCGTGCCCGGGACTGACCGAGACCTGTTGGCGTGGCGCCGACGGTTCGCTGATGTCCCACACGCGGACGGTGCCGTCACCACTGCCGGTCGCCAGCAGGGCTTGGCTGGGGTGGAAGGCCACCGAGGTCAGATAGTTGCCGTAGCCGCCCAGCGTCGACACCGTCCGATACGAGCCGTCGGCGGTACGTTGCCACAGCCGGGCGGTGCGGTCGCCGCTGGCGGACGCGAACATCGTGCTGTCGGCGGAGAACCGGACGTCGTACACCGGACCGGAGTGCCCGGTCAGCGGCTCCGACAGCGGACTGGTGGACGCGCCCAACACGCGTTGGCTGATGGTCGGGTCGTCGGGATAGAGATCGAGCGCCACCAGCAGCAGGCGCGCCGCCATCGACGGATTGGTCTGCTGCAGGCTGTCGATGTGCGACAACAGCGCGGCCCGTTCGGCGTTGTTGCGCTGCTGGGTGAGGTCGTGGGCCTGACGTAGGACGATGGCCGCGGTGATCGTCGACACCACGGCCAGCACCACCACCACCGTGATCGACAGCACCCGGATCAGTCGTCGTCGGCGCTGCTGGGTGAACGCGGCGTCGAGGAATGCCTCGTTCTCGGCGGAGAGCAGATGCTGGTAGGTGCGGCGCAGCGCGGCGCGATGTCGGCGGGCATCGTCCAGGCGCGATCCGGTGTAGAGGAATGAGCGGCTGCGATCGGTGTCGAGCCACGCGGTGGTGTCGGTGTCGAGTTGCTGTCGCCACTGGTGGATGCCGGAGTCGGCGGCGATCCATTCGGCCAGCCGGGGCCATGCCGTCAGGACCACGTCGTGGACCAGCATCACCGAGTCCGACGTCACGATCAGCAGACGGGCCTGCGCGAAGATGTCGATGACCGCGGAGATGCGGGCCGGGAACCGGTCGGCGATGGTGTCGGTGTGCAGCGGCACGCGCAGCGCCGCACCGCCCGGGCCCACATGCACCAGCGCCAGCAGCAGTGCGCGGGCCAGGTTGCGGTCGTCGGGTTCCACCGCCGACCAGGCGGCTTCGGCGGTGTCGGCGACGGCACGCGCGATGCCGCCGGTGGCGCGATACCCCGAGATCGTCATTCGGTTACCCGACCGGCGTGTCCAGGTCGCCGCCAGCACGTGGGCCAGCAGCGGGAGTCGGCCGGCCCGGTCGCCCACGGTGGACGCCGCATGCAGGTCGCTGATCAGCACGTCGGCGAGGCCCGACTCGATCCGCCCGCCGGCCAGCCGGACCGGACCGGTGATGACCTCGCGCAACTGGGCGCCGGTCATCTCCGACACGATCACACAGCGGGTTTGCCAGGCCTGCGCGAGGAACCCGAACTCCACGCATTGGCCGAAGAAGTCGGCACGCACGCCCAGCACGACCACCGAGTCCTGCGACAGCTCCTCGACCGCGCGCATCGTCTCGACCAGCACGGTCGGCGGCAGCGCGAACACATCCTCGAACTGATCGAGCACGATCACCTCGGGGAGCCGACGCGACGACCCGCTGTCCGCCGGCTCGGGCTCGGCATGTGTGCCGGGGTAGGCCGTGGGTAGCTGCAGTCCGGTCGCGGTGATCACGGCCCGGCGGGGGGCCCGCACGCGGCGGTCGCGCGCCAGGCCGGCGTCGAGCAGGGAAGACTTTCCGGAGCCCGACACACCGGCCACGATGATCAGTCGGGGACCGGTCGGGGCGTCGGCGGCCTCCACGATGGTGTCGACGAGCGTCGAGATCAGATCGTCGCGGCCGAAGAACACGGCGCTGTCGGCGGCGGTGACCGTCGCGAGCCCGGCGTACGGGCGGGCCACCGCGGAAGTGGTCGGTCGCGCGAGGTCGGGCTCGTCCGCCTCGGTCAGGTGCTTGTCCCAGAGGTCCTTCCACTGCGGCAGGCTCAACACCTCGTCCTGCCCATCGGCCACCGCGCGCGCCGTCAGCCACAGCAGCAGCGGTTCGACGGTCGCGAAATCCCGCGGCAAGTGGCGCCCGTTACGCCAGTCACTGATCCGTTGCGCCGACACCGTCGAGCGTGCCGCAGCAGCCCGCAGTGTCGGCCGGCCCGCCTGCACGAACAGGCGCGCCAACGCACTACCGAAGTCCACTCACCATCACCGAAAATCCCCCGACCGACACTCTCCGGAACATCATGCGCCCAACGTCGCCCGGATCGCCATTCCAGTGAGGCCGAACACCTCGGGTGAATGACCCACGCCAGGGGGTTTCGCGTCGCCGGATCCCCTCCGGTGTCCGGTCCGGAATGTGCGTTTACGCCCTGAACAGCGACGATGTCGAGTCCCGGCGCCGGTCGCTGGCCTGGCGGCGGCGATCGGGGTGAACTGACATCAGCGCGTGAGACCGCCATCGAACGCGCGACTGCAGCCGTTGCCCGACGCGCGGTGGCGCGACGGACGCCGTCAGGTCGGGGGTGCGGGTCGTGCAACGGCTGCAGTCGACCTCTCGAGCGTCGACGTAGGATCGCGGGCATGGCCCGTCTCCGTCTGAACGGTTCGTCCACGCTCCCGGCCGCCGGCTTCGCCTACAGCGCGACAGTCACCGCGGGACCGCTGATCTTCACCGCGGGCATCAGCCCGCTCGACGCGGCCGGCGCGATCGTCCCGCCAGGCGATGTGGTCGGCCAGACGCGGACCTGTCTGGCGAACCTGCGCTCCGTGCTCGACGATCAGGGTGCCTCGATGGCTGACATCGCGAAGCTGACGATCTACGTCGCCGAGCAGTTGCAGGCAGATCTGGTGGTCGCCTGGGACGAGATCGTCGCCGAGTTCGGCACCCCGGTACCGCCGGCGATGATGATGGGCGTCACCGTCCTCGCCTACGACGACCAGCTCGTCGAGATCGAAGCGATCGCCGCACCCGCGGCATGACGACCCGACCCGTCGTCGACGACGCCGAACGCCGCCGACGACTGATCCGACGTCATCACCTCGACCGAACCGACCCCACCGCGGCGCTGACCGAGATGGTCGACGACCTCGTCGGACTGCACGCCACCACACCGTCGACGGTCTACCTGTCGGCGTGGGCGCGGCTTCCCGGGTTCGATCCCGAGACGATGGACCGCGCGCTGTACGCCGATCGGACTCTCGTCAAACAACTCGCCATGCGCCGGACGTTGTTCGTGTTCGGACACACCGTGCTCGCCGAGGCGATCGGTGCGGTCGGCCCCCGCGTGACCGCGTCCGAGCGCACCAACATGCTCCGCGACCTGCGTCGCAGCCCCGACTTCGACGACCCGGACGCCTGGATCGACGCGGCGCGGGCCGCGGTGGCCACCGACCTCGCCGACGGCTGCGCGCGGACCTCCACCGAACTGCGTCGCCGCAACCCGGTCCTCGACGGCCACGTGGTCTACGGCGAGGGCAAGTCGTGGGGTGGTCGCGTCGCGATGGGACCGCGCGTGCTGAACATGATGAGCGCGGCCGGGGAGATCGTGCGCGGACCCAACTCGGCGACCTGGACGTTGTCGCGGCCGTCGTGGGTGGCGATGGAACGTTGGCTGGGCCACGAACTCCCGGAGGTGTCGGCGGCCGACGGTCACCGCGCCATGGTGCGCCGCTGGTTGCGAGCATTCGGACCGGGCACCGAGACCGATATCGTCTGGTGGTTGGGCAGCACCAAACGTGTCGTGCGTACCGCGCTGGCCGACCTCGACGCGGTCGAGGTCGACCTCGACGGCGGCGCCGTCGGCTACCTGTTGCCCGACGACCTGCCCGACGGTGCCGACGATGCGCCGCCACCGCAGGCCCATCTGCTGCCCGAACTCGACCCCACCACGATGGGCTGGAAGGAGCGTGGTTTCTACCTCGGCCCACATGCCGAGCACGTCTTCGACCGCAACGGCAACGGCGGGCAGACGGCCTGGTGGGACGGGCGGATCGTCGGCGGTTGGCGTCAGAACAAGGACGACGGACACATCGAGTTACACCCGTTCGAGAAACTGCCGGCGGTGGCGATGCGCGCGCTGACCGAGCAGGCCGAGGCGCTGGCGGGGTGGTTGGGGGAGGTTCGGCCCACCCCGGGCTACCCTGCGCCGTTCATGCGTGGCTGAGCCCGCGGCCTGGTCGACATCCGGCATCAGGGCTGGTGAGCATTCACAGAGTTCTCCCAGGAACCGTCCAGATCCATGGCAGGCTGGTCGGCGAGAGTGATGGCATGAGCGAATCTGTGAACGGTCCGGCAGGCGGCCAGGGCGCCAAGGTACTCGTCGTCGACGACGAGGAGAACATCCGCGAGCTGCTGTCGGTGTCGCTCAAGTTCCAGGGCTATGAGGTTTCGACCGCCGAGAACGGGCCGTCGGCGCTCGACCGCTGCCGCACCTTCAAACCCGATGTATTGATTCTCGACGTGATGATGCCGGGGATGGACGGTTTCGGGCTGCTGCGCCGGCTGCGCGCCGACGGCATCGACGCCCCGGTGCTGTTCCTGTCCGCCCGCGATTCGGTGGAGGACAAGATCAACGGACTGACCATCGGCGGCGACGACTACGTGACCAAACCGTTCTCGCTCGAGGAGGTCGTCGCCCGGCTGCAGGTGTTGCTGCGTCGCAGCGGTTTCGACGAGCAGGCCAAGGAGTCGGCCCGCATCACATTCGCCGACATCGAACTCGATGACGAGACGCATGAGGTGTGGAAGGCGGGCAACTTGGTGGCGCTCTCACCCACCGAATTCACCCTGTTGCGCTATTTCATGGTCAACGCCGGAACCGTGTTGTCGAAGCCCCGCATCCTCGACCACGTGTGGAATTACGACTTCGGTGGCGAGGTCAATGTGGTCGAGTCCTACGTCTCCTATCTGCGCCGCAAACTCGACACCGGCGACAAGCGCCTGATCCACACCTTGCGCGGCGTCGGCTATGTGATGCGAGAGCCCCGCGGGTGACCTCCCCACCTGCCACCGCCCCGACCGGACACGCACCGGAGCCGGCCCGCAAGCGCGGGCTGCCGCTGCGGCTGTCTTTGGTCGGCCTGACCCTGGTCCTGGTGGTGCTGGGCCTGTTCGCGTCAGGCATCGCGGTGACCTCAGCGATGAAACAGGACCTGCTCTCACGGACCGACGAAGGTCTGACGTCATCGGTGGAGACCTGGGCCAAGCCGCGCGACCCGGTCAGTTTCACCCCGGGACCGCCGTTGGGGCCGCGTCGCCCGCCGTCGCAGTTCTATTCGATGATCGTCACCAGCGACGGCAACACCATCGTCAACAACGACTTCTCGTCGCAACCCGATCTGGGGTCGCTTCCCGAGGGCAGCGCCGGACCGATGACCGTCGATTCGGCCGACGGCGACGGCCCGCAGTGGCGGGTGATCAAGGACGAGACGCCCTACGGTGTGTCGATCGTGGCCACCCCGCTCAGCGATGTCCACGCCACGCTGACGCGGCTGATGTGGCTGCAGTTGGGCATCGGTGCGTTGGTCGTGCTGGCGATCGGTGTGCTCAGCTATCTGCTGGTGCGGTCGAGTCTGCGGCCGCTGCGTCGGGTTGAGGAGACCGCCCACGCGATCGCGGCGGGCAACCTCAACATGCGGGTGCCGCCGGCCCCGCCCAACACCGAAGTCGGCAGTCTGTCGGAGTCGCTGAACACAATGCTCGGCCAGATCCAGCGGGCATTTGCACGAACAGCCGCCTCTGAACAGCAGGCTCGCTCATCCGAAGAACAGGCACGCACCTCGGAGGAGAAGATGCGCCGGTTCATTGCCGACGCCAGCCACGAGCTGCGTACACCGTTGACCTCGATCAAGGGGTTCGCGGAGTTGTACAAGCAGGGCGCAGTGCCCGACGCCGCCGATGCGATGGGCCGGATCGACGCCGAGGCCGGCCGGATGGGTCTGCTGGTGGAGGACCTGCTGATGTTGGCTCGCCTCGACGCCCACCGCCCCGTCGACAACCGCCCGGTCGATCTGCTGGCCGTCGTCGCCGACGCGGTGCACGGTGCTGCGGCGGCCGCCCCGCACCGTGAGATCCACGTCGAGATAGGTACCACCGGTGAGCCGCCCGTGGTGACCGGCGACGCGCCGCGGTTGCTGCAAGTGCTGCGGAACCTGATCAACAATGCCATCGCGCACACACCCGACGACGCGTCGATCACCGTGGGCATCGACGTCGACACGACCGCCGAGAACGATGACGTGGTGATGACCGTGGCCGACACCGGGCAAGGTCTGACCCCCGAGGAGGCCGCGCATGTGTTCGAGCGGTTCTACCGGGGCGACTCGTCGCGTCATCGCGGCGACCGTGGCGGCGGCAGCGGGCTGGGGTTGTCCATTGTTTCGGCACTGGTGGACGCGCACGGCGGTACCGTCGGGGTGGACTCGACACCAGGGCAGGGATCGCGGTTCTGGGTGCGATTGCCGCGTCGGATCGACTAGACCGATGAGTTTCGTCGCCCGGCACGGTCAGTAGTGGGACAGCGAAAGGGGATCACTCATGTCCGCACAGATGCCGCCGGTCGTCGACGAACAGTCCTGGCGAACCGCCCTCGCCGAACTCCGGGCCCGGGAGAAGGCCGCCACCCGCGAACTCGACGCGATCGCCGCGCAGCGACGCCGCTTACCGATGGTCGAGATGCCCGATTACACACTGATCGGACCCGACGGGCCGATCTCGTTGGTTGACGTCTTCGACGGCCGCGCCCAGCTGATCGTCTACAACCACATGTGGAGCGACGGCGCAGAATTCCAGTGCGGCGGCTGCACGAGCTTCACCGCACAGTTCACCCGGCTCGACTTCCTGGCGAACTATGACGCGCGGTTCGTCATCGTCACCAACGGGCCGATCGAGGAAGCCCTCGCCTACAAGGCACGCGTCGGCAATCAGATGGAGTGGTACTCGTCGTCGGAGAGCTCATTCGGCGCCGACGTCGACGCCGGGCCGGGTGAGGGATTCGGCGTCAACGTTTTCCTCCGTGACGGCGACACCGTCTACCGCACCTGGCACACGAATGGTCGCGGCACCGAGCAGCTCTCGCACACCTTCCCACTGATCGACGCCCTGCCCTACGGGCGGCGCGAGGAATGGCAGGATTCCCCCGACGGTTGGCCGCGCACCCCGACGTATTCGGGCTGGCTGGATTCGCCGGACATCGCTCGGCTCTACGGCGAATAGCAGTCAGATCAGTCGGCGCAGCGTCGCGAACTCGCGGACGTCCTCCCGGAACCGGTCCAGGCTGACCAATGTGTACATGCCGTCGATCTGCCGGTCGGCCCACAGTTGGTGGATACGCCGTAGATCGGATTGCCTTGATTTCCAGCCGATTCCGTCGATCACCGCGAGGACGAGTTGTCGCGGCAGCCGCACCTCGGCCATCTCCTCGATCTCACGGACCGCGTCGGTGAGTTTGCTGCCGGTGGAGTCGAAACCCTTGGCGGCCACCACGATGTCGGCGGTGTCGGGATCGCCGATGATCAGATCGGCCGGGGCGGTGCGGCCGTTGCGGCCGGTGAAGCGCGACCGCGTGGTGTAGTCGAGTCCGAGATCCTGTGCGATGGACTCGATCTCGTCCTCGATGCGGCGTCCGGAAGCGCCGGCCCGGGTGGCGGTCACCCGACTGCCGGCACGGGCGACCAGGATGTCGGCAAAAGTGTACGTACGTTCCAGTTGGGTGCGCAGCATCCGGACCAGGTCGAACTCGGTGTCGAGCCAGGTGACCAGATCCACCGGCTGAGTGCGCGCGACGCCGTGCCATCCGGTGGTGCCGAACCGGTCACGCAACACATTCTTCAGCTTCTCCTGGGAGAGACCGACCGCCAGCCCGAGAACCGGGACGTCGGCGGGATGATCGCGGACCCAGGCCGCGAGCCCGGCGACGTCGGTGTCGAGGAGCTCACCCAGGCTGCCCGTGGCCGTGGTGATCCGCTCGGCCTCCGGCGTCGATGCGGTCGGGTCGACGTGAGAGGTCAAGCGGCCCAGCGTCTTCAGGTAGTCGTCGAAGTCTCCTGCGTCACTCATCCGACGCTGCTTCCGCTGGTCGTGTAGCCCGTGAGGTACGAGGGGGTGTGGTGTTCGCTGGTCGAGTAGCCCGCGAGGAACGAGCGGGCGTGGTTTCTGCTGGTCGAGTAGCCCGCGAGGAACGAGCGGGCGTATCGAGACCAGGTTGCGTGGTCTCGATACGCGGGCTCGCCCTGGGGGGCTCGCTCGCTACTCGACCACCGATGGAGGTGGCTTTCTTCGCTGGTCGAGTAGTCCGTGAGGTACGAGGGGGTGTGGTGTTCGCTGGTCGAGTAGCCCGCGAGGAACGAGCGGGCGTGGTTTCTGCTGGTCGAGTAGCCCGCGAGGAACGAGCGGGCGTATCGAGACCAGATGCAGCTACCGAGAACGTCATCACCGCTCAGTCGCGACCGATGAAAAGGTACTCACTCACGTCCCGCCGGGTGGCGGCGACGTGCGTGCCGAAACTGTACTTGTGGTCGATCGCGATCACCTCCACGGACGGCTTGACCTTACCCAGCAGATCGACGATCCGGTCGGCGCCGGGCAGCGCGTTGGACGAGTAGGAGAGCACGATCGCCCCGGCCTGTTCGAAATGCTCGAAGGTGCGCACCAGTGCGTCCTCGATCGAATGCTTGTAAGCAAACGGTGTGTAGCGCTTGGTGAGCTTCTTGGTCTTGGTGTGCTCCATGATCGTCATACCCTGCCAATACGCGCTGAGGCCTTCGAGGAAGTGGTAGCGCTTGATGTAATCGTTGTCGTCGGTCGGCGGCGCGTACGGCGGATCGAGATAGACGAGGTCCGGTGGGGCGTCGAGCGCCGACAGATCGAGATCGAAGATGTCGCTGCTCACGCTGCGGTTGGACCGCCCGTTGCTGAACACGGTGGCGTTGTACTCGGCGGCCGACCGCGTGCGGAAATGGTCGCGCAACGACATCCGCAGGTCACGGCGGCCGTCGGCATAGCGCGACGAATCGGTGAAGGTGAACACCCCACGCGGTTGTTTACGGGCCGCCGACAACACAAGCGCCGAAATGGCCAGGTCGCGGCGGTAACCGCGCAACCGGTCGATGTGTGACCAGGCCGAGTCCAGGAATGCGCGGTCCTCAGCGTCGAAGTACAGGCCGTCGAAGGTGGTCTGGATGAAATCCCGATCGTCGGCGGGCGGACCACAGATCTCGTCGATGAGGTCCGACTCCAGTCGCACGCTGGAGTTGGCGACCGTGGCCCGGGTGATGATGTGCGGGAAGGTGAGGAAGTCGTTGCTCAGCACCTGAAAACCCTGCGCCTTCAACAGGTACGACACGACGCCCGAACCGGAGAACGCGTCGACGGCGGTGCTGCCGCCGATCTCTGCGAAGGTGCGTTCCAGGTGCGGTAGGAGCCGAAACTTCGAACCCATGTACCGCAACCGCGGGAACCGCTGGGCGTGCTCGACCACGTCGGTCGAGGCAACGGTGTGGACCCGGGACGGTCCGCCGCGGGTGAACTCTGGTCGACTCACACGAAAAGAATGTCATGGACCTCCGACAGGTCGCCGACAACACGTCGGGCGGCACCGGGCTCGCAGCTACAGTGATCCCCATGGCTTCCGTCTTCACCATGATAATCAACGGAGAACTGCCCGGACGGTTCGTGTGGCGTGACGGCCAGGCCGTCGCCTTCCTCACCATCAACCCGGTGACGCCCGGACATGTGCTCGTCGTGCCCCGCAAAGAGGTAGACCACTGGGAACAGATGGACACCGCCTCCTACACCCACCTCACCGACGTCTCGCAGAAGGTGGGCCGGGCGGTGAAAGAAGCCTTCGGGGCGTCCCGGGTGGGCACGATGATCGCGGGGCTGGAGGTGCCGCACGTGCACATCCACGTGTTCCCGCTGGAGAGCATGGACGCCTTCGACCTGGGCAATGCGCAAAAGGATCCCGACCCCGCCGAACTCGACGACGCGGCCGCCAAGATCCGCGCAGCCCTGCGCTCCACCGGCTACGGCGAGTACGTCGCCGACGCCTGACCCCCGATTTCGTAGTATGAACCGGCGATTTCTGCACGGTTCGTACTACGGATCCGGGTCAGACCGTGCGGTGGATGAGCAGCGGCGACACTGTGGCGGCGCCGGCCTCGCGCAGCGCGGCGGCGGCCAGTGTGATCGGCCAGCCCGACGCGTTCTCGTCGACCACGAGGAGCACGTTCTGACCGGCGACGTCGGGCATGTCACCGAGGTGATCGCGCCAGTAGACGGCCTCGGTGGCGCCGGTCGCGTCGCGACCCGGGGGTTCGCCCATCCGTACCGGGATCGAGAGGCCCGGACGCTTGCCCACCCGACACAGATACTCGGTGACTTGCTCGGCGAGCGTGGTACCGGTCAGCCGCAGCGACGCGATCACATCCGGACGAACGCCGCCTTCGCGCACCCAGGCCGCGAGAGTCGCGACTGCCGCGTCGCCGAGATCGCTCAGCGCGGCGTCGTCACCTCGACGTGCTCCGGCCAGCAACTCGGTCCACTCCGGGGCATCGGCATGCGCCAGCACTCGTCCGGTCTCCGCCGCGAGCGTGGCCGGAATGCGTCCGCGCGTGCCGAACACGCCGCCCGGCCACATCTTGCGTGGCTCGAGCCGCAAAGCCGAACGACGTAGTGCGCCGGTGATCGTCCGCACCGTCTCGGTGGGCACGTCGGCCGACAATGGTTCGGTCAACCGGCCGCGGCACACCGAGCAGCGCCCGCACGGCTGTGCCTCGGGGTCGTCGAGCGACGACGTGAGCAGCTGCATGAGGCATTGCCGCCCGGCTACATAGGAGCGCATGATGTCGGCCTCGCGACGGCGCACCTCGATGACGCCGTCGTAGTGTGCCTGGTCGTAGGTCCATTCGACCCCGGTCGCCTGCCATCCGTCGGGCCCCCGGTCGGTGGCGCCGTCGACGGCCAGTTGCTTGAGCATCAGTTCCACTCGGCCCCTGCGGAATCCGGTGGATGCCTCGAGTTGGGGAACCGACATTGGGCCGTCCGCTGAGTTCAGGGCATCGAGCAGTGCGTGCATCTTGTCGGGTTCGGGGATGGTCGCGGTGGCGAAATGATCCCAGATGGCGTCATCGGTGCGTGATGCCAGCAACATCACCACCGCCTCGTCGAGTGCGCGCCCGGCACGACCGACCTGCTGGTAGTAGGAGACCGGTGACGGTGGTGCGCCCACGTGCACCACGAAACCGAGGTCGGGTTTGTCGTAGCCCATGCCCAGGGCCGAGGTGGCCACCAGTGCCTTGACCTCGTTGCGCAACAACGCATCCTCCAGCTCGTGCCGCCGCTGCGCGTCGAGCTGGCCGGTGTAGGCCGCGACCGGATACTCGGTGCCGTGCACAGCGGTGATGGCGTCGACCAGGCGGTCCGCATCGGCGACGGTGAGGACGTAGACGATGCCCGACCCCGGCAGCTGCGGAAGGTACTCGGCGACCCAGCCGTAGCGTTGGATCGGCGAGAGCGCATCGATCACGTTGAGGTGCAACGATCGTCGTGCCAGTGCGCCCCGCAGCACCAGGGTGTGCGAGCCGAGTTGGGCGGCCACGTCCTCGGTGACCCGGGCGTTGGCGGTTGCGGTGGTCGCCAGCACCGGCGTCTGCGGGTTCAGTGTCTGCAGCACGTCGGAGACGCGACGGTAATCGGGTCGAAAATCGTGACCCCAGTCCGAGATCGCGTGGGCCTCGTCGATCACCAACAGCCCGAGCTGACCGGTGAGCGCGTCGAGCACACGCCGGCCGAACCCGGGATTGGCCAAACGCTCCGGGGACACCAGCAGCACATCGAGATCCCCGCCGCGCAGCTGTGCCTCGATCATCGACCACTCGTCGACATTCGACGAATTCAGGGTCGCCGCCCGTAGCCCGGCCCGCTCGGCCGCAGCGACCTGATCACGCATCAACGACAGCAAGGGCGAGACGATCAGGGTGGGCCCGGCAGACGCGCTGCGCAGGATCGCCGTCGCCGACCAGTACACCGCTGACTTACCCCACCCGGTGGCCTGGACCACCAGCACGCGCGCCGACGGCTCCAGCAGCGCTGCCACCGCCGTGAGCTGATCGTCGCGTAGGCGTGCACCCGGCCCGGCGAGACTCTCGATCACCCGGTCGGCGGCCGTCTGCTGGTCAGGGCGCAGGGATGTGGGGGAGTTCATGACGCCAACCTATCGGTCGTGACCGACACCCGATGGTCGACTCGATCCGTTGTCCACAGACGTCAGGCCCTCACAGGAACCTGACAGCTTCAGCGCAGAGTGGGCGAAGTTAGGCATCCGATCCTCGTACACATGACAGCAGAAGCCCTTCCGACGACAGGCGAGCGCGTGGTGACGGTGGCCGACAGTTCGACACCCGCGCCCGTCCTCGACATCGTCGTCCCCGTGTACAACGAGCAGACCGATGTCGCCGGAGCGGTGCGGCGGCTGCGCGACCATCTACGGGTCAACGTGCCGTACCCGTCCCGGATCACCGTCGCCGACAATGCCAGCACCGATTCCACTTTGGCCATCGCCGCCGAACTCGCCGGCGAGATCGACGGTCTGCGGGTGGTGCATCTCGACCAGAAGGGTCGAGGACGCGCGCTCAACGCGGTGTGGCGGGCCAGCGACGCGCAGATCGTCGCCTACTGCGACGTCGACCTGTCGACCGACCTCAACGCGTTGATGCCGCTGATCGCGCCGTTGATCTCCGGGCACTCCGACATCGCGATCGGCACCCGGCTGTCGCGGTCGTCACGGGTGGTGCGCGGACCGAAGCGCGAATTCATCTCCCGCTCGTACAACCTCATCCTCAAAACGACGATGCGCGCCAAGTTCTCCGACGCGCAGTGCGGTTTCAAGGCCATGCGCACCGATATCGCCCGGCAGGTGCTGCCCTATGTCGAGGACACCGGTTGGTTCTTCGACACCGAGCTGCTGGTGCTGGCCGAGCGGATCGGCCTGCGGATCGCCGAGGTGCCCGTCGACTGGGTCGACGACCCCGACAGCACCGTCGACATCGTCTCCACTGCGGTCGCCGACCTGAAAGGCTGCGCCCGCGTCGGCTACGCCTTGACGACGGGCCGGTTGCCCATCGCCGAACTGCGTGCCGCCCTCGGCCGCGGCCGAGGGCCCGGCCCCGACATCGACGGCGTCCCGTTCGGATTGGTCGGCCAACTCGCCCGGTTCTGCGTGATCGGCATCGCCTCGACCATCGCGTATGCCGTTCTGTACCTGATGCTGCACGCCTTCCTCGGCGCTCAGGTCTCCAACTTCGCTGCACTCGCGATCACCGCCGTCCTCAATACCGCCGCCAACCGGCGCTTCAGCTTCGGCGTGCAGGGGCGTGCGGGGATGATGCGGCACCAATTCTTCGGACTCGGTGTGTTCCTGTTCGGCTGGGCAGTGACCGCCGGTTCGCTGGTCATCCTGCACGGGGCCGCGCCCGAGGCGTCCAAGCATGTCGAACTGGTGGTACTGGTGGTGGCCAACCTCGTTGCCACGCTGACCCGATTCGTCGGCCTGCGCTGGGTGTTCCGCAGCCACAACAATGCCCGTGACGTCGCCGGCCCGGCCGGCGCGATGGAAGGCGCCGCCGAATGACCGCCGTTGTCGACGCACACTCCGCCGCACCCGTTCCGCCCGACGCACCCGCGTCCGGGCGGAACGCCCCTGTGTGGCAGCGTCTGTCACTGGTCGCGTTGCTGCTCGGCACCGCGATCGCGTATCTCGCGAATCTTTCCGCCAACGGCTGGGCCAACTCCTTCTACTCGGCGGCCATCCAGGCCGGATCGGAGTCGTGGAAGGCGTGGTTCTTCGGGTCGTCGGACATGGCCAACTCCATCACCGTCGACAAACCGCCTGCCTCGCTGTGGATTCCGGGGATCTCGGTGCGTATCTTCGGACTCAACTCGTGGTCGATCCTGGTGCCCGAGGTGCTGATGGGTGTGGCGTCGGTGGCGTTGCTCTACCTGATCACCAAGAAATACTTCGGCCACTGGCCGGGCATCCTCGCCGGCCTGGTGCTGGCGGTCACGCCGGTCGCTGCGATGATGTTCCGCTTCGACAACCCCGAGGCCCTGCTCCTGCTGCTGATGATCGCGGCGGTGTGGGCGACGCTGAAGGCGGTCGAGGACGGCAGACTGCGCTGGATGGTCCTGACCGGTGTCTTCGTCGGTTTCGGTTTCCTCACCAAGCAACTGCAGGTGATGCTCATCGTGCCGCCGCTGGCGATCACCTACCTGGCCTTCGGCCAACACACCTGGGTCAAGCGCATCGGGCACCTGTTCGCCGCGTTGGGAGCGATGATCGTCAGCGCCGGTTGGTGGATTCTCGCCGTCGAACTGTGGCCGGCGTCGTCGCGCCCCTGGATCGGTGGCTCGCAGAACAACTCGATCCTGGAACTCACGCTGGGCTACAACGGTTTCGGTCGACTCAACGGCAACGAGACCGGCAGCGTCGTCCCTGGTGGTCGGGGCGGTGGCTACACCGGAGCGATGGGCGGACCCGCCGGTTACGTCGGTGCGGGCGGGCCACCCGGTGGTGGACCCGGCGGCGGTGGCGGGATGTGGGGGCAGACCGGCTGGCTGCGCATGTTCGAACCGGCGCAGGGTGGTCAGATCGCCTGGCTGATCCCTACCGGCATCGTGCTGGGGATCGCTGCGCTGGTACTGATCGGCAAGGCCCGACGCACCGACGCACGCCGCGCCTACCTCGCGGTGTGGGGACTGTGGCTGCTGGTGACGATGGCGGTCTTCAGCTTCATGGCCGGTATCTTCCACAGCTACTACACCGCGGCGCTGGCACCTGCGGTCGCCGCGGTAGTGGCTGGTGGGGCAGCGGTGTGCTGGTCGCAGCGGGATCGGCTGTGGGTGCGCATCGTGCTCGCCGCGGCCGTCTGGATCGCCGCGATCTGGGGTTTCGTACTGCTGAACCGGTCACCGGACTTCGTGCCGTGGCTGAGGTGGATGGTGCTGCTCGTCGGGCTGGTCAGCGGTGTCGTGATGCTGTTGGCACATCGGACCTACCTGTCGGCGGTCGCGGCGATCACCGCACTGGCTGCTGGGTTGGCCGGGCCGATCGCCTACACGGTTGACACCATCGCCACACCCAAACAAGGGTCGATCATCAGTGCGGGCCCCCGTGTCGAGGGCGAATTCGGCCCCGGCGGGGGTGGACCCGGCGGCCGGGGTGGTGGGGGACGCGACGGTGCGCGCGGTGGTGCGGCCGGTGCGCCCTGGATGACGCCGGGCGGAAACGCCGGTGCGAACGGTGCCGGTCCGGCCATGCCCGCCGACGGTGGATTCCCCGGCATGGCGGGTCCCGGCATGATGGGCCCTGAGGCGGGCACCGGCGGACCGGGCGGGCTGCTCAACGGCTCGACACCGAGCGCCGAACTCGTCGCGATGCTGCGCACCGACGCCGACAGCTACACCTGGGTGGGTGCGGCGGTCGGATCCAACGAGGCGTCGGGATACCAACTCGAGTCCGGGTACTCGGTGATGCCGATCGGCGGCTTCAACGGGACCGACCCATCGCCGACGCTGGAGCAGTTCCAGAAGTTGGTCTCCGATGGGCAGATCCACTACTTCCTCGGTGGTGGCCGCGGGTTCGGCATGTCGGATGAGTCGCAACCCTCGGCGCAGATCGCCCAGTGGGTGGCCGACAACTTCACCGCCGAAACCGTCGACGGCACCACGGTGTACGACTTGACGGCGCCAACTGAGTGAGCCGGTTCCTCCGCCCGGTGTCGGTTACCCGTCCGGAAACGGCGGGCGGAGGACCACAAACCCGGGTACGAACGAACCGGAGGAGAGGCGGTGCACCGAAGACCCACTAGAGTCATCTGCGTGCGCGTACTCGTGATCGGCTCGGGCGGCCGCGAACATGCCCTGCTCATCGGACTGTCAAAGGACCCCTCGGTCACCGAACTGCACGCCGGGCCCGGGAATGCCGGCACTTCGGCGATCGCGACCAATCATCCGGTCGACATCGTCTCCGCCGATGCCGTCGTCGCGCTGGCCAAGGGCGTCGAGGCGGATCTGGTGGTCATCGGACCCGAGGTGCCGCTGGTGGCAGGCGTCGCCGACGCCCTGCGCGCCGCCGGCTTCGCCACATTCGGACCCAGCGCCGACGCCGCACGTATCGAAGGATCCAAGGCGTTCGCCAAGGACGTGATGGCATCGGCCGGCGTGCGTACCGCACACAGTGAGATCGTCGACAACCCGGCCAAACTCGACGCCGCCCTGGACCGTTTCGGACCCACCTGGGTGGTCAAGGACGACGGGTTGGCCGCCGGCAAGGGTGTGGTGGTCACCGAGGATCGTTCGGCCGCACGCGACCACGCGGCCGAATTGCTGGAGAACGGTCACCCGGTGCTGTTGGAGAGCTACCTCGACGGACCCGAGGTGTCGTTGTTCTCGCTGGTCGACGGCGAGGACGTGGTGCCGCTGATCCCCGCGCAGGATCACAAACGCGTCGGCGACGGCGACGCCGGCCCCAATACCGGAGGCATGGGTGCCTACACACCGCTGCCGTGGCTGCCCGCCGAGGTGACCCAGCAGATCGTCGACGAGGTGGTCAAGCCGGTCGCGGCCGAGATGGCCAAGCGCGGCACCCCGTTCTCGGGTCTGCTCTATGCCGGCCTGGCCATCGGCAAAGACGGGCCGGCCGTCGTCGAGTTCAACTGCCGCTTCGGCGACCCGGAGACTCAAGCGGTACTGGCGTTGCTGAAATCGCCTCTGGGGCAAGCACTCAACGCGACTGCCACCGGGACGCTCGGTGAGCTGGCGCCGCTGGAATGGGCGGACGGTGCCGCGGTCACCGTGGTGGTGGCTGCAGAGAACTATCCGGGCAAGCCGCGCACCGGTGACGTCATCGGTGGTGCCGAGGGCGAGGGTGTCCTCCACGCCGGCACCGCGCGGTCCGACGACGGTGCGGTGGTCTCGGCCGGCGGACGGGTGCTCTCGGTCGTCGGGACCGGCGTCGACCTCGCCGAGGCGCGCGCACAGGCCTACGACCGCATAGCGGCGGTCAAACTGCCCGGATCGCATCACCGCACGGACATCGGTCAGGCCGCACTAGAGGGGCGCATCAGTCTCTGACGTCCTCGGACCGGCGGAGTGACCGTCTCGTCACGACTGATCCAACACTTCGCGGGCGCTGTCGGGGAGTTCGGCGCGCGAGGTGTCCTTGAGTGCGACGCCGGACCGACCGAGCTTGCGGGCGCCGTCGACGAGGGCGGCGGTGATGGCGGCAGCGGTGTCGTAGTCGAGTCCGTCGGGCGGATGGATGTTGGAGATGCAGTTGCGGTCGGCGTCGTTGAGGCCCACTCGCGGTCGGTGGGTCAGGTAGATGCCGAGGCTGTCGGCGACAGACAGTCCGGGGCGTTCTCCGATGATCATGATCACCGTCTGCGCCCCGAGCGCCTGCCCGATGTGGTCGCCGAGTGCCACGCGGGCCTGGGTGGCGATGACTGGCGGCGCGAGGGTGAACCGCGAGCCGAGTCTCGCCAATAGCGCCGCCAGCAGCCCCGACCCGTGATCGGTGAGTGCGCGTGGCGACAGTCCGTCGGCCAGCACGATGGCGATGTCGGCGCCCGTGTCGGGGAGATGGGCGACGTCGGCAGGTCGGCGACCCAGATCGGGGCGGCGCAGGTACTCGCTGCGGGAATGCGCTTGGCTCTCGACTGCCAGCGCGGGCGCGATGTCGAGGTCGGCGAGTTGCTTTCGGAGGTCGTCGAGGTCAAGCGGATCGTACACGGCGTCGCGTGCGGCGGCATGCGCCGCCTGGAATTCGAGCACCCGACGCGACGGCATCGAGTTGCCGGCTCGTCCCAGACCGATGCGGGCCTGTGTGGTGCGCCGCAGCTCGGACCAGATGTCCTCGGCGGGGCGGTGTGCGCCGGTCATCGAGCCGCAGTGAGGGATCGCAGGGGCGAGCCGGCCAGATCGACGGGCAGGATCCGTCCGTCGTCGTCAGCCATTCCGAGGCCGGCCAGCCACGTCTCGAACTCGGGGGCGGGGCGTAGCGAGAGTGCCTGACGCACGTACAGCGCGTCGTGAAATGACAGGCTCTGGTACCCGAGCATGACGTCGTCAGCGCCGGGCACGGCGATGACGAACGCGGCTCCGGCCACGCCCAGCAGGGTCAGCAGGGTGTCCATGTCGTCCTGATCGGCTTCGGCGTGATTGGTGTAGCAGACGTCGACGCCCATCGGGAGTCCGAGGATCTTGCCGCAGAAGTGATCTTCGAGTCCGGCCCGGATGATCTGTTTGCCGTCGTAGAGGTATTCGGGGCCGATGAATCCGACGACCGTGTTGATCAGCAGGGGTTCGATGTCGCGGGCGACGGCATAGGCGCGGGTCTCGAGGGTCTGCTGATCGACGGGTTTGCCGCCGGTCCCGACGTGGGCGTCGGCCGACAGCGCCGACCCCTGCCCGGTCTCGAGGTACATGACGTTGTTCCCGACGGTGCCACGACGCAGCGAGCGTCCCGCTTCGTTGGCCTCACGCAGCAGCGCGATGTCGACGCCGAAACTGCGGTTGGCGCCCTCGGTGCCGGCGATCGACTGGAAGACGAGGTCGACCGGCGCCCCCTGTTCGATGAGGTCGACGGTGGTGGTGACGTGCGACAGCACACACGACTGCATGGGAATGGCGAATCGCTGCCGGATGTCGTCGAGCAGATGCAGCAGATCGGACGTGGCGTGGGGGGAATCGGTGGCCGGGTTGATCCCGATCACCGCGTCACCGCACCCCATCAGCAGCCCGTCGAGCGTGGCCGCCGCGATTCCGCGCGGGTCGTCGGTGGGGTGATTGGGCTGCAGTCGGGTCGCGATGGTCCCGGGCAGTCCGATGGTGGTGCGGAAGGCTGCGGTCACCGTCGCGGCCGAGGCCACCAGGATCAGATCTTGGTTGCGCATGATCTTCGACGTGGCCGCCACCATCTCGGGCGTCAAACCCCTGGCGACAGAGGCGATCCGGGCGGCGCTGTCGTCGCGGGCAGCGGTCTCGAGAAACCAGTCGCGCAGTCCGCCGACGGTGAGATGGGAGATGACTCTGAACGCCTCGCGGTCGTGGGAGTCGATGATCAGGCGGGTGACCTCGTCGGACTCGTACGGAACGACCTGCTCGTCGAGGAATGTGGTGAGCGGCAGATCGGCGAGTTGCCAGGCCGCGGCGGCCCGTTCGGCATCCGACTCTGCGGCACATCCGGCGAGTTCATCACCGGATCGTCGGGGCGTCGCCTTGGCCATGAGGTCGACAAGGCCATCGAACTCATATGTCGTCCCCGAGATGGTCTGGCTGAACTTCACCGCAGCTCCTCCTCCGCTTGCGCCAGGGCAGCGAACTCCTCGTCCGGCGAGTTCGCGACGAGCCGATGACGGCTGTACACAGCGAAGTACAACATGAAAAGTGCGAACACGCCGAGGCAGCACAGCGCGGCCACCACATCGACGAGGAACGTCGCGATCACGGCGATGACCGCGATCACCAAGGCGAATCCGGTGGTCACCACGCCGCCCGGTGTGCGGTAGGGGCGCTTCATATCGGGCTCGCGACGACGAAGAACGATGTGGCTCACCATGATCAGCACGTAGCTCGAGGCGGCGCCGAATACCGCCATGTTGAGTAGCAGGTCACCTTCGCCGGTCAGGGACAGCAAGAACCCGATGACGCCGGGCACGATCAGCGCCAGTGTCGGAGCCTTGCGTCGGTTGGTGACCGACAGGATCGTCGGGAGGTAACCGGCGCGTGACAGGGCGAACAACTGTCGTGAGTAGGCGTAGATGATCGAGAAGAAGCTCGCGATCAGGCCCGCCAGGCCGATGTAGTTGACCACCTTGGCCATCCCGGAATCGCCCAACGCCTCGACCAGCGGATTGCCGGACTCCGACATCGGGCCCGCACCACCGGCACCGGTGGTCAGCACCAGTACCGTCACGCAGGTGATCAACAGGACGCCGATGGCGGCGATGATGCCGCGCGGGACATTCCGTTCCGGGTTGGAGGTCTCCTCGGCGGCCAGGGGGACCCCTTCGATGGCCAGGAAGAACCAGATCGCGAACGGGATGGCCGACCAGATTCCCAGGTAGCCGAACGGCAGGAACGACGATGAGCCGGCCGCGTCGGTGGCCGCGATGTCGGTGAGATTTCCGGCGTCGAAATGCCCGATTGCGGCGATCGCGAAGACGACCAGACCGACCAGGGCGATGGCGGTGATCACGAACATCACCTTCAGCGCCTCGCCGACTCCGGAGAGATGGATACCGATGAAGATCGCGTACACGGCGAGGTAGATCCACCACCCGTCGACGATGCCGAACAGGTTGAGCGAGTCGACGTAGGCGCCGATGAACGTGGCGATGGCGGCCGGGGCGATCGAATACTCGATCAAGATGGCTGTGCCGGTGGCGAATCCGCCCCACGGGCCGAGGGCGCGCCGGGCGAAGGTGTAGCCGCCGCCGGCTGCCGGGAGGGCGGAGGACAATTCCGCCATGCCCAGAACCAGGCACAGATACATCGCCGCGATGATGACGGCGGCGATGGCGAGGCCGCCGAATCCGCCCTCGCCGAGTCCGAAGTTCCAGCCGGAGTAGTCACCGGAGATCACGTAGCTGACGCCGAGTCCGGCCAGCAGCAGCCAGCCGGCGCTGCCGCCCTGTAGTTGGCGTTTTGCGAGATAGCTCTGTGACTCGGAGTGGGTGTCGACACCACCGGTGAGGTGATGCGGATGCCTTGGGTCCTCGGTTGCCACGGTCGGCCTCCTTCTGCGCACCGGTTCATGATGTGAACAACACTGACTGACAAACGTGATCCCTGACACTATTGAGACAACGTTGCAACCGAGTTGGTCAGGCGCGGCACTGGCCGTTCGGACAGGAGGGCGGGACGTGGCGGCCGAGGACGCTCATCGTGCGAGACTGCGGCCGAGGAACTCCACGTGATCGGGTAACACGCTGCGCCAGTAGCGGTTGGTGTGCCCACCTGCGGAAGTGCCGAATGCGGCGGGCGGGTGGAGGTCGGCGGCCCACTGTCGGGTGTAGGTGAAGAACTGGTCCGACGACCCGATGCAGATCAGCAGCGGGATCCTGGCGAACGCGGATTGCTGCCCGAACAGCGAGTTGACTCGATAATCGGCGGCCGAATCGAAGGCGCGGGGTGGGAAGTTGCGTGGATCTGCCCACAGCGCAGGGGAACTCACCGACACCGCGGCGACCTTGGGTGGCCCGACCAGCGCGCCGAGCCGGAGCGCGCCGTAGCCACCCATCGACCAGCCGAACAGGCCGATTCGCTCGGTGGACAGGTTCAGCGCCTCGTCGGCCTCGAGCATTGGTAGGAACTCGTCCAGGATCATCGCGGCACCGTCGGCGCCATCGGTGCGCCGGTGGTAGTAGTTGCGCCCGACGTCGGCCGACGCCAACGCGAACGGCACACCGCCGTCGTCGACGTAGCGTTGCAGCACGTTCTGCATCTGCTGCTTCTCGGAGAAGATCGATTGCTCGTTGGTGTTCAGCGCGTGCAGTACCACCACGACCGGCAGTCGCCCGGTGACGCCGTCCGGGCGTGCGACCGCCCAGCGTGTCTCGCGGCCGCCCATCTTGGCCGATCGAAAACTGCCGGTGATCAGCGCCGGACCCTCGCTGGGGATCTCCGCCGGACTCTGCTCGGGGGGTAGTTCGTCGTCGGCGGCGTGCGCGCCCAGACGCGGCGGGTCGATGTCGGGTTGCTCGTCGTGGGCGCAGGCGGACAATCCACCGATCATCGCCGCACCCAGACCGCCGACGAGGACCGAACGCCGGCTGACCCGTCCACCGCTGTGGGTGAACGGGTCAGCTGCGATCGGGAAACGTGGTTCGCGGGGCATCGACTCCACAGCGTACTGGTGTCGTCGTGACGGTCAGCCGCGCCGGAAGAAGCCACGCTTTCTGGCATCGGCGTGCCCCGGGCACCACTTATTCGCGGGCACCATCCGCCGCACAGCGTCGACGTGGCTGCCGCAGCCGGCCCACGTGGTCTTGCCGCATTGGGGGCAACGGGTGGGATGGCACATGTCAGGCCGGCGTTTCGTGCATGTTCGGTGGGCCGGACTTCGGTCGCTCCACCTGCGCGAAGGCCGGTGACGAAGCCAGTGCGGTGAACCCGCCGAAGAGGCGTACCGCTTCCTCAGGTGCCGGGATCTCGGTGAGTACCGGGCCGAAGAAGGCGCGACCGTTAACGACGGTGATCGGACTGCCACCAGAGTCGCCGAGTGCATCCTGGCTGCGTTGGTGTGCCGCACGTACCGCGTCATCCCAGCTCTCGTCGTCCATGGCGGAGACCAGTGACGGTTCCAGCCCGCACTCGCTGAGCGCCTCGCGGGCCAGTTCGTCGGTCAGCTCGTTGCCCTCGGCATGCAGTCGTCGGCCGAGAGCGGTGTACAGCTCGCCGAAGTCCTCGGTCCCCGTTGCCGCGGCCACCAGGCGTCCGATGCGGCGCGATGTCTGTAGGCGCGCGGCCTGGGCGTCGTCGGCGTCCTGGTCCTCGTTCAGTACGGCGAGGCTCATCAGACGCCAGGTCACGCGGACGTCGCTGTGCTCGGCGGCGCTGGTGAGCCATCGCGAGGTGACCCAGGTGAACGGGCAGATTGGGTCTCCGTAGATCTTGACGTCGGTGTCGGTCATTGTGTCTCCGCCCCTCATGCCGATTTCAGCGCGTCCATGGCGGCCTGCAGCTTCGTCGAGGCATCGGCCGCGACGTCGGGGAGGCCCGGGGCGTCGGTCACCTGGACCATGATGTCGGGATTCATGGCCTCGACGATCACGGTGCCGTCGTGCTCGGTGTCGTCGCGGACCACGACGTTGCAGGGCAACAGCAGCCCGATCTGCCGGTCGACGTCGAGGGCGCGATGCGCCAGCGGTGGATTGCAGGCGCCGAGGATCAGGTAGTTTTCCATGTCCTCGTCGAGCTTCTTCTTCAGCGTGGCCTTCACGTCGATCTCGGTCAGCACGCCGAATCCCTGCTCGGACAGGGCCTCGCGGGTGCGAGTCACGGCGTCGTCGAAGGTGGTCTGCAATGTCGCGGTGTAGCCGAGTTGCATCGCTCTCATCCTTTCTGTTGGGGGTGTTCTCATGCTGTCCGACCGCCCGGACCCCCGGTGGGTCAGGCCAGTGCCAGAAACAGCTTCTCGAGTTGTTCTTCGGTCATGGGTTCGGCGTTCTCGACCTCCTCGCCGGACATGCACTGACGCAATCCGGTGGCGACGATCTTGAATCCTGCCCGGTCGAGAGCCCGAGACACCGCGGCGAGCTGGGTGACGACGTCCTTGCAGTCGCGGCCCTGCTCGATCATCGAGATGACGCCCGCGAGCTGGCCGTGCGCCCGCCGCAACCGGTTGAGCACCACGGTCATCGATTCTTGATCGCCTACCATGAGGTTCCTTCTTTCATTCAGTGACGCTCTCAGTGTATACCCCTCGGGGTATCGGGAGAGCGATCCTCAGTGGCTGAACGACACCTTGGGCAGGATTCGCCGTAACCACGCCGGACTCCACCAGGCACCGTGGCCGGTGATCCGCAGCAGCACGGGCAGCAGTACCAACCGAATCAGCGTGGCGTCGAGCAGGACCGCGACACCCAGAATGATGCCCATCTCCTTCGGCGGCAGCGGATCTGCCAGGGCGAAAGTGAAGAACACCGCGACCATCACCGCAGCGGCGGCGAAGATCACCCGACCGGAATGGGCGAGCCCGTCCACGTGAGCCACCTTGGGGTCCTTGGAGCGTTCATAGTGCTCCTTGGCGGTGGCGAGTAGGAACACGGTGTAGTCCATCGCGATCGCGAAGATCATGGCGAAGAAGAACACGGGGCCCCAGCCGTTCAGGAAGCCCTGAGGTTGGAAACCGAGCACCCCCGATCCCCAGCCTTCCTGGAAGATCAACCGCGCGACGCCGAAGGCGGCGGCGGTCGACAGCAGACTCACCACGGTGCCCAGGAGTGCGATCAACGGGGCCTGCAGCGCGATCAGCAGCAACAGGAAACCGAGCGTGAGGATCACCCCGACCACGATCGGGAACCAGTCATTCAGGGCTTGTTGCAGATCAATGTTCTCCGCGGGAGCGCCGCCGACCAGGGCGTCGGGCGGAAGTGCAGTGCGCAGCTCGGTGACGATCGTGTTCATCTGGTCATCGGAGGGGTCGACCGCAGGGATGGCCTGCAGCATCACGTAGCCGGAGCCGTCGGCGTCCGGTTGCGGGGGAGTGACCATCGCGACGCCGGGTGTCGAGGACGCAACCTCGGCGGTCTGTGCGGCCTGAGCCTCGGGTGCGATGATCTGCAGCGCACCGGGTGCACCCGGGCCCATGGCTTCCTGTACGACCTCGTAGCCCTGGCGCACCGGTGCGTCCTCGGGGACGACGCTGATCGACGGCATGGCGACCTTGATACCGATCACCGGCAACGCCAACACGATCAGGATCGCCAGCGATCCGACCGCGAACGGCCACGGGTGGCGGTGCAGCAGTTCACCCCACCTGGCGAACACCGGCGAGCGATGCTGCTGGCGCTTGGCCCACGGCAGTGAGACGGCGTTGACGCCGTTACCGATGGCGCCGAGCACCGCGGGCAGCAAGGTCATCGTGGCCGCCAGCACGAACACGACGGCCAGCATGATGCCCACCGCCATGGTTCGGACCGCGGGCGCGGGCACCAGGAGCACCGCCGACAAGCTGACCAACACCGTCAGGCCGGACAACATCACGGCCTTGCCGGCCGTGTCCATGGTCTCGACGGTGGCCGCGACCTTGTCCTTGCGGTGAGCCATCGCGGCGCGGAAGCGAGAGACGATGAACAGGGCGTAGTCGATGCCCAGGGCGAGCGCGAACATCATCGCGAAGTTCATGGCCCACACCGAGATTGGCGTGATCATGTTCAGCAGCACCAGGCCGCCGGCAGAGGCGACCAGGCCGGCGATGGTGAGCAGCAGCGGCAGGCCGGCGGCGACCAGTGAACCGAAGGCGAGCACCATGATCGCGAGTGTGATCGGCCAGGAAACCATCTCGGCCTTGATCATCGCGTCGTGGTTGGCCTTGTTGAAGTCGCTCCACAGGGCGGACGCACCTGTCGGATAGACGTCGATTCCGTTGCCGGACAACGCTGTCAGTTCGTCTTTGTGGTCGTCGACAGCCTTCACCATGTCGTCGGTGGTGCCGTTGGCTCCGATCAGGACGATACCGGTATGACCGTCCGGGCTGATGGTCATGCCTGGTTGTGGCGGCACGACCGCGCCGAAGCGGTCGTCGGTCGTGGCGACATCGGTGACCTGCCCGATGACCCGCTGCATGTCTTGACTCGAGATGTCCTGGTCATCGGAGTGGACGACTACCTGGACCGCCGCCGACGAGTTGCCGCCGAAGTGTTCCTCGGCGAGTTCGCGTACGGCCACCGACTCCGAACCATTGGCCTGCCACCCGGCGCCGGCCAGTGAGTTGAAGACCGAGGGTGCGAAAGCGCCGAGGCCGATCACGAGCAGCGCCCAGATCGCGAAGACCCAGCGTCGGTGTGTGGCGGTGGCGCCACCCAATCGCCCGAGGGGCCCGGTTTTCCGGGACTCCTCGGTATCTGTTTCTGCCGTTGTTGTCACGAGGTTGCCTCCAGACGCCCGGGAATATACCCAGGGGGGTATTGATCGGAACGTAGGCGACCATACCCCAGGGGGTATGAGTAGGCAAGGGGGATCATCTACTCGGATGGCCCCTCGGTTCGGTTTGGGAGTCTTAGTGGTCCCGTCTGTGAATTCGTCGGGCGTCTTCGGTGTTCGAGGCAATCCCGAAAGAATTTACGAGCAGCACCTTCAGTCGGTGGCCAGGCTGCGCAATCGGGCCACCGCCGTGTGCAGCAATGCGTCGAGTGTTTCGACGTTGTCGGCCGCCACCCACTCGGCGAAGGCGACCTTGAATGCGGCGATACCCATCTCGGCGGACAGTCGGGCGGTCGTGGCGTCGACGTCGCGGTTCTCCAGGGAGGTGGCGACGGCGTCGACAAGCGAGGTCATCTTGAGCGCTTCACGTTCGCGCAGTTCGGGATTCGCGTCGATGACGCGTTGTCGGGTCCGCGCGAACTGCATGCGGTCGGCGAAGAATGTGCCCGCGGCGCGGTGCAAGGTCGCGGCCACGGATTCCAGTGGCGGGCGGCCGGGCGGTTGCCGGTTCAGGTCATCGACGATGGCGTGTTCCAGGGTGTGTCCACTGTCGAAGAGGACTTCGCGCTTGTCGCCGAACTGGCGGTAGAACGTGCGCTCGGTGACCCCGGCGGCGGCGGCGATGTCGGCCACCGACGTCGCCTCGTAGCCCCGCTCGACAAAGAGGTGGAGCGCGGCGTTCTGCAGGCGCTCCCGCGATCCTGTCGGCCATCGTCCCACGGCCGACACGATACGTGATGACAGAACGTGACATCAGGCGTACCGTTCGTGATGTCAGATTGTGACATCACAAATCCATGGACCCGAGGGCGGGTTCCGCGATTTTCAAGGAGACTCTCGTGAAGGTTTTCGTCACCGGCGCATCTGGCCACCTCGGTTCCGCGGTGGTCCCCGAGCTCGTAGCCGCCGGCCATTCCGTGGTCGGGCTGGCACGTTCGGGCAAGGCGGCCGAATCCGTGCAGGCGCTCGGCGCTGCGGTGCGGCGCGGCGGACTCGATGACGTCGATGTGCTGTCCGCGACCGCTGCCGAGGCCGACGCCGTCATCCACCTGGCCTTTCGGCACGACCTGATGCAAGTGGGCGACCTCGCGGCGGCTGCCGAGGCCGATCTGTCAGCGGTCCGGGCGATGGCCGAGCCGCTGGTCGGAACCGGCAAGTCGTTGGTGGGTACCTCCGGCACCGCGATGCTGGCGCACATGGGTGTCCGCGGCCGTGCCGGCACCGAAGGCGACGTCGGCGACGGTGGGTACCGGATCGACACCGAGAACGAGATCATCGCCCTCGGCGAGCAGGGTGTGCGGTCATCGGTGGTGCGGCTGCCGCCCTCGGTTCACAGCGACCTCGATCGGCACGGTTTTGTGCCCGCACTGATCGGGTTCGCCCGCGACAACGGGTTCGCCGGCTACTTGGCCGACGGCACCAATCGGTGGCCGGCCGTGCACACCCGCGACGCCGCACGCCTCTACCGGCTCGCCGTGGAGTCGGCGCCCGCGGGCACCCGGCTGCACGCGGTCGGCGACGAGGGGGTTGAGTTCCGCGACATCGCGGCTGCCATCGGACGTGGGCTGGATATCCCGACCCGTCGAGTGGCGCCCGACGATGCCAGTGCTCGTTTCGGCTTCCTCGCCGCCTTTGTGCCCGTGGATAATCCGACATCTGCCGCGCGCACCGAACAGCTGTTGCAATGGCAGCCCGAACACCCAGGGCTCATCGCCGACATCGACGCCGGCCACTACTTTCGTTGACCGCTCAGGAGTGCCAGAAACCGGCATGTACCTCGCGGGCTGCCAGGATGTCGAATGGTCCGCGCACCGCGGTCGGATGTCGGCCGCGGGCGAAGACCTCCCGGCAGGGCAGCGACATGGTCGGGTTCTTGACGTCATCACCGGTCATCGCGCGCAGTTCGTCCTCGCCGAGCGCGAACACCACCGTGCGGATGCGGGCCCAATAGATGGCACCCGCACACATCGCGCACGGCTCGGTGCTGGTGTAGAGCGTCAGCGTCGCGCGGATGTCCGGATCGAACCGCTTGCCCGCGACCCGAACAAGATTGGTCTCGGCGTGGCCGGTCGGGTCGTTGTCGGTGTCGACGGTGTTGAGGGCGGTGCAGACGACCTCACCGTCCGCGTTCACCAGCAGGGCGCCGAAGGGGTGGTTTCCGTGGGCCCGTGACTCGGCCGCCAGATCGATGGCCTGATGCAGAAATGCGACGTCGTCCATCCCTCGATGATCTCAGCACGGTGCCACCTCCGTTGCCGGGATAGCGCCGAATTCACCGTTCGTGAAGCGGCTTTTGCCAAAGCAACACCCGGCAGCCAACCCTTTGGCAGCATGTTTTCATGACTTCGGCGGCAACCCCGAAGGGGCTGCGACGTCGGTCCCGATTGATCGAGGCCGCTGGTGAATTGCTGCTCGAAGGCGGGTTCGACGCGGTTCGTCACCGGGCAGTCGCCGAAAGGGCCCAGCTGCCGTTGGCGTCGACGACCTACTACTTCGGATCTCTCGAAGATCTGATGGCGGAGGCGGCGGCCGAGGTCTGCCACCGTGAGGAGAAATGTATTGCGGCCCGCCGCGACGCCGTCTCGCGTCGACGTCGCGGCGGGCACGCCACCGCCGATGCGCTGGCGGAGGTCTTCGTGGGGCCCGACACCACCATCGAGACCTTGGCCGCCCGCTACGAGACCATCGCGTTGGCCGCCCGCTATCCGCGTTTGCACGATGTGGTGGCGGATCGTCGGATCTTGTTGGCGGAGATGCATTCCGATGTGTTGCAGAAGTCGTTCCGGATCGCCGAATCCGCACGCGTGCAGCAGTTGATCGCGGTAGAAGACGGAGCCGTGGTCGGGGTGTTGGGTCGTCGGGAGGCGAGCGCCTACACGGCGACGCGGGAGGCGTTGTACGAGGTGATCGAGGTACTTGCGCCTCGCGAGTAGCGCGGGCGCATGAAGCGAGGGAGGGCGCCAGAGATGCGACAACGGGGATGGCCGCGGGTGCGGATCGTGCCGGCAGCGCTGCTGGCAGCAGCGACGGCGATGATGGTCTCACCCGGGTCGGCTACGGCAGTTCCGGTCGGCAAGGTCGATGCCGGTGTGCCGTTCTCGTCGGTCGTCTACGGCACCGGATGCCGCTACGACCTGACCGTCGACGTCAACTCGGTCGGCACGGTGACCTTCTGGGAGAGGCCGCAGGGCGCGCCCGCCCGAGTCCTCGGCTCGGCCGAGGCAGACGGGGCCATCGCGACCATCAGTTGGGTGCCGCGCCGGGTGGCCACCACACAGTTGTATGCGACGCAGAACGGGGTGACCGGCCCGGTCGCGGTGTTGCGCGTGCATCAGGGTTATGGGTCGGGGTGGGCCTGTTTCGCTTTGTGAGCGGCGGCGCGGACGTGTTCGGCAATGGGTGAGTGGGCCGCGACTACACTGTGTGCGTGTCGAAGCCCTCCATTTCCAACGTCCTGGCCGGTCGCTACGCCTCTGCTGAGCTGGCCGAGATCTGGTCACCCCGCCACAAGATCGCGCTGGAGCGTCAGCTGTGGATCGCAGTGCTCAAGGCGCAGCGCGACCTGGGGATCGATGTCCCCGACGACGCCATCGCCGACTACGAGAGAGTTGTCGACCAGATCGACCTCGACTCCATCGCCGAGCGTGAGCGGATCACACGACACGACGTGAAGGCGCGGATCGAGGAATTCAACGCGCTGGCCGGACACGAGCAGATCCACAAGGGGATGACCAGCCGCGACCTCACCGAGAACGTCGAACAGTTGCAGATCCTGCGATCGCTGCAACACGTGCACGCCCATGGCGTTGCGGTTCTGGCCCGGGTGGCCGACCGCGCCGCCCAGTACTCATCGGTGGTGATGGCCGGTCGCAGTCACAACGTCGCCGCGCAGGCCACCACCTTGGGCAAACGTTTCGCCAGTGCCGCCGACGAACTGATGATCGCGCTGACCCGCGTGCACGAACTGATCGACCGTTACCCGTTGCGGGGCATCAAAGGCCCGATGGGAACCTCGCAGGACATGCTCGACCTGCTCGGAGGCGACGCCGTGAAGCTCGCCGATCTCGAGGCTCGGGTGGCCGATCACCTCGGTTTCGCACGGTCGCTGACCTCTGTCGGCCAGATCTATCCGCGCTCCCTCGACCACGACGTGGTGTCCGCACTGGTGCAGCTCGCGGCCGGTCCGTCGTCGCTGGCTCACACCATCAGACTGATGGCCGGCCACGAGCTGGTTACCGAAGGATTTCAGCCCGGCCAGGTCGGCAGTTCGGCGATGCCGCACAAGATGAACACGCGTAGTTGCGAGCGGGTCAACGGCCTGCAGGTGGTGTTACGCGGCTACGGTTCCATGGCGGCCGAGCTGGCCGGCGCCCAGTGGAACGAGGGTGACGTCTTTTGTTCGGTGGTGCGTCGGGTGGCATTGCCCGATGCCTTCTTCGCCATCGACGGGCTGATGGAGACCTTCCTCACCGTGCTTGCCGAGTTCGGGGCTTATCCGGCGGTCATCGCCAATGAGCTTGACCGCTACCTGCCGTTCCTGGCCACCACCAAGGTGCTGATGGCGTCGGTGCGCGCCGGCGTCGGCCGGGAGAGCGCGCACGAGGCGATCAAGGAGAACGCGGTGGCCGTAGCGCTCGCGATGCGCGAGGAAGGGCGCGAACCCGACCTGCTCGACCGCCTCGCCGCCGACGACCGAATTCCGCTCGACCGCGCCCAGCTCGAGGACTTGCTCGCCGACAAGTCGGTGTTCGTGGGCGCCGCCGAACAGCAGGTCGCCGATGTGCTGGCCGCGGCGGAGAAGGTCGTCGCGCAGTACCCCGACGCGGCTGCCTACACGCCGGCGCCGATCCTGTAGCTGCTCGCCACCCTGGTCCCTGATGAGGTTCGGAGCTTGCGGAGGACCGTCACGAAGTGCTTTCCGACGCCCGATCCGCGTGCCCGAGGTTCCAGTCCGGCAGTGCGACGTCGCGTACCAGCTTCTTGAGCGTCACCACATCGGGGAAGCCGCCGTCGCGTTTGCGCTCCCACACCTGCTCACCGTCGACGTCGATGTGGAACACACCCCCGGTTCCGGGTACCAGCGTCACCGCCCCGAGGTCGGTGCCGAAGGTATTCAGGAGCTCGCCGGCCATCCACGACGCCCGCAGCAGCCAATTGCACTGCGTGCAGTAGGTAATGGTGATCTGCGGGCCGGTCACGCTGATCCCGCCACGACGGTGGTCTCGTCGGACTGCCGGCTCGGGCCGAATCGTGCGCGCAGACGCCGAGGTCGATGATTCATGCCGACCATGATCGCCAACGTCGCCGGGGAACACAACGCGCCGACGACCGATGCCGGGCCCGATCCGAGAGCTCGCAGGGTCTCCCTGCGGTCGAGATAGAACGACTTTCCACTCTGTGTCCGTGCTGCCGGGGCACGCGGCTTCCCGGGCATGTCCTAGGGTCGAAGCCATGCGTCCTGAACTGCAGTCGTACCGGCACCTGGCATCGGGCAAGGTGCGCGAGATCTACGAGATCGACGCCGACACCCTGTTGCTGGTCGCCTCCGACCGCATCTCCGCCTACGACCACATCCTGCGCCCCGCCATCCCCGACAAAGGGCGCATCCTCACCGCGATGAGCTTTTTCTGGTTCGAGACGCTCGGGGTGCCCAACCACCTCGCCGGCGGGCCCACCGACGAACGGATTCCCGCCGAGGCGCTGGGTCGGTCGATGGTGGTGCGCCGCCTGCCGATGGTGCAGGTGGAGTGCGTCGCCCGTGGCTATCTCACCGGATCGGGCCTGCTCGACTACCGTGCGAGCGGCAGCGTCTGCGGCGTAGCGCTGCCCGCCGGGCTCGATGAGGCGAGTCGGCTTCCCGAGCCGATCTTCACGCCGGCCACCAAGGCAGCTCAGGGCGACCACGACGAGAACATCAGCTTCGAGCGGGTCGTCGAACAAGAAGGTGCCGATCTCGCCGACCGACTGCGGTCGGCCACGCTCGACATCTACCGACGGGGTGCGCAGCTCGCTGCCGAACGTGGAATCATCTTGGCCGACACCAAGTTCGAGTTCGGATCGGGTGCGGACGGGGAGCTCGTGCTCGCCGATGAGGTGCTGACACCGGACTCGTCACGCTACTGGGAGGCGGCCACTTACCAGCCCGGGCAGGTGCAGCCCAGCTTCGACAAACAGATCGTGCGCAACTGGCTCACCGGTCCCGATTCCGGTTGGGACCGGGCTGCCGACACAACACCGCCAGCGCTGCCCGAGGATGTGGTGGCACGCACCCGCGAACGCTATATCGAGGCCTACGAATGGATCTCGCAGAGATCCTTCGCCGACTGGCCGGACCATGATTAGGAGATGATGTGACCACCGACGTGACCGCGCCGGTCGCCAAAAAGGTTCCCAGCGAGCGCACCCACCACGGCGACACGTTCGTCGACGATTACGAGTGGTTGCGCGACAAGGACGATCCCGAGGTCATCGCCTATCTGGAAGGCCAGAACGCGTTCACCGAGTCGCACACGGCCCAGTTGGACGGCCTACGCAAGGACATCTTCGGCGAGATCAAGAGCCGCACGCAGGAGACGGACATGTCGGTCCCGAGTCGCCGTGGCCAGTACTGGTATTACGCCCGCACCGAAGAGGGCAAGCAGTACGCGATCCGATGCCGCTGTCCCATTGTCGATCCCGATGACTGGACACCACCGGAGGTGGCCGCCGACGCCTCGCTGCCCGGCGAGGAGGTCCTGCTCGACGCCAACGTGGAAGCCGACGGACACGACTTCTTCAGTCTCGGCGGGTTGACCGTCAGCGACGATGGGAACTGGCTCGCGTACAGCACCGACATCGTCGGTGACGAGCGATACACCCTGCGATTCAAGGACCTTCGCAGCGGTGAATTACTCGACGATGTTATCCCGAACACTGCGGGTGGCGCCGTGTGGTCGGCCGACGCGAAGCATGTGTTCTATCAGACCGTCGACGATGCCTGGCGGCCAGACACGGTGTGGCGGCACGACATCGGTGCCGACGCCGATGATGTTCGCGTCTTCCACGAGCCGGACGAGCGGTTCTGGGTGGGCATGGGAGCCACCCGCAGCGACAAGTACCTCATGATCGGGGTGGGCTCCAAGATCACCACCGAGGTATATGTGCTCGCTGCCGACGACCCCACCGGCGAGTTCCGAAGTGTCGCTCCGCGAGTCGATGGGGTGGAGTACTCGGTGGAGCATGCGGTGATCGACGGAACCGATCAGTTCATCATCGTGCACAACGAGATTCGGGACGGGGTGAAGGCCGAGAACTTTGCGATCGACATCGCGCCGGTCGACGACCCCACGGATCGGCGCGAACTGATCGCGCACGATCGGGACCGTCGGATCGAAGACCTCGATGCATTCCGCGACTACCTCGTGTTGTCCTACCGTCGAGCGGCACTTCCGAAGTTGGCCATCGCAGACCTTCGCGGCATCGACGGTGTACCCACCCTCGCGGACTTCCATGAGGTCGAGTTCCGTGAAGAGCTGTGCTCGGCCGGGCTGGCAGCGAATCCGGAATGGGTGACGCCGAAACTGCGGATCGGTTACGGGAGTTTCGTCGACCCGACCGAGGTGCTCGACCTGGACGTGGCCACCGGCGAATTGGTTCTGCTCAAACGGCAGCCGGTGCTCGGTGGGTACGACGCCGCCGACTACGTGCAGACGCGGGAATGGGCAACCGCGGGCGACGGCACCCGGATCCCGCTGTCGATCGTGCGGCGCAAGACGGTCGACGCCGATCGCCCGGCGCCACTGCTGCTCTATGGCTACGGCTCCTATGAGACCAGTATCGACCCGTCGTTCTCGGTGTCGCGGCTGTCATTGCTGGACCGCGGGGTGGTCTTCGCTCTGGCCCATGTCCGCGGTGGTGGTGAGATGGGCCGCTACTGGTACGACAACGGCAAGACACTGACCAAGAAGAACACCTTCACCGATTTCGTCGACGCAGCGCGCCATCTCGTCGACACTCAGTGGACGACACCGCAACAGATGGTGGCCGAGGGCGGCTCGGCCGGCGGGCTGTTGATGGGCGCCGTCACCAATCTGGCGCCGGAACTGTTCAACGGCATCCTCGCGTCGGTTCCGTTCGTCGACGCCCTCACCTCGATCCTCGATCCGTCGCTGCCGCTGACGGTCATCGAATGGGACGAGTGGGGAAACCCCCTGCACGATCCGGATGTGTACGCCTATATGCGTTCTTACTCACCATACGAGAACGTCGAGGCGAAGCCATATCCGCCGATCCTCGCGCTCACCTCACTCAACGACACCCGGGTGTTGTTCACCGAGGCGGCGAAATGGGTTGCGCGACTGCAAGAACTGAGCACCTCGGGGAATCCGATCCTGCTCAAGACGGAGATGTCGGCCGGCCACGGCGGTGTCAGCGGGCGGTACAAGCAGTGGGAGGAAGTGGCCTTCGAATTGGCGTGGATCCTGCAGCAGACTGGTGCGGTGAAGCCTTCGGCACCGCTGGTCGAGTAGTCGCGAGGCCTGCCGTCCGCTGGTCGAGTAGTCGTGAGCCGCTAGGCGAGCGGCGTATCGAGACCCCCGCTTCGACGCCGACAGAACCCCGAAAATCACCGAGAGAACCCACCGTCTTGGATGACGGCCCGCGCTGTGTGACGCGGGTGGGTTCTCTCGGTGATTTTCGGGGTTCTGTCGGCCGCCGTGCTGGTGGCGATCAGGACGTGGGTGCCGGCGGTCCTAGTGCATGATGATCGGCGCCGGCTGATCCATGTCCTCTTCGATCAGCGGCGAGGCGATCTTCTTGCGCGGCAGGAACAGCGCCGGGATGAAGGTCAAAGCGATCAGGACCACCGAGACCAGGAAGGTGGACCCGAAGACATCGGCAGCCGACTCGAAGAACGACGGCGGCAGGGCAGTGCCCTGCATCTCCGGTGGCAGGTTCTGCGGCGCGGTGTTCGACGTGATCGCGATACCGGCTTGCATGCTGCCGGCCAGCCCGCTGGCCAGGACCACCGAGATCACCGCGGAACCGATCGACGACGAGCTCTGCTGCACCACGTTCATCAGCGTGGAGCCATCGGGGACCTGGGCGTTGTTCAGCGTCGCCAACGCGGCGGACATGATCGGCATCATCGTCATACCCATGCCGAGACCCTGCACGAACAGTGCACCGCACAGCAGCAGGTACGAGGTCTCTGCGCCGAGGAAGACGAACACGCTCATGCCCGCCGTCAACAGCACGATGCCGGTCAGGACGAACTTTCCGGGCCCGATCTTGTCGGTCATGCGGCCTGCGATCGGCATTGTGATCATCGCGCCCAAGCCCTGCGGCGCCAGCAACAAGCCGGCGGTCAGGGTCGATTCACCGCGCACGCCGATGAAGTACTGCGGGAACAGCAGTGCGGCGCCGAAGAAGGCGATCATGAACAGGGTCATCGTGATGACCGCGATCGACAGGGTGCGGTTGCGGAACAGTCGCAGATCCAACAGCGGCTTGTCGGTGTGCAGTGCGTGCCAGATGAAGCCGGCGATCAGAACGGCGCCGATGATGGCGGGGATCAACACGCCAGCGGTCATGAATGTGCGATGTTCGGCGCTCGACGACACACCGAAAAGGAACAGTGCCAGACCGGGCGAGAGCAGCAGCAGGCCAACGACGTCGATCTTCGGCCGGGACGTCTCTTCGTCATCGCGCAGCACGAACCACGAATAGATCAGCGCCGCGATGCCGATCGGCACGTTGATCAGGAACACCCAGTGCCAGCTGGCCTTCTCGATGAGCAGGCCACCGAGGATCGGGCCGCCGATGGGTCCGAGCAGCATCGGAATACCCAGGACGGCCATCACCGAGCCGACCCGCTCCGGACCGGCGGCCTTGGTCAGGATCATCATGCCGATGGGCATCAGCATGCCGCCGCCGAGGCCCTGGATGACGCGGAACGCCACGAGTGAGCCGATGTTCCAGGCCAGCGCGCACAGCACCGAGCCGAGGATGAACAGCACGAGTGAGGTGAGATACACCTTCTTGGTGCCGAATCGGGATGCCGCCCAACTGGACAGCGGGATCACCGCGGCGAGCGCCAGGGTGTAGCCGGTGGCGGTCCACGCCGCACCTGCGGCGTCGGTGTTGAACTCCTGCTGGAAGGTGTTCTGCGCGACCGCCACCACGGTGACGTCGAGAATCGACATGATGGCGCCGAGCACCACCACACCGGCAACCATCAAGACATGCCGGTCCAGTTTGGTGTCCGGTGGGCCCGCATGTGCGTGCGCCGGAGTCGAAGAGGAGGTCATGAGGTGACTTTCTGTGTGTTGTCCTGGAACGGGCGGGCAGTAGCGTCGGGCATCTCCTCGCCGTGAAGTCCGGCAAAGTAGTCGACGTCGTTGTCGACGATGGCGGCCATGGCGGCCCCGAGGTCGACCTGCAGCGGTTCGGGAAGTCCGGCCACGAAGGTGCGGAGGAGTTCCCGGTGGATGTTTACGTGGGAGGTGATCACGTCACTGCCCTCTGCGGTGAGGGATACGCGCTTGACGCGGCGGTCCGTCGCATCCTCGCGACGGTGCACGAGCCCGGCACCGACGAGTTTGTCGACGGTGCGGCCCGCCGCCGCCAGAGAAAGGTTGATGTGGTCGGCGATCTCGTTCAACGACATCGATTCGGCGCCGTCGCCGTGCGCTCCGAGCGCGAACATCACGCGCATTTGCGAGAACGTCAGATCGGCCGCGGCCAGCGAGTCCATCGTCTGCGCTTTGGCAACGCACGCCAGTCGATCGAGGAACTCGGTCAATTTGCCGGTGGTGGCGGCGACAGATCCCGAGGTAGCTGAAGGGTCGTCGACAGGCGGGGTGTTCGAGAGCACTGATAAAAGCTAACGCCTACGCAACTATTTCTCCAACGCAATCAATGGTGAGATCCACCATAAGCTCTCGCGCCGAGTGACCGGGCTCACCGGACGTGTTCGCGATCGCTTGGTCAACGGTCCTCTGCCACTCGTCGTCGAAACGACGAGTGGCACCCGGGTCTTCGTCGCGAGGGACTACCGTCGGGTGCCATGAGCAATGTCAAGGACATCCCCGTCAAGGCGCTCGACGGCAGCGCACTGAACCTCGCCGATTTCGCCGGCCCGTTGCTGGTGGTCAACGTCGCCAGCAAGTGTGGCCTGACGCCGCAGTACACCGGACTGGAAGAGATCGCCAAGACCTATGGCGAGCGCGGTCTGACCGTCCTCGGGATGCCGTGCAACCAGTTCATGGGCCAGGAGCCCGGCAGCGCCGAGGAGATCGCCACTTTCTGCTCGACCACCTACGGCGTCACGTTCCCGCTGCTGGAGAAGGCAGATGTGAAGGGCGACGATCAACACCCGCTGTACTCGGCCCTGACCCAGACCGCCGATGCCGACGGGGAGGCAGGCGACGTGCAGTGGAACTTCGAGAAATTCCTGGTGAACGCCGACGGCACCGTGGTCAACCGCTTCCGTCCGCGCACCGAGCCGACCGACCCGGCCGTGGTGTCGGCCATCGAAGCCGTCCTCTAGCCCACCCGTCCCATCCCCGCCCGAGTGGACGCCCTGTCGCGTCCACTCGGCTGGTGGAGTCACGAGTCATGGCGCCCGCTCGACGGGGGGCGACCAACCGGTAAGCTGAGCGCGGAACTGCGCACCTGTGAGAACGGAGCAACTGCCCATGGCGCGAGTGGTGGTCGATGTGATGCCGAAGGCTGAGATCCTTGATCCGCAGGGCCAGGCCATCGTGGGGGCCCTGGGCCGCTTGGGATTCTCTGGAATCGCCGACGTCCGACAGGGCAAGCGCTTCGAGATCGAGGTCGACGAGAACGTCGACGATGTGACCCTCGAGCGCATCGCCGAGGAGCTCCTCACCAACACGGTGATCGAGAACTTCAACGTCTCACGGGTCGCGGAGTAAATCGACGATGACAGCTCGTATCGGGGTCATCACCTTCCCGGGAACGCTCGACGACGTCGACGCGGTCCGCGCTGCCCGACTGGCCGGCGCCGAGCCGGTGGAGCTGTGGCACGGCGACGCTGACCTGAAGTCGGTCGATGCGGTGATCGTGCCCGGCGGTTTCTCCTACGGTGACTACCTGCGCGCCGGTGCCATCGCCCGATTCGCCCCGGTGATGGGTTCGGTTGTCGACGCCGCCGCCAAGGGCATGCCGGTTCTGGGTATCTGCAACGGCTTCCAGGTGCTGTGCGAGGCAGGGCTGCTGCCCGGAGCGCTGACCCGCAACGAGGGTCTGCACTTCATCTGCCGCGACGAGTGGCTCAAGGTGCAGTCCAACACCACCGCATGGACCACCCGTTTCGAACTCGGCGCCGACATCCTCATCCCGCTGAAATCCGGCGAGGGCCGCTACGTGGCACCACAGGACAAGCTCGAGGAACTCGAGGGCGAAGGCCGGATCGTGTTCACCTACTCCGGCGGCAACCCGAACGGCTCGTCACTGGACATCGCGGGCATCTCCAGCGCCGACGGTCGCATCGTCGGGCTGATGCCGCACCCCGAACACGCCACCGAGCCGCTGACCGGGCCCAGTGACGACGGTCTGGGTCTGTTCTACTCCGTAGTAGATTCGGTACTGGCCGCGGCTTGATCCGATGACATCGGTGATCATGGTGGCGATCGGCGCCGCCATGCTGGTGGTGGCGGCCTTCGCATTTCGTCTGACGTCGCGGGTGGGCGCAGTGGCGATCCTGCTGGGGGCGATCAGCCTCGGCCTGGCCTACGACAACATCGCCGTCGCGGTCGGCCGGTTGGTTGGCTACGGCGACACCCTGTCGGCGATCAACCTGCCGCGCTTCTGGATTCACGCGATCGCGGTGCCCCTCCTGATCGTCGCCGCCGGCAACCTCGTCGGTCGCCTCGGTGTGGAGCAGGCACGCACCCGCAACGTCACCCTCGGTGGATGGGCGCTGGTCGTCATGCTGATGGTGATCGGGTTCGTCGAGGACGTGGTGCGCCTCGATCTCGAACCAGAGGACGCCGGTGACGCCCTGCGGTATGTCAACGCCGGTTTCGACGGACCGCCACTACCGGCCATCATCACCGTGCTCGCAATTCTGGTCCTCGGCGTGATGGCGTTCCGCTACGCCGGATTCCCATGGCTGTTCGTCGGTGCGCTGGTCATGCTGATCGCCGCACCGATCGGCAGCATGCTGCTGTGGGTCGGCAACCTCGGCGAACTCGTGCTGATGCTGTCCATGCTGGTGACCATGGCGGCCGTCGGGGGTCTACCCGTCCCGACCACGCGGCCGATTCCGCGACCGAGATGACACCGAAGAGATCGGAGGCCCTGTTGTGACCACCTTGACCACCACCGCGACGGCTGCGGGACTCGGCGAATTCATCGACGCCTCGCCGTCGCCGTTCCATGTCTGCGCAACCGTCGCCGCGCAACTGGAGTCGGCCGGCTACACCCGCCTCGCCGAGGATGACCAGTGGGCTGCGCTCGCCGGACGTCATTACGTCATCCGGGGTGGGTCGATCATCGCCTGGGATGCGGGAGACGGCAACACCTTCCGTATCGTCGGCGGCCACACCGACAGCCCGAACCTGCGGGTCAAGCAGAAACCCGGACGCACGTCCGCGGGGATCGGCATGGTGGCGCTGGAGCCCTACGGCGGAGCATGGCTCAACTCATGGCTCGACCGCGACCTCGGAATATCGGGGCGGCTGGCTTACCGAGCCGGCGACCGCGTGGACCACGTGCTTGTGCACGTCACCGAACCGGTGATCCGGGTGCCGCAACTGGCGATCCACCTGTCAGAGGACCGCAAGGGTGTCACCCTGGACCCGCAGCGCCATCTCGACGGCATCTGGTCGTTGGACAGCGACGCACCCGACGTGCTCGAGTGGACCGCCGGCTACGCCGGGATCGACCCCGCCACCGTGCTCGGCTGGGAACTGATGACCCACGATGTGGCGCCCAGCCGGCTGATCGGCGCTGACGACGAGTTGCTGAGCGCGCCGCGGCTGGACAACCAGGGCACCTGTTACGCCGGTCTGCGAGCGCTGCTCGACGGCGCGCCCACGATCCCGACGCGGGTGTTGGCGCTGTTCGACCACGAGGAGGTCGGCAGCGGCTCGGAACGCGGTGCCGCCTCGGATTTCCTGGCGACGATCATCGAACGAATCGTGTTGGCCCGTGGAGGATCTCGAGCGGACTATCTGCAGGCTATGGCCGGCAGTGTGTGCGTCTCCGGTGACATGGCGCACGCCACCCACCCCAACTACCCGGAGCGGCATGAACCGGCACACCGGATCGCGGTCAACGGCGGCCCGGTGCTGAAGGTCAATCAGAATTTGCGCTATGCGTCGGATGCGTTGGGGGAGGCGATCTTCGCCGTCGCGTGCGAAGCCGCCGGAGTGCCGATGCAGCGGTACACGCATCGCGCCGACCTGCCCTGTGGCTCAACGATCGGTCCGATCACCGCAGCCCGAACAGGCTTGACGACCATCGACGTCGGCGCTCCGCAGCTGGCCATGCACAGCGCGCGCGAACTGATGGGCGCCGGTGACGTGCCGATGTATTCGGCTGCGCTGCAGGCCTTTCTGGGCGAGCCCTGACCGCCTGGGATCAATAGGTGCGAGCGTAACCGAGTACGTCGTCGACGTAGTCCATCGAATTGTTGTAGCGCAGGATCGCGCTCACCTGAGCACGTGGATTGCGCAGGTCGCCGTGATCGTCGCACAGGTAGGTCGCGGTTGTCAGCGCCGCGTCGAAGACGTTCTGCGGGTCGGCCTTCCCGTCGCCGTTCCCGTCCGCCGCGTAATGTTCCCAGGTCGACGGGAGGAACTGCATCGGGCCCACCGCCCGGTCGTAGCGGGTGTCGCCGTCGAGCTCGCCACCGTCGGTGTCGGCGATCACCTCGTTGCCTGCCAGGGTGCCGTTGAGGATCGGTCCGTAGATCGGCGCCCGGAGATCTCCGGTGGACGGGTCGACGTCCCCGTTGTTCGCGTGATGGGATTCCACCCGACCGATCCCCGCGATCATCGGCCACTCGATGCCGCAGCTAGGGTCTGTCCGCGCTATCGACTGTGCAGCATCACGATAGGCATCATAGTTGGCCACCGGGACCGCTCCACTGACGACACTGGCGGGCTCGGGTGGCGGCGGTGGGGGTGCCGGTGGTGGCGGTGGGGGTGGTGCAGCAGGCGACGTGGCGGCCTCCGGGGGCAGCGGATTGGGTGCCGGTGTCGCCACCGAGTCAACCGTCGAGGCCAGCGGTGCTGCGGACTGCCCGGCACCCGCGGTGGTGGTGGCCGCCGCAGCCAGGACGCCCAGAGGGACGACGGTGGCGGCCAGCCATGGCGGGCGGGGCCGGCGTGATCGGTGCGACCGGCTGCGCGAGGGTGCTGACGTCGGACCAGGGATTCCGGCGAACGGCAACGAACGCGGAGCGGAGTGCTTTCCCAAACGGATCAACCTCGCGGACAACGATTTCGGACAATACGGGCCGGCACACAAGCCCGGTTGGCCATGGCCGCGCCCGACCGTACCCGAAACCCGCGCCGTGGTGGGAGCGCGGCGCTGCCGAGTCTGAGAGCTTCCTGACCGCTTGCTGATCGTCGGCGACGGTACGCAGGTCGAGCGCGTCACACTGTAATTGTGATGCCTGCCACACCGATCGGTGATCGGTAGGTCAGTTGGGTCGCAGCACCGACAGGCTCGAACCCTGATGGAGCACGAGGTATCCGTCGACGACATCGGCGGCGCCCACGATCGACCTGGTCCACGCGATCTCGCCGGTCTCGGCGTCGACCGCGGTGAGCTGATCCGCATTGGCGAAGACGAGATTTGTTCCGGCGGAGCCGATGCAGTTCAGATTGTCGATGTTCTCACCGGGCGTCTCGAAGCTCGGGGGCGCCATGGCGCCGATCCGGTCACCGTCGGCGAGGCCGTAGAAGATCCGTGACCGGTCCTTCAGCGCGAAGGCCACTTCGGTTCCGCAGGGTTTGGTGTTGGCCTTCGACAGTTCGGGATCAGTGATCTGCCATAGTGCATCCGCTTGTGCGGGATCGCGAATCTCGTAGCGTCCCTGCGCCATCTGCACCTGGCTGTCGCCGGTGCCGGTGAGCACCGGAAGGACCGACGGCCCGCCGACGACGCGCAGTCCGTCGGACACCGACGTCGCCGGAGTGCGTAGGTCGTCGCCGTCCACGGCGTAGGTCTCCACTCGCTGTTCTGCGGTTGCGTCGTACTGGACGGTGATCCCGGTCGGGTAGCTGGTGATGGTGCATTGCGCGCAGGACAGTCGGTCGGCGCCGGTGGCCGGGTCGAGGATGTACCGGCCGCTGTCCGCGGTCGCCACGACCAGCATTCCATCGGGACGAACCTCTGCGGATGCGGCCGCAGCGAATGTGCGCGACCAGATCTCGCGTCCGTCGGGGGTGCGGAGGGTCACGTGATAGCCCGCCTGATCGATCCGCAGAAAATCGGTGCCCACGCCGACGATCTGTTTGGTGTCGTCGAGCGTGGTGGGGGTGGCGAGGTTGCCGCGCTCGTCGACGAGATAGAAACCGTCTCCGACGTCGCCGCCGAGTTTGATCGCACAGCCGACCTGCCCGAACCCGTTGAAAGCGCAGTCGCCGAGGCCTGCGACGATCGGCTGATCCCAGACGGCGGTGCCGGATGACCGGTGCACCAGCAGGAATGCGCGTCCGATTCCCGAGGGATAGCTGATCAGCCAGTGATCCTGCCAGGTGTCGACGACCTCGACGCGCCGCCCGGCGCCGTAGCCCGGCAGGGTGTCGTCCGACAGCGTCCAGGCGACATCGGGTTCACGGTCGTAGCTGCGGAGTTGCCCGGCAGAATGGTCCAGCTGCGGATCGGCCGGCGTGCCGATGGCGAGTACTGCGGCGAACACCGCCACCATCGCGGCGACGAGGATCATCGTGACCGTGCCCATGCCGAAGGGTGGGCGCCGTGCGGGACCGGACAGCGGGGAGCGGGCGGGCATGGCCATCAGTGAATCACGTGGCGCGTGCCGAGAGTTCTGCAGCGTCGCGCGATGGCGCAGAACGAAACGCTGCCGGACTCATCCCGCGGTGCCGTTTGAAGGCGGCGCTGAATGCGAACGGAGTTCCGTATCCCACCCGGCGGGCCACGGCGCGCAGCGACAGCGCGGGATCGGCCAGCAGGTCGGCAGCCACCGACATCCGCCATGCGGTCAGATACGCCATCGGCGGCTCGCCGACCAGCTCGGTGAACCGCCGAGCCAACACCGCGCGTGACACGCCGGTGGCGGCCGCCAGCGAGCTCACCGTCCACGATTCCTCGATACCGTTGTGTAACAGCCGGAGTGCGTTGCCCACCACCGGATCGGAATGGGCCCGATACCACTGCGTCGCACGCATTCGGCCGGATTCCATCGATTGGCGCAACCCGGTGATGAGCAGCAGGTCCAGCAGTCGATTCAGGACGGCTTCCTGAGCCGGCGAATCACGCACGATCTCGTCCTCCAGCAACCCCACCAGGGGGTGGTCTCCCATGGGGACCAAGGTGCACCGGTCCAGTGCGTCGAGTAGTCGTTGACTGACCTCGCCGGTCGCGTAGGTGCCGATCAACATGATCGCGTCGGCGGACGTGTCGTCGTCGCAGTTGCCCCACGACCGCACGCCGAAGCACATGTCCTCGGCCACGCTGTGGGTGCCGGTCGGGTCGAAGCAGTCGCCGTGTGTGTCGATCCGGGCCACCCAGTCGGTGCCCGCCTGATCTCCCACCGCGTATGGGTGTGTGCCACGCACCAGGGCGACGTCGCCGGGCACCACGCGGTGTGTGGTCCCATCGTCGTAGGTGAGGACGGCGGTGCCGCGGGTGACGGTGACCACGGTGAGCGGTGCGGTGTCCTCGATCCGGATCGACCACGGCGATCGCATCACCACCCGCAGCATCATCGGACTCCGGGCCCGCGGCCCGTTGAGCAGGCTTCCCAGTGCGTCCACGGGCTCGGTGCTACGCCGCCGAGACGAGTGCGTATGGAATCGAGCGAAATGGCCATGGATCGTCTCGCCCGAGCCGGGTGGACTGAGGACATGACAACTCAGCAGGCATCTTCGACAACAACCAACTCCGTCCTGGTGATCGGCGCGACCGGCAAAGTCGGGCGGCGCGTCGCCGACCTGCTCGATACCCGTGGCGTCGACGTCCGGCGCGCCAGCCGGTCGAGTGCGACCCGGTTCGACTGGACCGACCGCACCACCTGGGCCCCGGCGCTCGACGGTGCGGGTCCTGTCTACATCTCGTACCAGCCAGACCTGATCGTCTCCGGCGCTGTCGACGACGTCGCCGAACTCGTACGGCGCGCGAAGTCCGCTGGGGTCACGCGACTGGTGTTGCTCGCCGGGCGCGGCGAGCCCGAGGCCGAGGCGGCCGGTCGCGTCGTGCATGCCGCCGCCATCGATTCCACGGTGCTGTCGTGTGCCTGGTTCGACCAGAACTTCTCCGAGGGCGGTTTCGCGCCCGAGATCGCCATGGGTTCGCTCACCCTCCCGGTGGGTGCGGTCGGCGAACCGTTCATCCACACCGACGACATCGCCGAGGTTGCGGTCGCCGCGCTGCTCGACCGGGCCGCGGGTGTGAACCCGCACGCCGGACAGACCTACGATCTCACCGGGCCCCGTCTGCTCACTTTCGCCGAGGCTGCGGCAGAGATCGGCCGGGCGCGCGGAGTCGACATCCTCGCCACCGAGGTCACCCTCGACGGCTATCGGCAGATGTTGTCGCAGTACGGTCTTTCCTCCGCCGATATCGGCGTTCTGATGACGTTGTTCGGCACCCTGTTCGACGGTCGTAACAGTCGCATCGGCAACGATGTCGAGCACGTGCTGGGCAGACCGGCCCGTGATTTCGCCGATTTCGTGAATTCCGAGATGATGCAACAAGTCTCGTGATGAGCGCACTCCGCGACGTGCTTGTCGTCCTCACCGTGGTGACCTCGGCGCTGACCGCCGGGCTGTTGTCGGCCTTTGCCTACGCCATCATGCCCGGACTGCAGCGGACCGCCGCACCGGCGGCTGTGGCCGCGATGCAGCGGATCAATGTGGCGATCGTGAACCCGCTGTTCGCGCTGATCTTTCTGGGCCCGTTGGTGTTCGGCGGCCTGGCGGTGCTGCTGTGTTGGGGTGACCCGCTGCGCTGGTATCTGGTCGTGGGTCTTGCCCTGGCCTCGATGTCCGTCGCGATCACCCTGGGATTCAATGTGCCGTTGAACAATCGCCTCGACGCGGTGGGCCGCGTGGAGGCGGATGCGGCGACGGCGCCGTGGGCGGACTTCGTCGGACCCTGGGTGCGCTGGAATGTGATCCGTGCGGTGGCGTCGACGGCGGGTGTCGCGGTCATCGTCGTGGGACTCGTGCGGGCGGCATCCTGAGCCGTGACGCCACCGAGGGTCAGATCGTGGAGGCGAGCCCGCCGCGGATGACCTCTGTGAACGACACGGCAGGACGTCCGAGTAGGTCGATCAGGTCGGTCGAGTCGGAGTCGAGCGCACCGGAACCCACTCCCGCATCGGAATCGGCCAACACCGTGGCGAAGGGCGCGGGGATTCCGGCATCGACCAACCCTGCGGCATAGTCGGCCTCCGGGAGGTTCTGGTAACGCACTTCCCGCCCGCCGACCTCGGCAAAGGTTGCCGCGATGTCGGCATACGACAGATGCTGCGGACCGACGAGTTCGAAGATCTCGCCCGGGCCGGCGGAGAGCAGTGCCGACGCGGCGGCGTCGGCGTAATCCGAGCGAGCCGCCGGAGCGACGCGGCCGTCGCCGGCACTTCCGTAGAACACCCCGCCCTCGATCGCGGTCGGCGCGGACGACAGGTAGTTCTCCGAATACCATCCGTTGCGGAGCAGCACGAACCCGATTCCGCTGTCGACCAGGATCTTCTCGGTGGCGACGTGTTCGGTGGCCAGTGCCAGGGGAGAGCTGTCGGCGCGAAGGATGCTGGTGTACGCGATCAGGTCGACGCCGACGGCCACCGCGGCCTCGATCACATTGGTGTGTTGCGCGACGCGCTGTCCGACCTCGGAGCCGGAGACCATGAGCAGCTTGTCGACTCCCGCGAGGGCCGTGTCGAGTGCGGCGCGGTCGGTGTAGTCGGCCACCCGGACATTCACGCCCGCATCACTGAGTTCGGAGGCCTTGGCGGCGTCGCGTGCCACCGCAACGATGTCACCGGGTTCGACTCCCCGACTGATCAGGGCGCGAACGGCTGAGCCGCCGAGTCCGCCGGTCGCTCCGGTCACTGCGTATGTGGTCATGACTTCTCCTCTGTGTCGGTGTGCGTCTGTGGTGGCTACGGGTCGCGCCCATCGCCGGGCGACCACCGCTATCCATCGATGGTGCACTTACTATTTGTATAGTGCAAGCGTGATGGTAAGCACAGTGTGCACGGTTTGGGTAGGATGAAGGCCATGTCCGCAGCGCACCCCGCCCCGCATCCAGGGCGTGACGAGGCCGATCAGGCGTTTGTGGCCGACGTCTTCGCGAGGAACTGTCAGTCGCGAGACATCTTGCAGAACGTGACCAGTCGCTGGGGTCTGCTCGCGCTGGTCGCTTTGGGGGAGAGTGACATGCGGTTCAATGCGTTGCGGCGCCGGGTCGACGGTGTCAGTGAACGGATGCTGTCGGTGACCCTGCAGGCCCTCGAGCGGGATGGATTCGTGAATCGATCAGTGCTGCAAGCGATCCCGCCTCGGGTGGAGTACTCGCTCACCGATCTCGGAGCGGCCGTGGCCGCCCGATTGACCGGATTGATCGAGTTCGTCGAAGCACATGTCGACGACGTCGACCGGTCGCGGGCGGCCTACGACGGTCAGAAGAGCTGACCCAGATAGAATTCGGCGCCCTGATCGTCGGAGCAGTAGGCCATGATCCCGTAGGCCTGCGCGTCCGGGTCGGTGATGACCCGTCCACCCGCGGCGCGAACCCGGCCGACCGCGGCGTCCATGTCGGGCACATTCCACATCGGAACGGCCCGCTGATCGTCGGCGCCACCGGCGATCCCGATCTGGGGATGCACGTCGTCGACCTCCCAGCCGTCGTCGATCCGACCGGCGCGGAACTCCCAGCCGAGCACGGCGCCATAAAAAGCGCGGTAGCGGGCGCTTGACGGCGTCTGGACGGTCAGATACGACATCTCGCCGACTCCACGTGGGTGCTGATCCGTCCGCGTCGTCCCGGGTGCAGGGACGTGCACAGAGAATGCGACGCCCTGATCGTCGACGGCGTCGAGAACGTGCGCGCCGTCGCGGCCCACCTCGGTGACGTCGTCGGCGGCGCTACCGCCCGCGGCCCGGATCGCAGCTCGTGCGGTGTCGAAATCGTCGACCGCGTACACGCAGAACAATGTGTTCGAGCCGTATCCGCCGGCATCCGAGATACCCAGGCGGTGGCCGAGATTGGTGACCTGTCGGCTTTGCGGGTCGTAGTCCCATCCCAGTACCGCGCCATAGAACGCGGCCGCGCGTGCGGCATCCGGGGTCTGCAATGACATGTAGACGATGTCGCCGGTGCGGATGCGGTCGGCGGCCTCCGCGCCCATCTCCGACGGCCCGGTGAGCATCCACCGATGCCCGAACGGATCGATGATCGTCCCGGTGCGATGTCCGTACCCTTCGTAGGGTTCGCGCGTCACCGCAGCCCCGCCGCGTTCGGCGGCGGCGACGGCGGCGTCCGCATCGTCGACGGCCAGCATCAGGCTGACCGACACGTGGCCGGGCTGCGGTGCACGCAGGCCCATGTCCCCGAATTCGTCGGCGAGATAGATGGCGCCCCCGCCGATCTCGAGTTCGGCGTGGCCGAGTCGCCCGTCGTCCATGATGATCGGCTCACCGCGCAGGCGTGCGCCGAGATGTTCGACGTACCAGTCGAGGGCGGCCCGCCCGTCGGGCACCGTGAGGTAGGGCAGCGCGCCCGGACGTTCGACGGCGGGTTCGTCGTCGTGGGTGGTCGCTGCGTTCAGTTCGGTGGCGGTACTCATGAGAACTCCTTGGGGTAGGGTCGCGCCGCGTTCGAGTCGGTCCCGCAGTCGCCGGGTGAACTCGGCGTCGGGTGCGACCGGGTCGGTCCAGCCCGGGGCATCGGCGGCCCGCAGGGCGACGAACGGGTCAGGCGGTGTGCTGCCGCCGTGTTCGGTGCGGTTGTACTCGCTCATGCGTGACCTCCTCTCCGCGAGCCGGTGGATCCGGATCGGGTGTCGGTATCCGGATAGGCCGCGCGGAAGGCCCGCTTGGCCCGGGTGAGCAACGCTTCGGTGGCCCCGACGGTCCGGTCGAGTAGTGCCGCACAGTCGCCGACCGGGAGGTCATCGACGTAGCGCAGAGTCAGCACCGCGCGATGGGTCGGGGACAGGGTGGCCAGGGTGTGGTGGGCGACCATCCGGTCCAGGTGGGCGTCCCACTCGTCGTCGCCGGTGTCGGGCACCTCCTCGACCGGGTCGGGTGTGCGTTGCATCCGCCGCCAGTGGTCGGCCAGCTTGTGCCGGGCCACCCCGATCAGCCACGGCGTCGTCGGCCGCGCTGTGTCGTCGCGTCGGACGGCGTCCATCGCGGCCAGGAACGTCTCGGAGGTGAGGTCCTCGGCGACCCGCTGATCCGTGCACCGGCGCAGCAGGTAGCCGTACACCGCCGGCAGCGCATCGTCGTACACCGCCAGCAGTGCGGGCGCCCCACCTCCGGGAGAGCCCTCGTGTTCGCTGCTCACACCTTCATCGTCGTCCGTGGGAGGCGAAACCCGACGCCCGATCGGGGAAATTTCTTCGTGGCGACGGCTGAGGCGTCAGCGATCCGACCGAGCCGATGCCGCCACCACGCCGTCCGCGACGGCCTGAGGTTGATCGAGCGAGACGAAGGTGCGTGCGTGCGGCACCTCGATGAACTGCGCGTCGCCGAAGACGTCCGCGAAGCGGCGGCCGTGCTCGGGAGTGAAGCACCGATCGCCGGTACCCCACACCATGGCCACCGGCACCTGGACTCGCGACATCCGTGGCGTGACCGCTGCGAGGTCGGCCGGATCGATCTCGTGCAGGAATGCGATGAGGTCGTCGCGGATGCGCGCGTCGGTGCGCAGCGGTTCGAACACTGACCGGGTCAGGTCAGGGTCGGGATCGGTGACGAGCAGACCGACGCCGAGCGACGAATGCCGCAGCGCCCGCCACCGCATCGTCTCGATCAGCGGCGTGAGGAGCAGTCGCTGTCTCAGCAGCGCAAACACCAGCTGAAACGGTTGGGGCGGAAAGAGATCGAATGCATCGCAGTTCGTGAACACCAGGGCCCGGACGAAGTGTGGGTCTGCGTCGAGCGCGTACTGGGTGATCGCACCGCCGGTGTCGTTGGCAACCAGCGTGGCGTCGGCCAGGCCGAGTCGGTCGACGAACTCGCGCAGCAGTCGCGCCGCACCGCGTGGACTCCGGTCCGCAGACGGGCCCCACGGGATGTGATGCGACCCGAGCGGCATCGTCGGCGCATAGCTGCGGTATCCCCGCGCCGCCAGGATCTCGGCCACCGGCTGCCACAGCCGATGGTCGACGGCGACGCCGTGCATGAACACGATCGGCGGGTGCGCACTCTTGTCAGGGCCGTAGGACGCGTACTCCACGGTGCCGGAGGGAAGTGTGATCGTCGAGGTCGTGGTCATGATGGCGGCGCCTCTCGCATAGGCTGATATCTCACTTACGAACACTCGGTATGAAAGTTACGTGCAGACTGTATGAAAGTCAATCGTCGTACGCAGGCGGAACGAACAGCAGCGACCCGTTCGGCATTGATCGCCGCGGGGCGAAGCCTGTTCGGTGAACACGGCTATGCCGCCGTCGGCACCCAGGCCATCGTGGTGGCGGCGGGCGTGACCCGCGGCGCCCTCTATCACCAGTTCGACGACAAAAAGGGTCTGTTCACCGCGGTCTACGACCAGGTCGAACAGGACATCACCACGGAAGTGGCCGAGCGCGTCGGGGATCTTGCCGTCACTGATCCGTTGGCTGCACTGAAGGCCGGGGTGCGGGTCTTCCTGGAACGGGTGACCGACCCGGCGGTGCACATGATCTCGCTGGTGGATGCGCCGTCGGTGCTCGGGTGGAGCGAGTGGCGGGCCCGCGGCGAGGAGTTCGGCTTCGCGCTGATCGAGGGCATATTGCAGGCCGCCATCGCGGTCGGGCAGATCGACGACCAGCCGGTGCGTCCGATCGCGCACGTCGCCATCGGCGCGCTCGACGAATCCGCGCTGTACGTGGCCGCCGCCGATGACAAGGGCACCGCTGCCGCCGAGGTCCTCGTCGTGCTCGATCGGGTCATCGACTCGTTCCGACGCTGAGCTGTATCGCAGCCCAGACGATGCCGATACCGATGACTTCGGCGCGCGGGGCCGGTCAGTATGGAACATGGCCACCGCGACGATTTCCTCCATGCTCCTGTCCAGCGACGACCCGAAGCGCCTCGCGCGCTGGTATGCCACCGTTTTCGAAGCCGAGATCCAGACCGACCCGGATGCGCCGGGCTACGAGATCATGGAACTCGACGGCTTCTACATCATGTTCGACCAGCGCGACGACGTGTCGGGGCGCGCCACCGGCGGTGCACGCCTGATCCTCAACGTCGAAGTCGATGACCCGGTCGCCACAGCCGCTCGGATCGACGACCTGGGGGCGGACTGGATCAGCCCCCTCGCGGACAAAGGAAGAGGCACCTATTTCGGCACCGTCACCGATCCCGACGGCAACTGGCTGCAGATCGTCCGGATCTCCGACGAACTCGAAGCGCAGATGAGCACACCGACGTCGGCGTACAGCAGCTTCGCCGTCATCGACCTCGATGCCGCGTCGACGTTCTATCGCGATGTCCTCGGTATGCGGGTTCTCCACCTGGAGGTGGGGGTGTTGGGTGTGCGCATCAACCGCACCACCACGGTGTTGGTCTACCCGAAACCCGACCACCGGCCGGCCGAGTTCACCGTCCTCAACATCCCCGTACAGAACCTCGAGGAAGCGGTCGACGATCTCGTCGCCCGAGGCGTCGAATTCCTCAGATACGAGCAATTCGATCACGACGAGCGGGGGATCGCGCGGGGCGGCGAGCAGGGACCCGACCTCGCCTGGTTCACCGATCCGTCCGGAAACGTGCTCGCCCTGCAGCAGAAATGACCACGTCAACGAGCCGTTCGCTCTCGGCGTACTGAGGCCGGAACACAGCGCCGACGTGCGCGGTTGTACAAGCAGAACCCCCGCCATGACCATTTCGTGAATGATCTGCGACCGGCGTTAACTGTAGCTGCACCTGAAGCGACCACTAGAGTGGAAGCAGGCTGGTCGTCACCTATGACACCGCTGCAGTCGACGCCGCTGTGGTCACCGACGGCCGGGGCGCTAGCAACGTGAGGGAGAACAATGTTCGAACGGTTCACCGACCGCGCTCGACGAGTCGTCGTGCTCGCCCAAGAAGAAGCGCGGATGCTCAACCACAACTACATCGGCACCGAGCACATCCTGCTGGGTCTCATCCACGAGGGCGAGGGCGTGGCCGCCAAGGCACTCGAGTCACTCGGGATCTCCTTGGAGGGTGTCCGCAGCCAGGTCGAGGAGATCATCGGCCAGGGCCAGCAGGCGCCGTCGGGACACATCCCGTTCACGCCGCGCGCCAAGAAGGTCCTGGAGCTGTCGCTGCGCGAGGCGCTGCAGCTCGGACACAACTACATCGGTACCGAGCACATCCTGCTCGGCCTCATCCGTGAGGGCGAGGGCGTGGCCGCTCAGGTGCTGGTCAAGCTGGGTGCCGACCTCAATCGGGTCCGCCAGCAGGTCATCCAGTTGCTGTCCGGCTACCAGGGCAAGGAGCCGCAGGAGGCCGGCACCGGCGGACGCAGCAGCGAGTCCGGCACCCCGTCGACCTCGCTGGTGCTCGACCAGTTCGGCCGTAACCTGACCGCGGCCGCCGCCGAGGCCAAGCTCGACCCGGTCATCGGGCGCGAGAAGGAGATCGAGCGGGTCATGCAGGTGCTGAGCCGCCGCACCAAGAACAACCCGGTGCTCATCGGCGAGCCCGGCGTCGGCAAGACCGCCGTCGTCGAGGGCCTCGCCCAGGCCATCGTCAACGGCCAGGTGCCCGAGACGCTCAAGGACAAGCAGCTCTACACCCTCGACCTCGGTTCGCTGGTCGCGGGCAGCCGCTACCGCGGTGACTTCGAGGAACGCCTCAAGAAGGTGCTCAAGGAGATCAACACCCGCGGCGACATCATCTTGTTCATCGACGAGCTGCACACGCTGGTCGGGGCCGGTGCCGCCGAGGGCGCGATCGACGCCGCCAGCATCTTGAAGCCGAAGCTGGCCCGCGGTGAGTTGCAGACCATCGGTGCCACCACCCTCGACGAGTACCGCAAGTACATCGAGAAGGACGCCGCCTTGGAGCGCCGGTTCCAGCCGGTGCAGGTTGGCGAACCGTCCGTCGAGCACACCATCGAGATCCTCAAGGGTCTGCGCGATCGCTACGAGAGCCACCACCGGGTGTCCATCACCGATGGTGCACTCGCCGCGGCTGCGACGCTGGCCGACCGCTACATCAACGACCGGTTCCTGCCCGACAAGGCGATCGACCTCATCGACGAGGCCGGTGCCCGCATGCGTATCCGCCGGATGACCGCTCCGCCAGACCTGCGCGAGTTCGACGATCGCATCGCCGAGGCGCGCAAGGAGAAGGAGTCCGCGATCGACGCGCAGGACTTCGAAAAGGCCGCGAATCTCCGCGACAAGGAGAAGCAGCTCGTCGGCGAGCGTGCCGAGCGGGAAAAGCAGTGGCGCAGCGGCGATATGGACGTCGTGGCCGAGGTCGACGACGAGCAGATCGCCGAGGTCCTCGGCAACTGGACCGGCATCCCGGTGTTCAAGCTCACCGAGGAGGAGACCACCCGTCTGCTCCGCATGGAGGAGGAGCTGCACAAGCGGATCATCGGCCAGGAGGACGCGGTCAAGGCCGTTTCCAAGGCGATCCGTCGTACCCGTGCCGGCCTGAAGGACCCGAAGCGCCCGTCCGGGTCATTCATCTTCGCCGGCCCGTCCGGTGTCGGTAAGACCGAGCTTTCCAAGGCTTTGGCGAACTTCCTGTTCGGCGAGGACGACGCGCTCATCCAGATCGACATGGGCGAGTTCCACGACCGGTTCACCGCGTCGCGGCTGTTCGGTGCTCCTCCCGGCTATGTCGGGTACGAAGAGGGCGGCCAGCTCACCGAGAAGGTGCGTCGCAAGCCGTTCTCGGTGGTGCTGTTCGACGAGATCGAGAAGGCCCATCAGGAGATCTACAACACCTTGTTGCAGGTCCTCGAGGACGGCCGTCTGACCGACGGTCAGGGACGCACGGTCGACTTCAAGAACACGGTGCTGATCTTTACCTCGAACCTCGGTACGTCCGACATCTCCAAGGCCGTCGGACTGGGCTTCACCAGCGGAGACGACTCGCAGTCGAACTACGAGCGGATGAAGCTCAAGGTCAACGACGAGCTCAAGAAGCACTTCCGGCCGGAGTTCCTCAACCGTATCGACGACGTCATCGTGTTCCACCAGCTGACGCAGCAGGAGATCATCGAGATGGTCGATCTCATGATCACCCGCGTCGAGCAGCAGCTGAAGAACAAGGACATGGCCATCGAGCTGACCGACAAGGCCAAGGGGCTGCTCGCCAAGCGTGGCTTCGACCCCGTGCTCGGTGCCCGTCCGCTGCGACGCACCATCCAGCGTGAGATCGAGGATCAGCTCTCGGAGAAGATCCTGTTCAACGAGCTGACTGCGGGTCAGATCGTGCTGGTCGACGTCGAAGGCTGGGACGGCGAGGACGACGGCGAAGACGCCCGGTTCGTCTTCAGCGGCTCGGAGAAGCCCCGAGAGCTGCCCGACGCCCCTGCCGAGCTGACCAATGCCGGCGAGGGCAAGGGCGAAGCGAGCTAAGCCCGAGGCAGATACCCCACAACGACGACACCACCTTGCTTCCGAAGCAAGGTGGTGTCGTCGTTTCGGGGTGTTTAGTCGCTGTTTCCGGTGGTCGAGTGGTCGCTGTTTCCGGTGGTCGTGGTCGCCGTTTCCGGTGGTCGTGGTCGCTGTTCCCGGTGGTCGTGGTCGCTGTTACCGGTTGGTCGAGTGGTCGTGGTTCCCGGTGGTCGAGTGGTCGTTGTTCCCGGTGGTCGAGTAGTCGCGAGCCGCTAGGCGAGCGGCGTATCGAGACCACGTGAGCCGCAAGCGATCTCGATACGCCCTCGCCTAGCGGCTCGGCCTACTCGATCAGCGTATGGACCTGCGGCTCGGCCTACTCGATCAGCGGCTCGGCTTACTCGATCAGCGTATGGACCTGCGGCTCGGCCTACACGATCAGCGGATTGCGCTGCAGGCCTACTAATGGGAGCTACTGGGTCTGGTCGTGAGTTTTGGGTCAGACTTGGTGTGGTGGCTGCTGCTGGGTGAGCACCCGTCACAACGCCGCGATCTTGTCCTCCAGCACCCGACGTTGAGCGCCGTTGATGGCCAGCTCGCGGGCCCGGCACAGTTCGGCTCGCGCCTCCTCGGTCCGGCCCAACTGCGCGAGCAACTCACCGCGCACGCTCAACAACAGATGAGATCCGGCCAGTTTCGCCACGTCGACCTCCGCGTCGAGCACCGTGAGCGCGTCGTGCGCGCTGGCCGCCATCGACACCGCGACCACCTTGTTCAAGGTGACCACCGGATTGCCGGTGAGCTGTTCGAGTGCCTCGTACAGGATCACGATCTGTGGCCAGTCGGTGTCCTCTACCGTCGTGGCGCGGGAGTGGCAGGCCGCGATTGCCGCCTGCAACGAGTACGGTCCGCGACCCCGACCGAGGGTGTCGACGCGGTCGAGCGCCGCGAGCCCCCGGGAGATCTGACCACGATCCCACCGGTGACGATCCTGCTCGGCGAGCAGGACTGGACGGCCATCGGCATCGAGCCGCGCAGCGAACCGTGACGACTGCAGTTCCATCAACGCGACGAGACCGTGCACCTCCGGTTCCCGCGGCACCAGTGCGGCGAGCACCCGGCCCAACCGCAGGGCTTCCGCCGCCAGATCCTGCCGCATCCAGCTATCGCCGACTGTGGCGGCGTATCCCTCGGTGAAGATGAGGTAGATGACCGCGAGCACGCCGTTGAGGCGTTGCGGCCATTGCGCCGGCTCGGGCACCTCGTAGGGCACGCGGGCCGCCGACAACGTCTTCTTGGCGCGCACGATCCGCTGCTGAATCGTCGGGACTGAAGTGAGGAACAGTCGGGCGAGTTCCTCTGAGCTCAGGCCGCCGACCACCCGCAGCGTGAGCGCCACCTGCGCCTCCCGCTTCAGGACGGGGTGACATGCGACGAACACCAGCTTCAGCACGTCGTCGCGGACGGGTACCCACTCGTCGTCGTCGACTTCGGAGAGGTCGCGGGCGATCATCTGATAGCGCTCGTCGAGCCGTTCCTGCCGGCGCCATCCGTCGATGGCCCGTCGCTTGGCCACCGAGGTCAGCCAGGCTCCGGCGTTCCGCGGAACGCCGGTGCCCGGCCATTTCTCGAGTGCTTCGGCGATCGCCTCCTGAGCGAGATCCTCGGCGAGGCCGACGTCGCCGACAACACGGGCCAGTGTCGCCACCACACGACTGCCCTCGATGCGCCACACCGCATCGATCGTGCGTCGGATCTCGGGATCGGTCATGCGGTGCCGAGCTGTTCGCGCCACCCCTTCTCCCTTTGGACGTACTCGTTGTCGGAGTACTCCTCGAAGTCGGTTTCATCGCTGACGCGTCGCACCTCGAGTTTCACGCCTGGGCCGAGTGGGGCCTTCTTCGCCCACTGCGCGGCCTCCTCCTTGCTGGAGACCTGCAGAATCCAGAAGCCGTTGAACAGTTCGTGGATCTCGCCGTAGGGGCCATCGGTGACCAGTGGGTCCTCGTCGGCGGAAAAGCTCACCACGAAACCCTCCGACGCATCGGTGAGTCCCTCGCCCGCCAGCAGCACGCCGGCGTTGATCATCTCCTCGTTGTAGCGACCCATGGCGTTGATGATCTCGGTGAAGTCGACATCGGCTGCTGCGGCTTCGGCTTCGGCGGTGGAACGCATGATCAGCATGTACTTCATGGTCTTGCCTTTCTCTGGTGAACATCTCTGAGGAATCAGGGCTCGTTCGGTGCCCCTCACCATTACGTCGAACGAGACGAGCGCAGATCGACACTGCGCCCAGAATAGTTTTCGTCAGGGCAATTCCGGTGGTCGAGTAGGCGCGAGCCGCTCGCTTCACCCGGTGGTCGAGTAGTCGCGAGCCGCTAGGCGAGCGGCGTATCGAGACCACGTGAGCCGCAAGCGATCTCGATACGCCCTCGCCTAGCGGCTCGGGCTACGCGATCAGCGGGAGTGGTGCCAGCGGCTCGGACTACGCGATCAGCGGGGTTCTGCCTTCGCGCGTGCCAGATGACCCCGCATTCGCCAGACTTCACGAACGATCGCTCGGTCGTCGAGTAGGTTGAGTCGGTGACCTCTCCGACCGAGCAGACCGCCGAACAGCACATCGTCCTCGAACGCGACGGTGACGTCGCGATCATCCGCCTCAACCGGCCCGACCGGCTCAACGCCTTCACCCACCAGATGGGGGAGGAGCTGATCGCGGTTTTCGACGAGACCGACGCCGACGACACGGTGCGGGCAGTGGTGATCACCGGGACCGGCCGTGCCTTCTGCGCCGGCGCCGACCTCGGTGGCGGCGCCACCACGTTCGAACTCGAACAGCAGGAACCGGGTGAGGTACCCCGTGACATGGGCGGGCAGGTCACACTGCGCATCTTCGAATCACTCAAACCGGTGGTGATGGCCGTCAATGGTGCGGCCGCCGGCGTCGGGGTGACCATGACCTTGCCCGCCGACGTTCGCATCGCCTCCGACGACGCGAAGTTCGGTTTCGTCTTCGCCCAACGAGGATTGGTGCCCGAGGCGGCCTCGACGTGGTTCCTGCCGAAACTGGTCGGACTGCCGACGGCCCTGCAGTGGACGATGGGCGCCAAGATGGTGCCCGTCGCCGAGGCGCATGAGCGGGGGCTGGTGCAGCAGGTGGTGCCCAAGGACGAGGTGCTCTCCACGGCGATCGCCACGGCGCGTGAGATGACGTCGACGACGGCTCCGGTCTCGGTGGCGTTGACCAGGCAACTGCTGTGGCGGATGGCCGGCGCGCCCAGCCCGTGGGACGCCCATCGCGCCGACTCCAAAGCGATCTACTATCGCGGCACCATGGACGATGTCGCCGAGGGCGTCACCTCGTTCTTGGAGAAGCGGCCCGCCACCTTCTCCGACCGCGTCTCCACAGACCTGCCGGACATCTTCTGACGGCTCGGGGTGTCACGTCGGCAGGGGCTGTGCGTCACGCTCCCGCAGCATTAGTGTCATCTGGCCGATCTCGTCGCCCTGCTCCCCGATCATGGTGAGCGCGAGCTGTTTGGTCGGCGAGCTCGACCGAGGGTCGTTGTATGCCGCCTGGGCCATATCCAGCCCTCCACGATGATGTCGGATCATCAACTGCAGGAACAGAATCTCCGCGTCGCGGCCGTGTGCGGCGGCCAGTCGGTCCAGTTCGTCGATGCTGGCCATGCCGGGCATCGGCGGTGCGTCGGCGGTCGGCGCGTGGGAGTGCCCGTCGGTCGTGGCCATCCAGGACATCGGGTGCTCGGTGGTCACGGGCAGTGAGAACCAGGTCAGCCAGCCGCGCATGGTGGCGACTTCCGCGGCCTGCGCAGCCGTCATGCGGTCGGCGAGTCCGCGAATCCGCGGGGCCACATCACGGGACAGGCTGGTGCACATGAGAATCGCCTGATCGTGGTGTGTCGACATGTCCTGGGCGAAGCCCACATCGACGACGCTCGGCGCCGGTGGCTGTGCGTCGGAATCACGGTGGGTTTGCCAGGCCATGCCGAACACCACACCCACCACGACCAGCAGTGAGGCGACGCCCAGGGCGCCGACGATCCGTACCGCAGAACTCATCCGAGATACGAGTCCTGGTCGGGCGGCGGGGTGTACACCCGGGGGCTCAACGTCATGGCATAGAAACCGCCGTCGGCGCAGGTGGTCCAGATTTGATTGCCGCGCCACTCCGGTGGTGAGAAGCACCAGTCGGTGGCCATGTCGCCGCCGACCAGCATGCCTGTGCGCGGCCCGATCATCTCCTCGAACCGGACCTTCCCATTCAGGATCGACATGCCCAGGCTGAGAAACTCGACGGCGGGCACACCCGACGCCGACGCCAACACATGCGGAGAGTTGGGTAGGTCGACGACGGTCGCGTTCTTCTGGGCCGGCGGATTGAAGTAGCCGATCTCCTTGATCTTCTTGATGTTCTGGATGTCGAACACGCGAATGCCCGACGACTCCCAGGAACAGGCGAGTGCGGTGGGGTTGTCGCGTCGGTCGACCGCGCAGTAGTGCGGGTTGCTGCTGAAGACGCCGCCGCCCATCGACGACCGCAGGTTGGTATCGAGGTTTTCGGGCAGGTTGATCTCGAGTTTGATCTGGGCGACGTATCCGGGCTTGTTCACCCGGCTCACATCGAAGAATTTCACACCGCCGGAACCGAGTTCGTCGACGGTGATGATGTGCGGGCGGCCCCGGTAGGTCACCGGGATGGTGTGCTGATTCACCTGCCCGTCCGGCCAGAGGTATGCCGCCTCGTGCGGCACCTGCGGGTAGGGCGCGCGGCGCTGTACGTCGCTGATGTCGAGGACGGTGACACCGGCCGCGTTGGACAGGAACATCCGGTTACCGTCAGGGGTGATTCCGAACCCGTGTCCGACGAAGCTGTGCAGTCCTTGCCAGATCACGTGTGGTGCAGCCGGATTAGAGATGTCGATGGCGGTCAGGTGGCCAGGGGAGATTCCCGAGGCCCAATAGGTTCGGCCATCGGGGGAGAACCCGCCCTCGTGCGAGGTGAACGGCAGCGGTGTGGCCGTGCCGGGGCCGTGGTTGAGCAGTTTCGGGTGCGCGCAGTCGGAGATGTCGTAGACCGAGAAGAATCCGCCGCCCCACAGCAGCGGAACGGAGGTGGCGGCCAACAGTTTGCGTTCCTGGTTGACCTTGAGCGTCTCCCAGGTGCCACCGCGCATTGCGGGTTCGGTCAGCGAGCCGACGATCCGGGGACTGCGGGGATTGGCGACGTCGACCACCTGGACGCCCGGCTGCGGCACCAAGTTGGTGCCGGGGAACAGGCTTCCGGTGTAGCTGCAGTGGTCGAATGTCGCCGAGACGATACCGCCGCCGGAGCCACGCACGTGACCGACTTCTGCCATGTTGCAGCGGTAGCCGAGGCGCGTGCGACCCGAGTTGCGGTCCTCGGCGCTGACGTCACCCTGCAGACCACGTTCGGGCAGGTCGCCGGGGCCGCATTCCGCTCTCGCGACCGACTTCTCCGAGATGTCGGGGAAGTAGTGGGTCGCGGCGCTCGCGGCAGCGGCGCCCATCGTCGCGAGCGTCACGGCAATGGCGAACAGTGCGCACGACACCAGCGCCCGGTGGCCGGGCGAGGATCGATGCGCGTCGATGAGTAGCGATCGGTGGGACACAGCCGACTCCCCCCAGAGTAGGACAGTTGATCCGCTCAACCTAACTGCACGAGTCGGTTTCCATGGGCGGTTTCGTCGATATCGGCACGACCGGATGACAGGTCATTGAGAGCACCGGGAGCGTGCGAGCGTCGCGAAGGGAGTCCCTTCGTGACGGCCCTCCGCAGGCTCCGGGCCTCCTCAGGGATCAGAGAATTCTCACCTGGTCCCTGTCACGCCGCCCTGAGGTTCGAGCTCGCGAGCCTCAAGGGAGCGAGCTTGCGAGCGTCACGAAGGGCCGCCCTCCGTCGACCGCATCCGCACCGGCCGACGACGATTCCCGCGTCGCCACACCGCGGCACCGAGTGCGGCCGCGACGAAGCATGAGACCGCACCCACTCCGAGACCCACCCGCGCATCGGTGACCTCACAGATCGCGCCGATGATGGGTCCTCCGATCGGGGTAGAGCCCATGAACGCCACCGACCACAGCGACATCACCCGTCCACGCATCCGCGGGTCCGCGTTCAGCTGCAGCGTCGCATTCCCGGTGGACATGAAGGTGACGCTGAGCCATCCGACAAAGAACAGCGCGGCGATCGCGACCGGCAACGACGGGGCGATCGCGGTCGCGGCAATGGTCACTCCGAAACCGGCTGCCGCGATGGTCAAGGGCCGCAGGCCGGTGGTGCCACGCGCCGCGACAAGCAGACCACCGACCACAGCTCCTACCCCCATGGCCGAGGTCATGAACCCGAGCGCCTGCGGGCCACCCTCGAACGTATCGGCGGCGGCCGCGGGCAGCGACACCTGGAACTCGTAGGCAAGCGTGCCGACGAGCGCCATCATCACCAGCGGGATCCACAGGGCGGGGGAGCCGCGAACGTACCGCAGACCCTCGCGGAGCTGTCCCTTGGCGCGGGCGATGGGCTCTTCGTGTTCGATGGTCGCGGTGTTCATCGCGACGAGCGAGACGACCACCGCGACGAAGCTCAGCGCGTTGATCGCGAAGCACCATCCGGCGCCCACGGCCGCGAGGACGAGACCGGCGACGCCGGGTCCCACTGCTCGGGCCGCGTTGACCATCACCGAATTCAAGGTGACGGCGTTGCGAATCAGCTCCTCGCCCACCACCTGATGGATGAACGCCTGGCGGGCCGGGTTCTCGAACGCATTGTTGAGGCCGACGAGCAGCGCCAACACTGCGACATGCCAGATCTGCACCCACCCGCCGAGTGTCAGCACCGCGAGGATGCCGGCGAGAATCCCCATGATGGTCTGCAGCACGATCATCAACCGACGGCGATCGACCCGGTCGGCGATCACTCCCGCGTAGGGGCCCAGCAACAGGATCGGCAGCGCTTGCAGGGCGACGATCGCACCCAGTACAGATGCCGACCCGCTGAGCGTCAGAACGAGCCAGGCCTGGGCCGTCATCTGCATCCAGGTTCCGGTGAGTGACAGCGTCTGCCCGGCGAAGTACAGCCGATAGTTCGGGTTGGACAAAGAGGCCAAAGCGCCCTTCGGTGTCACGCCGTCCGTACTCACTTCGGGCGTACGACGGAGAGACACAGGGATCCATTCTATGCCGCCGAATTCCGGTCACCCGATCTGCGGATGAGCGCGGTCACCGTGCGGCCGCACCCACCCAGGGCGACGATGAACGTCCGGTCCAGTTCGCCAACCGTTCGGTCGGACCGGCCTCGGAGCGAGGCTCGACGACCGGTCCGAACGGCACGTCGGGGTTGGCGCGGATCTCGGCCGGGATGAACTGGCGCGCGACCGCCAGTACCGGGTCGACCACGGCCGGATCGGTTTCGGCGGACTGACCGGTGGCGACAGCCAGGTCCCAACCGTGCACCAGGGTCTCGCTGACGTAGCCCCACAGCGCGCCTGCTCCCGGGACCTCACCCCACGGGACGGTGACCGGCGCGGTCAGGGTGGCGTCGTCGGACCACAGCTCGATGGCTTTGCCGACGGTGACGGCGTATGAGTGTGCGTCATAGGTGTCGGCGAGGCGGGGCAGTGCGAGGGCGTCGGCACCCTCGGCGAGCGCGACCGCGCGGTTGGCCGTGGCGATCAGGTGTGCGGCGAGCGTGCGGACGTCGAACTCGTCGCAGGGTGTGGGGGCCGACCATTGATCTTCGGACACGCCGTTGAGCAATTCGGTGACCCACGCGGTGGCGGCGGCGTAGGAGGGGCGGGGATCGGCGGTCGGGGAGTTCGTCATCGTGATTCCTTTGAGTTTCCTGGCTGGTGATCTCAGTCAATCTCCTAATCACGACATCTTCTGTCGTGATTGTGCGACAGAATCGGGGATGTGCGAGCCGAACGTCTCATCGCGGTGCTGATGCTGTTGAAGAAGCATGAGCGGCTGACCGCTGCTGCCATCGCCGAGGAACTCGGTGTCTCGGAGCGTACGGTGCTGCGCGACATCGATGCGCTGTCGTTGTCGGGCGTGCCGGTGTATGCCGAGCGCGGTCGACACGGTGGTTTCGCGTTGCTGCCCGGCTATCGCACGGATCTGACGGGGCTGACCGTCGATGAGGCGACATCGTTGTTGGCCGGCACCGGGCGACTGGATTCACCGGCATTCGCCAGCGCGATGCGCAAGGTGGCCGCCGCGCTGCCCGAGGCTCATCGTGGCCGGGCGGTCGACGCCGCTCAACGTGTCCTCGTCCGGCCCGAGGGTTTCGTGCGTGAACCAGAAAAGGTGAGCGCGTTGGGGGCCGTGCAGCAGGCGGTGTTCGATGGTCGACGACTGCGGGTCGGTTATCGCAGACGCGGCGATGACGAAGTACGCGAACGGATTCTCGATCCCATCGGTCTCATCGTGGCCGGCGAGACCTGGTACTTCGTCGCGGCAGTGAACGGTGACGAACGCATGTATCGGGTGTCGCGGATGTCCGACGTCGAGGTCCTCGACGAGCCGGCGCAGCGGGATCCTCAGGTCGACCTCGACGAGATCTGGCAACGACATCGAAGCGCGTTTCGGGCATCGTTCGAACCGGTCGAGGTGGTGATCGACTGTGCTGCCGAGGATCTGGATCGACTCGGGCGTGCCGTCGCGATTCACGACACCGCGACGCCCAACGCAGCGACCGTGCGAGCCCGGCTACGGTACGCCGACCGGACACGAGCACTGAGGATGGTGTGGGCTCTGCTGCTCGAGCACTCCTTCGACGTCGTCGAGCCCGACTGGATCCACGACGCCATCAATGCGCGGGCGCGCGATGTGCTGCGGACGCCGTGACCCGCCGACGAGCCCGGCGGCAGCTGTCGATCAATCACGCGACGCATGAACCATTCGACGCCGCATAGGATCTAAAGCACCTGTTCCACCTGAGAAGGAGATCAACTCATCATGCCGAGACGGCTGATCGTGTGTTGCGACGGCACCTGGAATGTGTTCGGGCAGAAACACCCGACGAACGTGGTCAAGCTGTATCAGGCGATCGCCGGCACCGACGATGCCGGCGTCATCCAGGACTCCGTTTATGTGGCCGGGGTCGGGACCAAGCCGTGGCACAAGGTTCGCGGAGGAGCACTGGGACTGGGGCTGTCCAAGAATGTGAAGAAGGGGTATCTCGAACTCGTCGATATGTACGAACCCGGCGACGAGATCTTCTTGTTCGGGTTCAGTCGCGGCGCATATACCGCGCGTAGCATCGCCGGTTTCATCCGCAACGCGGGCCTGCTGTCGCGAGAGCACCGCGGCCGTCTCGACGAGGCCTTCGCGCTGTACCGCGATCGGGACCGGTCGTCGGCGCCGAGCGGCGAACGCGCCGTCGAGTTCCGTGAGCAGTATTCACATGAGGTGCCGATCCGCTTCATCGGGGTGTGGGACACCGTCGGCTCGTTGGGAATTCCACTCAGCGGCAAGCTCTTCGAATGGATCAACCGACGGTGGGCATTTCACGACACTCAGCTCAGTTCCACCGTCGCGGCCGCTTATCATGCGTTGGCCATCGACGAGAAGCGCGGACCGTTCAAGCCGACGCTGTGGCGTGCGCAGCCGGATGCCCCGGACAGCCAGATCATCGAGCAGGTCTGGTTTTCCGGAGTGCACTGCAACGTCGGCGGTGGCTATGCCGACAGCAAGATCAGCAACATCCCACTGGTGTGGATGATGGATCGGGCGCGGCGTCACGGACTCGCGTTCAACGATGACAAGGAAGCACCGGCATCGGGACCGGCGACCGTCAGCGTAATCAGCGCGATCAGCCAATTCCTCATCGACACCGACGCGTTCGCAGTCCCGCTCCAGGAGTCACGGAAAGGCTTCTACCGCTTGATCGCTGGACTTTCACGCCCTATGGGGGTCGTCGACTCCGGGCATGAGTTCGTCGCATCGAGCGCGGCCCGCCGGATGGACACCGTCGCCGCCTACGATCCGGCGAACCTCGCCGCCTATCGAGAAAATGACGGACCAGAGCTGGCAGTCGATTTCCACCCGACCGAGACCTGAGCTTGGCCTGTCGAAACTTCCGACCGCAGTTCCCGGTTCCGGCTTGGAGCCGGAGCTGCGGCCAGAACGGTTGCGCCGTCGGCGGCGGGCGGCTCCGGCTACGACGTGGTCGTCGCGATGAGCCGGGAATCGGCCAGTGCTGCAGTGCGATGGCGCGACAACGACTGGTACTCGGGATCGGTGACCATGTCCAGGAACGCTTTCGGGTTCGGGTAACGCACCAGCAGTATCGAATCCCACGTTTCGTCGGCCGGGCCGATCACGGTGGGACCACATTCGCCGTGGTACACCACCTCGGCGCCCGCCTTCTCGATGTGTGGGGTCGCTGCCGCGCCGTAGCGGCGATATGCCTGCTCGCCCGAGATCGGCTGCTCGGGGGCGAGATCATCGGCGGCCGAGTAGTGGGCCACATCGCGATACCGCAGCAGATTGAGCATCGTGACCGGCTGATCGGCAGGTAACTGCATGACCTCGGCGAGCTGGTGACGGCGCGGGTCGACGGTGCGGCGGTCGGTAGGTGGGAGGTCGGTGCTCATCGGTCCACTGTAGGTTGTCGCTCCCCGGCGATTGCGACGAATAGGTCGCCAAGGCTGGCACGGCCAACCCGCCTCCCGCGCAGTAGCGATCTACCACATGGAGAACTGACATCCACACAGGGTTGTAACCGCCGTGGATGTCAGTTCCCCGTGTGGTTGGCGTCGGGTCCGCACACCGGTGGAAACGACGGACCACCATCGACGTGGCGTCGAACGCGCCGAGCGGTTACCGCAGAACCGAGGCTTCCTCCTGGGTGAACATCGTGACACCACCGGTGGCGAAGTTTGCGACGTCAGCGCCGGCCGCCGCCATCTCCTCGGAACCCGCAGCCGCCATCAAGGCCTCTTGGTCGGCGAAGTAGAGGTTCGCAACGGCGTAGTACGGCGGCTCCGAACCGTCGAGGGTAGCGGCCTTGCCCCAGGTGTAGTCGGTCAATCCAGGGACCTTCGACGCGAGGGGGATGTGGACCTGCTCGTAGTACTCGTCAAAGGCGGCGGGATCGTTGGGATGCCCGTAGCAGACGGCGACGCGGATGGTCATGTGGTTACTCCTTCTGGACTGTGGGACCTAGTGGCATGTCCCGGTGAGCTCACCGTAGGTGGGCGGACTGAGTGAGAGGGCACGGATCGTCGGAAGAGATCGGCGGCAAGCGCATCGGCGGCCACGTCGGTGCGAACGAGGCCACCTGCGTGCGGTCCGCCCGGTCGCTCGCATCTCATCCGGCAACGCCCGATAGCGTGACCGCGGTGACCACGGAATCCTGCGCCTTTGCCGACGACCTCGAAGTGGGCCGTCATCACGAGTTCGAGACCTTCACCATCAGCGAAGGCGACCTGGTGGACTTCGCCTCCCAGTGGGACCCGCAGAGCTTTCACGTCGACGCCGACGCCGCTGAGTCGGGTGCCTTCGGTGGACTCATCGCCAGCGGCATCCACACCTTGGCGGTGTTCCAGCGGTTGGCCGTGCGTGCGGTCTTCGATCACTGGCAGGTGATCGCCGGACGCCGTCTGGTCGATGTCGCCTTTCTGCGTCCGGTCCGGCCGGACGACACCCTCACCGGGTCGATGACCATCGACACCGTCACCTTCGACAAGCCCGGTCGTGCGCTGGTGACCTGCGCCGGACGCCTGGTGAACGGCGACGACCGCGAGGTCCTTTCGACGACGATGGAAGTGTTCGTGCGCGCCCGGGACTGAGGTACTCGGGACCTGCGCTGTACTCCTTTACTAGGATATGCAAGTATCTGAGGGGTAATCGGACGAATCTGCGCGAGGGAGATCTGAGCATGGTGGACGAACCGTCCGTGCTGTCCACGATCGACGCCGGGGTCGCGACCCTGACGTTGAACCGGCCGAAGTCGATCAACGCGCTCGACCATCCGATGGTGACCGCCATGGACGAGCTCCTGCGCGGCTGGGCGGCCGATCCGCAGGTCAGCGCGGTGGTGCTGGTCGGTGCCGGCGAGCGCGGTCTGTGTGCCGGCGGCGACATCGTGGCCATTCACCGTGATGCCTCGGCGCTGAGCAGCTCCGGCGCCGGTGACGCCGAGGCGGCGGCGTGCCCGTCCGCTCTGTTCTGGGCCGACGAATACCGGCTCAACGCCGACATCGCGCGCTACCCCAAGCCTTATGTCGCCATCATGGACGGCATTGTGATGGGTGGTGGTGTCGGTGTCTCCGCCCACGCCAACACCCGGGTCGTCACCGACCGCACGCGGCTCGCCATGCCCGAGGTCGGGATCGGATTCGTGCCCGACGTCGGTGGCACACACCTGCTGGCCCGGGTGCCGGACAACCTCGGCGTCTACGCCGGGCTCACCGCCGGCCAGTTGTCCGGTGCGGATGCCATCGAGCTCGGTCTCGCCGACCACTACATCCCGGCCGCCGACCTCGGCGCATTCCGTCGGGCGATCGGCGAGACCTCGCTCGATGACGCGCTCGCCAAGTATGCACAGGAACCGCCCGAGTCGAAGATCGCCGGGCAACGGGAGTGGATCAGTCAGGCTTTCGCCGCCGACTCCATCGCCGAGATCATCGACCGCTGCAGTGCCGCCGGCACCGACGATGCCAAGAAGACCGCCGCCACCATCGCCGGCAAGAGCCCGCTCGCGCTGGCCGTGACCCTGCGGTCGCTGCGGCAGGCCGAACCCACCCTGCCCGAGACACTCAAGCGTGAATTCCGGGTGTCGCTGCGCAGCCTGCTCAATCCCGATATGGCCGAGGGTATCCGCGCGCAGGTGATCGACAAGGATCGCAACCCGGCGTGGCGCCACACCGATCACACCGCCGTCACCCCCGCCGAGGTGGACGCCTTCTTCGCGCCGCTGCCCGACGGCCTGGAACTTGTCATCAACCCCGCACCGCAGGAGGATTCGAGTGTCTGAGCACGAGACCATCATCGTCGAGCGTGACGGGCGCGTCGGCGTCATCACCTTGAACCGGCCGAAGGCGCTCAACGCGCTCAACACCACGCTCATGACCGAGGTCGTCGGCGCGGCAACCGCATTCGACAAGGACCCGGACATCGGGGCAATCGTGATCACCGGGTCGGAAAAAGCCTTCGCCGCCGGCGCTGACATCAAGGAGATGTCGTCGAAGTCCTACAGCGACGTCGTCGGCGAGCAGTTCTTCGCCGCCTGGGACGATCTGGCCCGCCTGCGCACCCCGATCATCGCGTCGGTGACCGGGTACGCCCTCGGCGGTGGCTGCGAGCTGGCGATGCTCTGCGACATCCTGATCGCCGGTGACAACGCGGTATTCGGTCAGCCCGAGATCAATCTCGGCGTGATCCCCGGCATCGGCGGATCGCAGCGCCTGACCCGCGCGGTCGGCAAGGCCAAGGCGATGGATCTGATCCTCACCGGCCGGAACATGAAGGTCGACGAGGCCGACAAGCTCGGGCTGGTGTCGCGGGTGGTGCCGAAGGAGAACTGCCTGACCACGGCCAAGGAAGTGGCCGAGACCATCGCATCGAAATCATTCATCGCGGCCTCGCTGGCCAAGGACGCGGTCAACCGCGCCTTCGAGTCCGGCCTCGGCGAGGGGATCCGCGCCGAGCGGGCACTGTTCTACTCGACATTCGCCACCGACGACCAGGCCGAGGGCATGGCCGCGTTCGTCGAGAAGCGTGAGCCGAAGTTCACCCACTCCTGACATATACCCAATCGCCAACGCCACCTTGCTTCCAAGCAAGGTGGCGTTGGCGATTCGGGGTGGCTGCCGAGAGGCCGGCGCCCGCACGTCACAAGTGCCTAACGAGCACCGTTCCGGCTGTTGGTTGAGCTGCTCAACCGTTAAGGTTGTGACAACTGTGACTTGTGAGGTTGGAGGGAAGGTGTTGGTGAACGCACTCGGGGGACGTCGATGGCGCGTGTGGGTGGCTGCGGCGATGACGGCGACCGTGGGTCTCACCCTCGGCGCGGCAGCTGCGCAGGCGACACCGACCCCCGACCCCAAGATCTCCCGCGTCGACACCGTCATCCACGACAACCCGCAGCACACGACGCTGATCGTGTGGTCGGCGTCGATGCAGAAGATGATCCCGATCACCGTGCTGCGTCCGCGCAACACCAGCAAACCCCGGCCGACGTTGTATCTGCTCAACGGGGCCGGCGGTGGTGAGGACTCCGCCACCTGGACGGCCAAGACCGACTATGTGAAGTACTTTGCCGACAAGAACGTCAATGTGGTCACCCCGATCGGTGGCGCGTTTTCCTACTACACCGACTGGCAGCGCGACGATCCGGTCCTGGGCCGCAACAAGTGGCAGACGTTCCTGACCAAAGAACTCCCGCCGCTCATCGACAAGGAATTCGACACCACCAAGGTCAACGCCATCGCGGGTATCTCGATGGCCGGGACGTCGGTGCTGAATCTCGCGATCGCCGCCCCCAAGCTGTACCGGTCGGTGGCCGCCTACAGTGGTTGCGCGCGCACCAGCGATCCGTTGGGGCAGGCCTACATCCGGATGGTGGTGGCTGACCGCGGGCAGGGCAACCTCACCAACATGTGGGGGCCGGTCGGTGGACCGGGTTGGCGGGCCAACGATCCCTACCTCCGGGCGGCGAAGCTGCGCAGCACCAAGGTGTACATGACCAGTGGTACAGGTCTGCCGGGTAAGTACGACCAGATGAATGCCGAACTGGTGCAGGGAAATCCGCTCGTGCTGGCGAATCAGGTGGTGCTCGGCGGCGCGATCGAGGCGGCGGTCAACCAATGCACCCAGGACATGGCGGCGCGGCTTCGGTCGCTGCGCGTGCCGATGAAACTGATTGCGCGACCCAACGGGACGCATTCCTGGCAGTACTGGGAATCCGACCTCAAGCGCACGTGGCCGATGATCGCGGCGGATCTGCGGCGGTAGGAAGCGGCTGATCTCGATACGTTCTCGCCTAGCGGCTCGAACTACTCGATCAGCAGTTGGGTTCGGGCTCTCGCGAATAGACCGGATGACTCCGCAGACCTATTGAATCCGATCCTTCAGCAACAACCGCACCGTCAGTTCGAGGCGGTTGGTGACGTCGGTGGCCGAGGCGCGGCGGGTCAACCACTGCACCAGATTCGACATCCACACATCGGAAATGACCCGGGCGATGGCCAGATCCTCCTCGCCGGGCTCGCCGTCGTCGACCATGGCGCCCGCGAGTAGCCGATCGATGATGCCGGCGACCTGATCGACCTCGGCAGTCGCTGAGGCGTCGGCGAACATGAATGCGCGCGTCATCGCCTCGGTGAGCAGCGGATCGCGTTGCATCGCATAGGTGATCATGTCCAGCACATGACGCAGCCGCTCGATTGCGTTGTCGCCGCGCAGCTGTGAGCGATCCACTCGCGACTCGACGCGTTCGAACTCGCGCGCGAGGGCGGTGACCAGCAGATGCACCTTGGAGGGAAAATATCGGTAGAGCGTACCCACGGCGACGTCGGCCTTGTCGGCGACGGTGCGCATCTGGACCGCGTCGTAACCACCTTTGGATGCCAACGCCAGCGTCGCATCCAGGATGCGACGACGCCGTTCGCGCTGCGCCGCTGAACCGGTCTCGGTGCCGCTCGACGCTGAACCAGCTGCCGAGGCGGTGGGGGCCGCGGGCTCGACGGGCGCCTTGGCCGCTGCAGATCGTGCCATGTGCTCGAAGACATCCTCACGTGGTCGGTTCGAACGGTGCCTACCGGTTGGCAAACACCCATGGCATATTAGAACAGGTTCTATTTGCCCGTCACAACCTGACATACAGAGGATTCACGTGACAATCGCCACGTCAAGCGAACAGATCGCCGTCTGCGACGCGATCGATACCTGGGCGCGCAGCGTCTCGACCACCGAACTGGTCCGTGCCGACATCGACAAGCCTGCCGACCAGTGGACCGGTCTGTTGGCGCAACTCGCCGAGTTCGGTGTCTTCGCGGGCGCCCTGCCCGAGGACTCCGGCGGCTTCGGTGCGACCTTCATCGATGTCGCCGCCATGATCGAGCAGTGCGGTATCAGCCTGGTGCCGGGCCCTATCGGTCCGATGGTCGCTGCCGCGCTCGGGCTCTCGCGGTCCGACGACGCGCGCGCCGGTGACTTGCTTGCGCGGGTCGCCTCCGGGGCAGTGGCCGTGGTCGCTCCGGCAGCTGCGTACGCCGGGATGGCGGCAAATCCTCCGCACGACGGTGCGCTCGACCTGGGCCTGGTGCCCGGTTACGTCGACGGCTGCGCGGTGGTGATCCCGTACGAAGACGGAGGCGACGGGGTCTCCTGGCGAATCCTGCCCCCGGGCGTTGGTGCCACCACCGCCGAGGCACACGGCGTCATCAGCGGCACCGTGTCGGTGTCGCGGGTGCAGGTCACCGGCGTGCAGGGTGGGGACCTCATCGACCTGCCGGACGGTGATCTGGTCACCGCGAGTCTGTCGGCCGCGACCGCCGCCTACCTGAGCGGCATCGCTCGGTGGTCGCTGGACACTGCCGTCGACTACGCCACGGTGCGCACCCAGTTCGGTACACCCATCGGCTCGTTTCAGGCGATCAAACACATCTGCGCCGACATGCTCTGCCGCAGCGAAGAGCTCACCGCGGTCGCATGGGATCTGGCGCGCGCGGTGGACGAACGTCTCGCGACCGACGACGAGGAGGTCATTGCCCAGCTCGCCGTCAGCAGGTGCGCGGCGGACGTCATCGCGGCCGAAGCCGCCACGACCAATGCCAAGGACTGCGTGCAGATCCTCGGTGGCATCGGCTTCACCTACGAACACGACGCTCATCTCTATTTGCGGGCAGCGCTGACCGCTCGCGCCGCCATCGGCCAGGGTATGTCGTCGGCTCGGGAACTCGCCCGGCTCGGAATGGCGGGGCACCGAAGGAACTTTCGGATCGATCTGTCCGCAGTCGAGGACCGGCGCGCGGAGGTCCGGGCAGCAGTGGACGACATCGCCGCCCTCGATCCGTCGCGGCGTCGGGCGCGACTGGCCGATTCCGGCTATCTGATGCCGCATTGGCCCGCGCCCTATGGGTTGGGTGCCGGCGCGGCCCTACAACTGCTCATCGACGACGAGTTCGAGCGCGCGCGGATCGAGCGGCCCGACCTGGTGATCGGCGCGTGGGCGATCCCGACGATCCTCGAACACGGCACCGACGAACAGCGGCAACGATTCGTGTCGCCGACCCTGACCGGCGACATCGTGTGGTGCCAGCTGTTCAGCGAGCCCGAGGCGGGCTCGGACCTCGCGGCGTTGCGTACCAAGGCCACTCGCGCCGACGGCGGCTGGCGCCTGCAAGGGCAGAAGATCTGGACCTCCCAGGCGCACAACGCATCCTGGGGGGTGTGCCTGGCGCGCACCGACGCCGACGCACCGAAACACAAGGGCATCACCTATTTCTTGATCGACATGAACACCTCCGGTATCGACATCCGGCCGCTGCGCGAACTCACCGGCCGCGCGAACTTCAACGAGGTGTTTCTCGACGACGTGTTCGTCCCGGACGAGTGCGTCGTCGGTCCGGTCAACGGCGGCTGGCGGCTGGCCCGTACGACCCTGGCCAACGAACGCGTGGCGATGGGCGGTTCGGGCCTGGGCAAGGAGATGGATTCCCTGCTGCGTCAGGTCGAGGCGATGGCCCGCGAGCTGACTCCCGACGAGTTGGCCGGCCTCGGGCGCCTGGTGGCCGAAGCCCACACCGGTCGCGTCATCGACGCCCGTGCGGTCACCCGGCGTCTGGAAGGTCACGACCCGGGGGCGTTGTCGAGCGTGCGCAAACTGATCGGCGTCCAGCATCGTCAGTCGGTTCCGGAATTCGCTTTCGATCTGCTGGGCGTCGACGGGGTGGCCGCCTCCGACGCGTCGGACGCATTGCTGCAGAACCGGTGCCTGTCCATCGCCGGGGGCACCACGCAGATCCTACGGACCGCAGCCGCGGAACGGATTCTCGGTCTGCCCCGCGGCTGACCTGTGACGACGCCCGGAGAGCGCGGGAAATCTGCAGTTGAGAGGCCATAACTCCCACACCGGACACGCCATCTGATACAACTAGAACAAGTTCTAATTTGTGGCAAGGAGGCACCGGGGTGGACTTCGCCCTCGACGACACGGCGGTAGCAGTTCGTGATGCCGCCGCAGAGGTATTCGCGCGGCACCAACCGGACTGGGAATCCACGTTCGGTCGGCGCGATCGGCAGAGCAACGCGCCCGGCGGATTCGACACCGCGTTGTGGCGGTCGGTTGTCGACGCCGGACTCGCCGCGCTCGCATTACCTGGCGATGTCGGAGGCGACGACGTCTCCGTGATCGACCTACTGCCCCTGCTCCGACGCATGGGGGAGTCGGCGGCTGTGACGCCAGCCGTGGGATCACTCGTGTCGGCCCTGGCGCTCGGTGCCGCCGAGCGGTCAGTCCGCGGGACGTGGTCGCCTACGGTGGCGAACGGCGCCTGGCATGCCATCGCCATCGGCGAGCTCGGCGATGCCCTCACCGAGACGCCGCGCACCACCGTGCGCGACGGCCGGCTCACCGGCATCAAGACGGGAGTCCTGCATGCGGAGGGATCGTCGGCGCTGCTGGTGACCACCGACGATGGCGCGGTGCTGGTGGCCTCCGACGCGGACGGGGTGAGCATGACGCGCACACCGACCTCGAGCGGGTGGGGCGAGTACACCGTGCGCTTCGACGGCGTCGCGGTCGGCACCGACGACCTCGTCGCCACCGAAGCCGGAGCCGTTCGCGATCGGTATCGCCTGCTGCTGGCAACGTATGCGCAGGGACTCGTCGCCGGTGCCGCTCGACTCACCGCCGACCACGTCACCCATCGTGAGCAGTTCGGCAAGCCGATCGCGATGTTCCAGGCCGTCGGACAACAACTCGCCGACATCTATGTGGTCGCCCGGTCACTGGATCTATCGACGACCGCGGCTGCCTGGCGAATGAGTGAAGGACTCGACGCTACACAGGATCTGGGAATCGCCGCCTACTGGGTGGCTACCGAGATACCGGCAACCCTGCGGACCATGACCCACCTGCACGGCGGGATCGGTGTGGACGTGACCTATCCGTTGCACCGGTACTTCTCGATCGCCAAGGACCTCGCCCGGCTCGTCGGCGGGCCCGACGCCCGTCTCGACGAGATCGCCGACGATTCCGACGCCCGTCTCGACCCGAAAGGGCAGGCAACAGATGTTCATTGATCTCACCCCCGAGCAGAAGGCGCTGCGGGTCGAACTGCGCGAATACTTCACGAATCTCGTGAGCGCCGAGGACGCGCGGGTGATGCTCACCGAACGTCACGGCGAGACCTACCGCGCGGTGATCCGACAGATGGGCAAGGACGGGTGGCTCGGTGTCGGGTGGCCGAAAGAATACGGCGGCAAAGGTTTTGGTCAGATCGAACAGCAGATCTTCACCAACGAGGCCGTCCGCGCCGACGTCCCGTTGCCCTCGGTGACCCTGCAGACCGTCGGACCCACGTTGCAGGAACACGGCACCGACGAGCTCAAGCGAAAGTTCTTACCCGACATCCTCGCCGGTGAGGTGCACTTCGCGATCGGGTACACCGAACCCGAAGCGGGGACCGACCTGGCCTCGCTGACCACCAGCGCGGTGCTCGAAGGCGACCATTATGTGGTCAACGGGCAGAAGATCTTCACCACCGGCGGCCATGACGCCGACTACATCTGGCTGGCCGTCCGGACCGACAAGGACGCACCGAAGCACAAGGGCATCTCGATCCTCATCGTCGACACCCGCGACCCGGGGTTCAGCTGGACCCCGATCATCACCGCCGACGGTGCGCACCACGTGAATGCCACCTACTACAACGACGTGCAGGTGCCGGTGTCGATGCGGGTCGGCAATGAGGGCGACGGGTGGAAGCTGATCACCACCCAGCTCAATCACGAGCGGGTGATGCTCGGGCCCGCGGGCCGGATCGACGGACTCGCCGCGCGGGTACGAGCCTGGGCTCAGCAGTCCGGCGCGGACGGCACCGTCATCGCCAAGCACTCCGACGTCCGGCGGGCCCTGGCCGAGATCGATGCCTACGCCCGCATCAACGAACTCCTCAACTGGCAGGTCGCCTCGACCGGGGAGGCGATCTCCATGGCCGACGCCGCGGCCACCAAGGTGTTCGCCACCGAGCGGCTGCAACACGTCTGCCGACTGATCAACGACATCGTCGGGCGTTACGGCGATTTCACCGATCCCGAGACTGCAGCGTTGGTCGACTGGCTCGACGTGCAGCAGAAGCGAAACGTCGTGATCACCTTCGGCGGTGGCGTCAACGAGGTGATGCGCGACATGATCGCCACCGCCGGATTGGGATTGCCGAGGGCCAAGCGATGAGGGCGAGGGTGTCACGAGGTCTCGATACGCCTCCTCGCTGCCGCTCGTCGGCTACTCGACCGGCGGGGAAGGACTCGTCCCGCCGGAGGGCTGCCCTCTGGTGGTCGGTGTCTCGTCCGGTGGGGACGGGTGCTTCCCTCTGGTGGTCGAGTAGCTGCGAGCCGCTAGGCGAGCGGCGTATCGAGACCACCCCCGCCGACCTTCGATTGCGAGGGCGATGATGAGCACACCCACCGACATCCTCTCCGCTGCTGAGGCCATCAAGGCTGACGGACCCAGCGCCCCCAGGGCGGGCCGAGATCCCATCAACCAGCCGATGATCCACAACTGGGTGGAGGCGATGGGGGACCGCAATCCCGTCTACGTCGACGACGACGCCGCTCGCGCTGCCGGACACCCTGGGGTCGTCGCGCCGCCGGCGATGGCGCAGGTGTGGACGATGCGCGGACTGCACGCACAGCGGGCCGCCGACGATCCGCTGGGACGTGCCACCGAACTGTTCGATCAGGCCGGTTACACCTCGGTGGTCGCGACCAACTGCGACACCGTCTATCACCGCTACACCCGGCCCGGCGAACAGGTCACCATCTCGTCTGATCTCACCGACGTCGTGGGCCCCAAGCAGACGGCTCTTGGCGAAGGTTGGTTCTTCACCACCCGCAACGTGTGGTCGGTCGGTGACGAGGTGGTCGCCGAGATGTCTTTCCGCATCCTGAAATTCCGGCCGTCGGCGAAAACCCAACCGGCGGAACCGGCGGAACCGCAAGTACCGGATGATCTCGATCCGACCCGGATGCTCAAGCCGAGCGCATCACGCGACACCGCGTTCTTCTGGGACGGTGTCGCGTCCCATGAACTGCGCATCCAGCAGCTCGACGACGGCACGTTGCGCCACCCGCCGATTCCGGCGACGTGGAAACCGCGCCAGGCAGACGGAACCGTACCCACCACCGACTACCTCGTCGCCTCCGGCCGGGGCACGGTGTTCAGCTACGTGGTGCACCACGCCCCGAAGGTGCCTGGTCGGCAGTTGCCGTTCGTGGTGGCGCTGGTGGAACTCGAGGAAGGTGTCCGGATGCTGGGTGAGCTCCGCGACGTCGACCCGGCGGTTGTCACGATCGGGATGGCGGTGGAGGTCACGTTTCTGGACTTCCCGGCCGACACCGAGACAGGAACCGACCCATGGACCCTGTATGCCTGGACCCCTGCGACAACGAAGGGACAGCCGTGACCAGTCTTGCCCCGCAACCGGTCCGGATCGCGGACACGTTGCCACCGCTGACCATCGACGCATCGCCGACATTCGTGGTGGCGACGGCGCTGGCCACTCGCGACTTCCAGGACGTGCACCACGACCGGGACCTGGCACAGGCCAAAGGGTCCAAAGACATTTTCGTCAACATCCTCACCGACACCGGGCTGGTGGAGCGGTTCGTCACCGACTGGGCCGGACCATCGGCACGCATCCGCTCGATCAATCTGAAACTCGGTGTGCCGTGGTACGCCTACGACTCGGTCACCTTCACCGGTGAGGTGACCGACATTGCCGACGACGTCCTCACGGTGTCGGTGACCGGAACCAATTCACTGGGCAAGCACGTGATCTCGACGGTCACCCTGACGATCGGGGGTGGTGCATGATGGGCGGTTTGTCGGGCAGAGCGGCCATCGCCGGCATCGGTGCCACCGAGTTCTCCAAGAACTCCGGACGCAGCGAACTGCGGCTGGCGGCCGAAGCGGTCCAGTCCGCGATCGCCGATGCCGGACTCACACCGGCCGATGTCGACGGACTGGTGTCTTTCACGATGGACACCAACGCCGAGATCGCCGTCGCCCGTTCGGTCGGTATCAAGGAGATGACCTACTTCTCCCGCATCCACTATGGCGGCGGTGCGGCCTGCGCGACGGTTCAGCAGGCGGCGATGGCGGTGGCCACCGGTGTTGCCGATGTCGTCGTCGCCTACCGTGCGTTCAACGAACGATCGGGCTTGAGATTCGGCCAGGTCAACAGCGCGGTGGCCAATCAAGAGAACTCGTCGGGCACCGACAACGCGTTCTCATATCCACACGGCCTGTCCACGCCGGCGGCTTTCGTTGCGATGGTCGCCCAGCGCTATATGCACGAATACGGTGTCACCAGTGAGGATTTCGGACAGATCGCGGTGGTGGACCGCAAACACGCCGCAGTGAACCCAAACGCGTTCTTCCACGGCAAACCGATCACCCTCGACGACCACCAACAGTCGCGCTACATCGCCGAGCCGCTGCATCTGCTCGACTGCTGTCAGGAGTCCGACGGCGGTGTCGCCATCGTGGTGGTCTCCGCGGAGCGGGCCAAGGACCTGCCGCACACCCCCGCGGTGATCGCGGCGGCCGCTGCCGGCAGCGCCGACGACCAGTTCATCATGTCCAGCTACTACCGCGACGACCTCGCCGGCCTGCCCGAGATGGGCCTGGTCGGCCGTCAACTGTGGAAACAGTCAGGTCTCGGCCCCTCCGACATGGACCTCGCCATTCTCTACGACCACTTCACCCCCTACACCCTCATGCAACTGGAAGAACTCGGGTTCTGCGCACGGGGCGAGGCGAAAGATCTGGTGCGAGAGCCGGGTGCGCTCGAGGTCGGTGGGCAACTGCCGCTGAACACCCACGGCGGTCAACTCGGTGAGGCCTACATTCACGGTATGAACGGCATCGCCGAGGCCGTCCGGCAAGTACGCGGAACCTCGGTCAACCAGGTCGACGGTGCCGCGCAGGTCGTGGTCACCGCCGGCACCGGAGTTCCGACCAGCGGCCTGGTCCTCACCCGAACCACCTAACACCGCGCTCAGCAAGGAGACGACATGAAGTTCAATCTGGCCGACGTGTTCGAGACGGTCGCCGATGCGGTACCTGACCGGATCGCGTTGAGCTACGAGGGCCGCCAGATCAGCTATGCCGAACTCGACCAGCTGGCCAATCAGGTCGCGCACCTGTTGTCGGAGTCGGGAATCGGCGCGCACGACAACGTGTCGCTGTTCCTGAAGAACAGCGTCGAGCATGTCACCAGCCTGCTGGGCCTGCTCAAGATCCGCGCCGTTCCGGTCAATATCAACTACCGGTACACCAACTCCGAACTGCACTACATCTTCGACAATTCCGACTCGCGGGCGATCATCGTCGAGCTGGAAGAACACCAGCGCAGTGTGGCGCAACTCCTGCCGGAGCTGCCCAATGTGCGGGTGGTCTTCGTCATCGGCGAGCTGGCTCCCGAGTTGTCCGACGCGGCGGTGGACCTGCCCGGCGACCGGTCGGTGGAGATCGTGTCTTTCTCCGACGCGGCGACGACGCCCACGCAGCGTGACTTCGAACCGCGCACCGGCGAAGAGCTGTACCTGCTCTACACCGGAGGCACCACCGGGTACCCCAAGGGGGTCATGTGGCAGCACGACGACTTCTTCCGCAAACCTCTGTCCGGGGGTAACCCGTACGGTGAGGCACGCAAGGACCTCGCGGAGATCGCTACCGCGGTCAAGGATTTCCCCTCGATGGCGTTTCTGCTCGCTGCACCGCTGATGCACGGCGCGGCGTCGTACTCGTTGTTCACCTTCTTCACCCTCGGTGGTCGGCTGGTCATCCAACGTGACTTCAAACCCTCGGCCATCGTGTCCGAAGTCGAGCGGGAGAAGGTGCAGATCATCCTGATCGTCGGCGACGCGATGGGTATGCCGCTCGTGGAGGAGTTCGAGCGACGCCAGGGCGAGGTCGACCTGTCGTCGTTGTTCTCGGTCACCTCCGGTGGGGCGATCTGGTCCCAACACGTGCGGGACCGGTTCCTCGCGGTGAAGCCGGATCTGGTGCTGCGCGACAACTTCGGTGCCTCGGAATCGGGAAACGACGGCGAGATCATGATGGATGAGAACGGCAACCTGCGGGTACCGCCGACCGACAAGATGATGGTGGTCGACGAGCGGCTCAACAAGATCGAGCCCGGCTCGGGCGACGTCGGCTACATCGCACGGATCGGGAACGTGCCGCTGGGTTACTACAAGGACGAGGCCAAAACGGCGAAGACCTTCCCGACCCTGCCGGACGGAACACGGATCTCGATCCTCGGCGACATGGGCACCGTCGAGGCCGACGGAACCATCGTCTTCCTCGGCCGAGGTTCACAGTGCATCAACACCGGTGGCGAAAAGGTGTACGCCGAAGAGGTCGAGGCGGTACTGCACGCCCACCCCGCCGTGGCCGACGCGCTCGTCGTGCCGGTGCCCGACGCCAAGTACGGCCAACGGGTGGCAGCGGTGGTGGCAGTGGCCGAGGATGCAGTGGAACCGTCCATCGATGACATCGGCGCCCACTGCCGGGAATCGCTCGCCGGGTACAAGGTTCCGCGCATCGTGGTGTTCGTCGAGGAGGTGAAGCGCACCCCGGCCGGCAAGGCCGACTACAAGTGGGCCAAGAATGCCGCCGCCGAAGCCACCGAGCCCGCGGGCGCGGCGAACTGACGTAGCTCGCGCCATTTCGCTGGTCGAGTAGCCGCAAACGGAGTGAGTGGCGTATCGAGACCCTGGTGCGTGTGTGAATCTCGATACGCTCGCTCGCCTGGGGGCTCGCGCGCTACTCGATCAGCGGGGGGTGGGATTAGCGGTCGCCCGGTGGCCGCGCGCCATTTCGCTGGTCGAGTAGCCGCGAACGGAGTGAGTGGCGTATCGAGACCCTGGCGAGATCACAACCCGCCGAGGCGCACAGATATCCACAACGCCACCACCGCGACCAGCAGCGTCGGCGGCACGGTCAGCGCGCCGAGCCGCAGGTAGTCCCGGGATCTCGGGGCCGCCGTCGAGTCGCGGCGCATGATGTCCCGCCACAGCAGGTTCGCGAGCGATCCGAAGTAGGCGAGGTTGGGACCGATGTTCACGCCGAGCACCACCGCGAGCACCAGCGCCGGCTGATGGGCGGTGAGTGGGACGAGCAGGAGGGTGGCGGGCAGGTTGTTGACCACATTGGCCGAAATCGCGGCGAGCACGGCCACCGCGACCATGGCGAGGAAGCCGGAGCCTGTAGGGATCAGATGACTCACCGCGTCCCCGATCGCGCCCTCGCGGACCGGCAGGATGATCACTCCGAGAGCTGCCACGAATGCCAGGAAACCGACGTTGAGCGCGCGGGCTGTATGCCGCGCGGTCACTGTTGGGTCGCGAAACGCCATCGGGGCCAACATGACCGCTGCGCCCACCGCCGCCGTCGCGGCCAGCGGCACGCCCAACGGTTCGGACACCACGAAAGCAACGAACAGAAGTGCCAGACACGTCAACACCCAGCGCGGTGTGTGCGGTGGCGTTGCGGGATCCCTGTTACGACGTGGTGATCTGACCGTCAGGTCGTCGGCGAAGAACCACCGGAAGATCAGATACTCCACCACGATCGCCGCTATCCACGGCGCCGCCATCACACCCGCAAACCCCAGGAAACTCAAGCCGGTTGCACTGAACGCCAATAGATTCGTCAGGTTCGAGACCGGAAACAGGGTGGAGGCGGTGTTGGCAAGATGATTTCCGGCGTATGAGACCGGCGTGATACGCGCACCGAGTCGGCGGGCAGTGATCACGGCGACCGGCGTCAGCAGCACGATCGTGGTATCGATCGACAACACCGCGGTGGTGACGGCGGCGACCACGAAGACGATGCGCAGCAGTCGATTCGGTGACCCGTGGCTCCAGCCTTCCACCACCCATCCGACCCAGGTGAACACGCCCGTCCGGGCGCAGACGTCGGCCACCACGAGCATGGCAGCGAGAAAGGCGATCGTCGGTGCGATGAAACGGATCTCATCGGCTGCAACGGGCACGTCGGTCAAACCCAGCGCCACCACCGCCACAGCCGAGGCCACAGCGATGACAGTCGCGACACCGCGCCGCACGGTGACCGTTGTGACGACAACGAGCGCCAGAACGGCGACGGCGAGGACGGTGCCGACGACGCCGTCAGACGACAGCACCCTCAGTCCGGGCGGTTGGTCTCAGGGCGCGCCGAGGTCTCGGTGTCGATGGCTGCGCCGACGGAGATCTCATCGGTCGAACGGGTGGCATCGACACCGTCCGGCTCTGGGACCACGCGACGCGGCGCGAGCCACAGTAGCGCCACCGCGCTCGCCATCAGCACCGACCCGAGCACGATGTAGGCCTGCCGCATCGGTTCCAGGAACGCGTTCTGGGCGTCGGCGGCGATCTGCATCGCCAGCGGCGCGGCCTGTTCGCTGAGTCGTTCGACGACGGCGGTCGCCTCGGCCAGCGATCGCCGGATGTATTCGGCGGCTTCGCCGGCCTGCTGCACCAGCATCTGACCGACGATCGGGTCGCCGGCGGCGATGCGTTGTTCACCAGCTGCGGTGAGCTGAGCCTGCGCGTTGTCGGCGACCGGCCCGATCCGCGACGCATATCCGGCGGCCATGATGCTCCCGGCCACCGCGATGCCGATGGCGGCGCCGAGTTCGCGTGCGGTGTCGTTGACCGCCGAACCCACCCCCTGATTGTCGGTCGGGGTGTTGGACATGATTGCCGTCGTCGACGACGCGGTCGCCAAGCCGATACCGATGGCGCACAACACAATGATCCATAGTGCAGCCCAGTAGGTGTCGTATTCGATCGTGCCCAGCAGCACGATGCCGATCCCGCTCAGCATGATGCCGCCGGCCAGTACGAACCGCAGGGCGTGGAACCGTACCGCGATCCAGTTGCCGATCAAGGCGAACACACCGACGCCCGCCACCATCGGCATCAGCGCGAACGCCGACTGCAACGGTGTGTAGCCGAACACCAACTGGAGTTGCTGCAGCATCAGGTAGAACACGCCGAACGACGCGAAGAACTGCATTGCGATCGACAGCGAACCGGAACCGAAAGCGCGGTTGGTGAACAGCCGGACATCCAGAAGTGGAGAGGAGCGCCGTAATTCGAGGACGACGAAGGCGACCGCCAGTGCGATGCCGCCGACCAGGCTGATGAGTACGAGCGGGTCGGCCCATCCCCGATGCGGGGCCTCCAGCAGGCCGAGGACGACACCGCTGACGGCCAGGATCGACGTCACCGACCCGGCGATGTCGAAGCGTCCCGGGTTGCTGTCGCGCGAGGTGCCGATGGTGAGGCTGAGCAACGCGGTGAGCAGTGCCGACGATGCGAAGGTGATGAAGATCGAATGCCAACTGAAGAACTCGAGCAGGACACCGGTGACCAGGAAACCGGCGATGGCGCCGCCACCGGCGACGGCTGCCCAGATGCTGACGCCGATGGCGCGGCGATGCTCGGGCACGCCGGAGGTGATCAGCGAGAGCGTCGCGGGCATGATCAGCGCGGCGGCCGCACCGGCCAGGACGCGAGTCACGACCAATTGCACCGGATCGTTGATCCAGATCGGCAGCATCGACGCGACCGCGAAGGCGAAGAGTCCGACGATGAGTACACCTCGTCGGCCGAACCGATCACCGATCGCTCCGGCCGGCAACAGCAACGCCGCCAACGCGAGGGTGTATCCGTCGACAATCCAGGTCATCTGACCGGAATCGGCGCCGGTGTCGACAGCGATTTCCGGTAGGGCGGTGTTCAGCGCGGCCATCGCGGCCACCACCATGCTGACGGCCGCACACGCGATGGCGATCAGCCATACCGAGCGAAGGTCGAAGCCGCGCGTGCTCGTGGTTGCCGTCTGCACCATCTGTCCTCCGACCTGTTGCCTTTTCGTGATCATGACACGCACCGTCGGTGAGTGCGATCACCAGAAAACATGTGACACATTTATCACTGCAGTACCAAGACCGGTGATCGCCGTCCAGTTGGTCAGCGTTGACCCGGACTACTGAAAGTGAGAAGTCATGGCGTCACCACAAGTCGCCTCTTCGCAACGTACCGACTACACGCCTGCACGGGTGCACGTGTGGCGAGTGCTGTCGATGCTCGGCGCGTTGATCGCCGTCGTCGTCTGTCTGCTGCTCATCGTCACCTCTGCTGCCTGACCAGCCGCCACTGGGCGCAAGCGCATACGACAGCGCCCACCGATCAACCGTCACGGCTGGTCGATGGACGCGTGGGTCGGACTCGTGACGTGCTAGCCGGCGTGCTTCTCGATCGCCGCGCCTACCCGCGGAAGTGACGCCGCGACATACCCCTTGGCCTTTCCGCGTAGCGAGCCGTAGGCCTTGGCGAGTGCAGGGCGGGCCGTGGCCGTTTGATCGTCGGTGACGGTCAACAGCGCCTCGGCGGCCGCATCGCTGTTGGCGGCCAGATGGTCGGCGAACGATACGTCGGCCGGCTTGTTATCCCAGAACGGCTGCAGCGCGGTCAGGAAATCGGGTAGCAACAGGTTGGTCGCCGAGGTGACCACACCCGGCTTCACCTTCTGCGCGGCGGCGTAGGCGGTCTTGACTGCAGCGCCGCCGAGTCCCTTCTGATCCGCGACCTCGGCGTCGATGACGTCGACGAGGTCGGCCACCACGGCCGGGCGGTTGGTGTCGAGTAAGGACTGCAGCGAATCACTCATCAGGTCTCCTCGCGGGATCGCCCGGTGCGGGCGGGGTTTGACTGCGGATGGTCCGCGTCGAGACTACTGTCCGATTCGTCGTCTCGGGACGACGCCCACCACGGTGTGGTGAGAACCACGGGAGGTATCGGGGATCAATACTTCTCGGACTGTCCGCCGTCGATCGGAATGGTGGTGGCGTTGATGAACGAGGCGTCGTCGGACAGCAGGAACGCGACGAGGTGGCCGACCTCCTCTGGGCGTCCGAACCGCTGCATCGGATTCGCGCTGACGAACTGACGGCCAGCCTCTTCCCAGTTGTCCGGGTCGATCTGCTTGAGTGACCCCTCGACCATGGGGGTCATGATCGCGCCGGGAGCGATGGCGGTGACTGTGATGCCGTACTGGCCGTACTCGATCCCGGAATTGCGGGTCAGGCCCACCACGCCGTGCTTGGCGGCCGCGTAGCCGGACTGGTTCCCCACACCGCGGATGCCTCCGACGGACGCCGTGTTGACGACATGTCCCGCCCCCTGATCCTTCATCACTGCCAGGACGTGCTTGAGGCCCAGGAATACGCCCCGCAGATTGATCGACACCACCTTGTCGAATTCCTCGGACCCGAAATCCTCGGTCAGGTTCTGCTTGCCCTCGATGCCGGTGTTGTTGAAGAAGCCGTCGATACGACCGAACGCCTCGACCGTCTTCTGCACGTAGGACTCGACATCGGACTCGTTGCTGACGTCCGCGACTAGCTGCAGGACTTTGGTGCCCGAGGCGATCTCGGTCACCTGCGCAGCCGTGTCGGCGAGTCCGGCCGCGCTGACGTCGATCAGTGACAGTGACGCGCCTTCGGAGGCGAGTTGGAGGGCCGCGGCGCGGCCGAGGCCCGAACCGGCGCCGGTGATGAGAACGACCTTGTCGGTGAAACGTGTGGTCATAGAGAGTCCCTTCCTTCGCGAAATCGGTCCGTCGCGGTGGCGGGCCGCCTACACCCACAATAACGAGACGAAGCGTTCCGATATTTCCGGGTGTTGAATACGGGGGTGACGTCCGGAACGAGCAGCGAGTCTGCAGACTGCATCGGCGGTGACGACGTCGGGGCCCAGCGCGGACGCGGGCGCCCGCGCGACCCGCACGTCGACAACCGGGTACTGGCCGCAGCGCGTGAACTGGTGGGTGAGCTCGGCTATCACCAGGTGACAATGGAATCGATCGCGCGGCGTGCGCGGGTGGGCAAGGCGACGCTGTATCGGCGTTGGCCCAACCGGGCATCGGTCATCACCGATGCCTTCGCCGACGAACTGGCCGAGCCGCCGACGCCGGACACCGGTGAGTTGCGCACCGACGTGCTGGCCTACCTCCGGGAGATCGTCGAGACACTCACCCTGCTCGGCGATCCATCTGTGGTGGCCAGTGCACTGGCTGAACGTGGGCAGGAGGGAGAAGCCGGCCTGCGGGACATCCTGCGGGCCCGACGTGGCCCGGGCCTGCGCATGCTGCAGCGCTGGGTTGCTGCCGGGTTGCTGCCGGAGTCGTTGCCGGTGGACGTCGTGGTCGACGGGTGGGCCGGATTTCTGCTGTACCGCATTGTCTTCGGGCGGCAGGTGCCCGGCGATGGCGAACTGGGGGAGTTGGTCGATATGCTGCCACAGGGTGGCTGATCACCGTGTGGCGGAGCGTGTATCGCGGTGGTCGGGTTGTTCGGTGGGGTGGGCCTTTTCGGTGGTCGAGTAGTCCGAGGCGCCAGCCGAGGGCGTATCGAGACCACGCCACCTGGTCTCGATACGTTCCCTCACTTCGTTCGTCGCCGCTCGACCAGTGGGCCCACGCTCAGAGCGTCAACACCACATTCCCGAGAGCCGGCGCGTCGTCGCGGTCGGCGACGGTCGCGGTGATCAGCAGCGTTCCGTTCTCATCCCAGACGCTGACATTCAATGTCTCGCCGGGGAAGACGACACCGGCGAAGGTCGATGAGTAGTCACGTACCGCCGCCACGTCGCCGTCGAGCAAGGCGTCGGTGACCGCGCGGCAGACGGTGCCGTAGGTGCACAGGCCGTGCAGGATCGGTCGTGGAAAGCCTGCCGCAGCAGCGAATGCCGGATCGCTGTGCAACGGATTTCGGTCACCGCAGAGGCGATATAGCAGCGCCTGTTGCGGGAGCGTCGGCACCGAAAGACGATGGTCCGGTTCTCGATCGGGATACGCGACCTTGTTCGACGATCCGCGTTCGCCGCCGAAGCCACCTTCGCCCTTGGCGAAGATCGATGAGCGCGCCGTCCACAGTGGCTGGCCCGAGTCGTCGGTGGTCACCGACTCCTGAATGATCACTGCCGCAGAACCCTTGTCCTGCACCTCGGCGATGGTGGTGCGGGTGGTGGCCTTGCCGCTGGCCGGCAAAGGTCGATGCGCGGTCACCTGTTGGCTGCCGTGCACCACCTTGGCCAGGTCGATGTCGATGCCCGGGAACGAAACCTTCGGCGCCTCGGTCGCGTGGAAGGAGGCGGCGACAGTGGCGAACGATGGCAGGACCTTGGGGGACTGATCATCGATGTAGGCCAGTCCCGCGGTGTCCATGGGATCGGCGGCCGCACCGACCGCGAGGTGATAGAGCGCGACATCGGAGGCCGACCATTGGAAGCTGATCTCGGGGAGCTCGGCGCCGACGGCGACGGTGGGATCGATGGGCATCGTGTCAGGCTCCTGTGCTGGTCGCAGGGGTGCTGGTGGCGGTGGACTTCGACGCCGCGTCGAGTGCGGCGAGATAACCGAAGACCAGCGCGGGTCCGATGGTGGCGCCGGGCCCGGCATAGGTGTGGCCCATCACCGGTGCGCTGGTGTTGCCGGCGGCATACAAACCCTCGATCACCGAACCGTCGGCCCGCAGCGCGCGGCCGGACGCGTCGGTGTCGATGCCGCCCTTGGTGCCCAGATCGCCGGGCACCATCTTGACCGCGTAGAACGGTGCTTTGCGCAGCGCGCCCAGACTCGGGTTCGGCTTGTTGGTTATGTCGCCGTAGTAGTGGTCGTAACCGCTTGTGCCGCGCCTGAAGTCGGCGTCGACCCCGGAGCGGGCGAAACCGTTGAACCGCTCGGTGGTGTTCGCCAGGGTGTCGGCCGGGACGCCGATCTTGTCGGCGAGCTCACGGATCGACCCGGCTTTGACCACCACTCCGGCCTCGAACCATTTCTTCGGAAGCGGTTGGCGCGCATTTACACCCGCGAACAGGTACCGATTGCGGCAGGTCTGGTCCATGATCAGCCACGACGGCACGTTCTCACCCGGACCGTCGCCCTGGCCGAAGTCGCCGCCGTACATCTGATGGACGGCTTCGACATACGGGAGCGACTCGTTCATGAACCGCTCGCCGCGTTCGTTGACCATGAACGTTCCCGGGACGGCTCGTTCGGACAACGCGAACCACGGTCCGCGCGGCAGCGGGATCGTCGGGCCCCACCACGAGTCGTCCATCAATGACACCGCCGCACCGACCTTGAGCCCCGCGGTGATGCCGTCGCCGGTGTTGGACGGGGCGCCGGTGGTCCAGTCCGAGCCGATCGGCTCGCGCTGATACTTCTGCCGCATCTCGGCGTTGTGCTCGAAGCCGCCGCAAGCGAGGATCACGCCGTGACGAGCGTGGATGGCGAATTGGGTGCCCTCGGATTCGGCCAGCACCCCGACCACCCGGCCGTCCTCGGTGAGCAGATCGGTCAGGCCGGTGTTGAGCTTCAGCGGCACACCGAGCTTCCGCACCCCGAGCAGCAATTCTGCTGCCAGAGCGGCACCCATCGCGATCAGCTTCTTACCGCGGGAACGGGCCCAGAAGAATCGGCTACCGACCTTCGCCATCCGCAACGGGCCACGCCAATGCCGCAGCCCGGTGTTGAGCCAGCGGTAGTCTGACTGCAGCACCACCATGTTCAGTGGCGCCTTGGTGTATTGCGGATGCAGTGTCTGCAGATCATCGCCCAACGCCCGGGCGTCGAAGGGACGAGGCTCCACCGATCGTCCGCCGAGCCTGCCACCCGGCGCCTCCGGGTAATAGTCGGAGTAGTTCTTCACCCATTCGAGTTCCAGTGGCGCGTGCTTCATCAAGAAGTCGAGCGCCTCGGGGCCGCGGTCGATGTAGGCGTCGATCTTCTCCGCGGGCGCATGTTCGCCGATGATCGCGTGCACGTACTCGCGGGCCCGGTCGACGGTGTCGTCGACGCCGTCGCGCTTCAGTACCGAGTTGTTCGGAATCCACACGCCGCCACCCGACCGTGACGTCGAGCCACCCCAGTACGGGGACTTCTCGATGATCACGGTTTTCAGGCCACTCGCAGCCGCGGTGATGGCCGCGCTGAGGCCGGCAGCGCCCGCACCGACGACGATCACGTCGTAGGTCTCGGTGTTGGTCTGCGGGGAGGTGGTGGTCTCTGCTGGTTCGGTCGCGCCGGCCATGGAAGTCCCTTCATGCGCCACGGGTGGAACGTGTTCTCACCTAGAATTAGAACACGTTGCAGAAATGCGGCGCCAGAGGAGTGTCAGTTGGTGCTGCCGGAACCGAGCGGTATCGGCAGCTCGGGCGGGATTCGGTGCCGCAGCATTCTGGTCGACAATGCCCTGATCGTGGGGATATCGAGGCCCAATCCGCGGGACAGGTACCGCTGGAAGGACCCGTAGGAGCGTCGCATCTGGTCGAACGACGCCTCGAGGAAGTCGCGCTGAACACCCAGGATCGGGGCGAACAACGAGGGATCGCTGACGAGTCCGTGGTCGACGAGCGCTTTCATCTGCGCTGCGTTGCCGTCGGCCAGGCGATCATTGGAGGTGAGGAAGTCCTCATACACGGCCGGTTCGGGCACGCCCAACAGAGTGAGCAGCACCGCCGAGGTGAGGCCGGTGCGATCTTTGCCCGAGGTGCAGTGAATCAACAGCGGCGTCGGCACGGTGGCGATGTCACGCAGCGTCGCGCCCATCTGGTGCCGGGCAGCCGGGTCGGTGACCATCCAGCGGTAGTAATCGCGCATCATCTGCGCGGCCTTCCCGGAGCCGAGTGCCTCCCGCTGTGCGGCCGGGCCTGCGCCGATGATGCGATTCACCCGCACGTAGAAGTCGTCGGCGGGGTTCCAGATCGGTCGCTTGGTGTAGCGGACGGGCGGCAGGTTGTCGGGATTCGCCGCCACCTCGTTCGGGGACCGGACATCGATGATGTGGGTGACGCCGAGCCGGGTGAGCTTCTGCTTGTCGACGTCGGTCAGCGTATTGAGGGCGTTGCTGCGGTAGACAACGCCGGTACGCACCACAGATCCGTTGCGTGTGACGTAGCCGCCGATATCGCGGGCGTTGGCCGCCGAGATCCCGATACTCGCGCCGGCGGGCGGTGCCGCGGAAGCGACCGGGGTGGCGTCGGGCAGGGTGCCCAAGCCGACCGAGGTCAGCGAGACGGCCAGTGTCGCGGCGGCCACGCTGATGAGGTTGCGTCGACGGAAGCTGGTCAGCACAGGTGATCCTTTCAGGAACGTAACAGGGCAGGATGGCGCGGGGATTGTCAGAACCGGATTCGGGCAAAGGCGCCCTTCGGCCTTGACTGGCAGGCGAGGACGTACCCCTCGGCCAGGTCGTCATCGTCGAGGACGCCGGCGTCGGCCATGGTCACCTCACCTTCGACGACGACGGCCGCGCAGGTTCCGCACTGGCCCTCTCGGCAGGAGAACGGGACGTCGAGCCCGCGGGTGAGCATTGCGTCGAGCAGGGTCTGCGAGCGGGGCCAGCCGATGGTGTAGGTCTGGCCGTCGGCGTCGACCTCGACCGTCGCCGCATCCGGGTCGGCCGCCGGCTCTGGAACGCGTGCGGCAAACGGGTCGCCGCTCAGCGACGCGAAGACCTCGGCGTGCACATGTGATCGTGGAGTACCGATTCGCCCCAGGGCTTCTCGGGCAATCGTCATGAAGCCGGCCGGTCCGCAGATGAAGGAATGTCGGACGGCGTATGGGCTTGCGAGTTCGGCGAGCTGGTCGGCCGTGGGTATCTGCCGTTCGGCCTCGAGCCAGTGGATCACCGTCAGCCGGTTCGGATGACGAGTCTGGAGATCGCGCAGTTCGTCGCCGAAGATGACCGAGTCCGCATCGCGGTTCGCATAGACCAATGCGACGTGGCCGGACCCGGACGCCAACGTCGCCTTGATGATCGACACCAGCGGAGTGATCCCGCTGCCCGCGCCCCACAGCAGGAGATCGTCGTCGAGAGAAGCCGGTGTGAAGACCCCGGCCGGGGGCAGGATATCAATGACATCTCCTTCGGAGATGTTGTCGCACAGCCAGTTGGAGCCGTACCCGCGACTGGTTCGCTTGACTGTCACGACCAGTTCGACATCGGTGGCCGGGCAACTCGACAACGAGTAGCACCGTGCCACAGAGCCGTCGCGATCGCTCGGGATGCGCAGGGTGACAAATTGTCCCGGGCGATAGGCGAAATCGCGGCAGCGGTCGTCTGGCACCGTGAACGCGAACGACTTGGCGTCTCGGGTCTCGTCGATGACTCGAGTGACCCGGACCGATGCCGAGCGCGGCGGAGCCACGTCGATGGCGACCGTCGTCATTGGAACCTCCTGGAGTTGCGTCGCCGCCATCGTGGCCGGGGTCGACGGCCGAAGGGGTTGCGCGTTCTGCTGTCCGGGAGGATTTGTGTGGACGACCACTGAGCGGGAGGGGTCCTGAGTCTGACCGCTGGGATCACCTTAGGGTCGCCGCCATGTACATCTATAGCGAGAGAACACGGTGAATCGCCTGTGCGATCGGGTCGTCCTGATCACCGGGGCGGCCACCGGGATGGGGCGAAGTCACTGCGTACGTCTGGCCGAGGAGGGCGCGCGGATCATCGCGATCGACGTGGCGTCGGCTGCCGATGAGTTGGTGCAGACGACGAAAGAGGTCGAGTGGGTCGGCGGGCGGTGTGTTTGCGCATTTGCCGACATCCGTGACGTCGATGAACTCACAGCGGCGGTGAAAGTCGGTGTCGACCGTTTCGGTGGACTCGATGCGGTGGTCGCCAACGCCGGCATCTATCCGGATGCCGCGCCATCGTGGGAGATCGGTGACCACGAGTGGCGTCACGTGCTCGATGTCAACCTGACCGGTGCGTGGCATACCGTGAAAACCACCGTGCCGCATCTGCGTTCGGGAGGGGCGCTGGTGCTGATCGGCTCCACGAATGCGATCAAGGGATCGGCCGGGACATCGCACTACTGCGCGAGCAAGCACGGCCTGGTCGGTCTGTCGCAGACGTTGGCCAATGAACTCGGCCCGGATGGCATTCGCGTCAACGCCGTCCACCCCGGGTCAGTGGGTACGTCGATGATCCTCAATGAGCGGGTGTTCGCCAAGCTCCGACCCGACCTTGCGGTACCGGGCGAGCAGGATGCCCAGGCGGCGCTGGCCTCCCGCAACCTGCTGGGTATCGGATGGGTGAGTCCTGTCGACGTCAGTAACGCCGTGCTGTTCCTGCTGTCGGAGGAGGCCCGATACATCACCGGGACCAACATGATTGTGGACGCCGGTCTCGTGGCGAAGGCGTTGTGATGGGGCGCGTGGAAGGCAAGGTCGCGCTCGTCACCGGGGCGGCACGCGGGATCGGGCGTGCACAGGTGTTGCGGTTCGCCGAAGAAGGTGCCGACGTCATCGCACTCGACATCTGTCGGCAGGTGGACAGCACGGTGACCCCACCGTCTACACCCGACGACCTGGCCGAGGTCACCCGGCAGGCCGAGGAGTGCGGCGCCCGTGTGGTGTCCGGCATCGTCGACGTACGCCGGGGCGATCGGCTCCGCGAGGCCGTCTATGCCGGCGTCGCGCAGCTCGGCGGACTCGATATTGTCTGCGCCACTGCCGGTATCACGTCGAAGGGATCGGCGGTCGACCTCGACGAGCGGGCGTGGAACACCATGCTCGACGTCAACCTCACCGGGGTGTGGCAGACGTGCAAGGCGGCAGCACCGCACCTGATCGATCGACGCGGCGGTGCGATGATCCTGACCAGTTCGATCGCAGGTCTGCGTGGTTTGATGGGTGTCGCCCACTACGCCGCAGCCAAGCACGGCGTGGTGGGGTTGATGAGATCGTTGGCGAATGAACTGGCGCCGCATGGCATCCGGGTGAACTCGATCCATCCAACGAATGTTGACACACCGATGATCCAGAATGCGGCGGTGCGCAGCGCTTTCCGTCCCGACCTGGTGAACCCCACCCGGGCGGAGTTCGCCGAGGCGGCGGCGACGATGAACATGCTGCCGATTCCGTGGATCGAGCCCGAGGATGTCGCGAACGCTGCGCTGTTCCTGGGATCGGATGAGGCTCGCTACATCACCGCGGTCACCCTACCCGTGGATGCGGGCTCGACCCAGCGTTGACCCGCATAGGAACCCAGAACGACGATGTGGTCCGGAGGGATCGGGCCACATCGTCGTTCTGCGTCTCGACAGTTTGGCAGAGTGAATTAGGTTGTCGCCGAGCAGCTAATGAGGACCATCTGCTTGGCGAAGGTCCTCCCGGACAGCGGGACGCCCTGCTGGTGGGCGCGGTACGGGATCGATGTGATGTGACTGGCACCACATCAGTGGATGTCGATCACTCCACTTCGGCCCGACACCTCCGGGCTGACATCTTTGGAAGGTACGCGATGCCTGTACAACCCACCCCTAACGAGGACTCACTCGCCGGTCCCGAATCCGGCCAGGCCGAGGACATCCGGGTCTGGACGCCCCGTCTCGTCCTCGGCCTTGCGTCGATCGTGTTGCTGCTCGAGGTGCTGGCGATCAGTTATCTGATGATCTCGACCGCTCTGCCGTTCATCGTCACCCACTATCAGACCACGCAGGGCGCCTGGCTCCTGACGGCCTTCCTCTTGACCGGAGCGGTGACCGCACCGGTCATCGGTCGCCTCTCGGACATTTTCGGCAAGCGTCGACTTCTGCTCGGATGCGTCGCACTCGCTGCGGCCGGATGCCTGTTGTCGGCGATCGCACCGTCTTACGGCGTCATGATCGCAGGCCGGGCCATGGCGGGTTTCTTGGTGCCCTGCCTGTTCCTCGGCTATTCGCTCATCCGAGACGTCTTCCCGCCGAGAGCCGTTGCCCTGGCGGTCAGTATCGCCACCACCGGGATGGGCTTGGTGGCGGTGCCCGCGCCGTTCCTCACCGGCTGGCTGATCGACGACTACGGGTTCCGCAGCATCTTCTGGTTTTTGTTCGTCGTCGTGGTGGCGATCGGGTTCGCGATCCTGGTGACCGTCGACGAGTCGCCCCTGCGGGTCCGGACAACCGTCGATCTGGTGGGCGCGGTCCTGCTCGGCGCTGGGCTGGCCGGAGTGCTTGTGGGCGTCAGTTTCGGTCCGTCCTGGGGCTGGACCTCGACCTCGACCCTGACGTACCTGTTCGGCGGCGCGGCATTGCTGGTGGCATGGCTGGTGTCGGCTCGGATGGTGACCGACCCGCTGGTCGATCTCGACGTGCTGCGGCGTCGGCCCGTCTACCTCACCACCGTGAGCGCAGGTGTTGCTTATGGGATTTCCGGTCTGTTCGCGGTTCTGCTGCCGATGATGGTGATGGTGCCCGGCGTGATGGGTCTCGGATATGGCTGGGGACTCTCCGCCGAGGACTTCGCGCTGTTCCAGCTGCCGATGGTGATCGCGATCGTCGCCGGCGGACTCCTCGTCGGTGTCCTGGTGAGCCGCGGTGTCGCGCCGCGGCTGTTGATGTTGGCGGGCCTGTCGCTGATGGCGGTCGGCATGCTGGTGGTGGCGTTCAATCACTCGGAGAAGTCGACGATCATCCTAGGTGCGGTGATCCTCGGTCTCGGTCAAGGGATGTCGTATGCTGCGGTGCCGAACCTGGTGATCGAGGCGGTGGCACCGAAACTGCAGGCGAGCACGGCCAGCGTCGTCGCGGTCAGCCAGAGCGTCTTCCCGGCGGTGTTGTCGGTGGTCGCCTTTGCCGTGCTGAACAACTCGCATGTCGCGATGGTTGCCGAAGGCTCCACGTTCTACGACTCGGACGGGTTCACGGTGGCGTTCGTGATCGGCGCCGCAGTGTCGGTGGTGGGTGCGCTCACCGCGCTGGCCATGCCGCGCCGGGTGGCCGATGAGATCACTGATACACCAGGGGTGTTGGGCGCGGCCTGAGGGCATTTTCACCGGTCCCTGAGGAGCACTCGCGAGGAGCGCGCGGTCGTTACCACCTGATCCCTCAGGGACCGGGATGTGACGCTCGCATGCTCCCTCCTCAGGGACCGGGTGGCCTTGTCGGCATTGTCACACCTCAGCGAGTATCGCCGGCAGCCCGACCTGCTCGACGACCGAAGAACGTGCCGTCGCCCAGAGAGGTGCCGCTGATATAGCCCCACGAATGCAGGCCCGACGTGGCGCGCCCGGCCGCGAAAAGCCCTGGGATGGTCTCCCCGTCGAGGTCCCGGACTGCGCCGTCGACCGTGGTGCACAACCCACCAAGCGTGAACACCTCCGCGCCGCCACCGCCGGCGGCCCCATACTCCGGCGGGGTGATGCCCTTGCGGACGTCGATCGCGGCGAAGGGTGCCTGCAGCGGGCGCAACCATCGATCGGATTTGTGGAAGTAGGGATCGATGCCGTCGGCGGCGTGCCGGTTGTACTCGGAAACGGTTGTCTGCAGGGCGCCGTCGGGCATGCCGATCTCGCGTTCGAGTTCGGCGACGGTTTCGGCGACGAAGTGCGGCACCACACCCCACCGCTCCACCTCGGGAACCTCCTCGTAGGCCTGTTCGTCGAGGATCACCCATACCCGTAGGCCGTGTTTGAACAATGCTGCCTGGCCTACCAGTCCGGGGTAGACGTCCTCGTTGATGAAGCGCTGGCCGAGATCGTTGACAATCATGCCGCGCACCATCATCCCCGGGATCAGGGAGATGCCGACCTGCCCGGCCGACATGTGCTTGACCGCGGCGCCTGCCCCCTGCGCCATCCGGATGCCCCGGCCGTCGTCGCCGCCGTCGCTGTTGACCCCCAGGCCGACCAGCTGCGGAGCGTGCTGGGCGACCATGTCGGCGTTGTCGGCGAATCCGCCGGTGGTGATGACGACACCGGACCGCGCCCGATAGGTGACCACCTCGCCGAAGTGGCGGGCGAGCACCCCGACAACCCTTCCGTCCTCGACGATCAGTCGTGCGGCACCGGTATCGGTGTGCACGGTGACACCTGATGCGTCGATCGCGTCGGCGAGTACATTCATCAACACCTTGCCGCCGAAGCCGTCCGAGGTTACGCGATGCCCTCGTGGTGCGGGTGTGGCGATGTCGCGGAATGGAAAAGCGTTCTCACCCTCCACATCAGTCCGTCGTCGGTTGGTGGTACCCACGTCGGTGATTCCCATACGGACGGTTTGAACGGCACCCCGTGCCCGACGAGCCACCGATGGTGGGCGACACTGTCTCGGCAATAGAGCGAGACGTTCGCGGCATCGGCGTCCGGGCCGAGAGCAGCCAGCAGAAAGCTCTCCATCGCCTCAGGCGTGTCCGAGATCCCACAGGCCTGCTGGGTCTCGGTGCCGCCGCCGAGGTAGATCTCACCTCCCGACAGAGCGGCCGAACCGCCGCCGCCGCTCTGGCGCTCCAGCAGGATCGTGCCCGCGCCGCTCGCATCGGCTTCTAGCGCGGCGGCAGCACCGGCACAGCCGAATCCGATCACCACGACATCGGTTTCGTGGGTGTATCGCTCGATGGCGGCGGCGTCGATGGGTAGTACCGAAGTGGTTGGGTTCATCTGAACTCCTCTGATTGGTGACTGACTATCGGGGTGAAAAGGGTTGAGAACCAGAGGCGAACGCCACCTCATCATTAGACGAGGTGGCGTTCACGAGCGGATGGAGGTCTGGCTACCGAACGGGCCGGTGCAGAAAGGCCGAGACAACATTCTCGAACGCGGCCTTCTGTTCGATCATCGCCCAATGACCGCACCGGGGAAAGACATGCAGCTCTGCGTTCGGAATCGTCCGCATCGGGATCAGCGCCATGTCAAGGGGACTGACGCGGTCGTCGCGCCCCCAGGTCACCAGCGTCGGCGCGGTGACCTTGTGCAGCATCGACCACGGCGGTGGCGAATCGGAGTTCTCCATCGCCGCGATCATCGCGGCGAACGCCTCGGAACCGTACATGCGGCGGGCGCTGCCCAGCGTGGTGGGAACGGTGGCCTGTTCCCAACGTTCCTCGATGAGCTCGTCGGTGATCAACGCAGGGTCGTAGACCATGGAGTGCAGCCAGCGCACCAGTCGTTCGCGACTTGGGGCATCGGTGAACTCCTGCAACAGGCGAATACCTTCAGAAGGCCCTGAACTGACGATGTTCTTGCCGATTCCGCCGATAGTGACCAGTCGCCCGACGTTCGCCGGATGGGCGGCGGCATAGCTCAACGCGACGCCACCGCCCATCGAGTTGCCGATGATCGACAGATCGGTGAGAGACAACCCGTCGACCAGCTCACGGACGGCGTCGAGGGCGGTGACCATCGGGTGCGCGCCGAAGTCGTCGCTGACCCCGAAACCGGGGAACTCCAGAACCAGACAACGGAAGTGCTGCGAGAAAAACGTGAGGTTCCCGCTGAAGTTGCGTAGCCCGGTGACTCCCGGTCCGGAACCGTGCAACAACAGCAGGTCTGGCCCCACACCGATCTTGTGGTAGCGCAACGTACCTCGAGATGTGGACAACTCGTGCGTGGAGAGTGCCGCAAGCGTCGTGGTCACGCAGTCACCGACCCATCGCATAGTCGACGGTCGGGCCGGCGGTCCACCCACCGTCCACCGCCAGTTCGGCGCCGGTCATGTAAGCGGCGTCGTCGGACAGCAGAAACGCGACGGCTCCGGCGATCTCGTCGGGCATCCCGACACGTCCCATCGGGGTGTTGGGATACTTTCCGTCGCCGGTCTCGATACCGATCGTGGAGGTCATCGGCGTGTATGTCATGCCGGGATGCACGGAGTTGACGCGGATGCGGTCGGCGGCGAGTTCGACCGCGGTGAGTTTGGTGAGACCCCGAACGCCCCATTTCGATGCGCCGTATCCGCTGGTCAGTGGCAATCCGGTGAGGCCGGCGGCCGAGGAGATGTTGACGATGGATCCACCGCCCGCAGCACGCATCGGGGTGATGGCGGCGCGGATGCCGTTGAACACGCCGACCAGGTTGATCTCGAGCACCCGGCGGAAGTTCTCGACGGTGTCGTTCTCGAGAAACGCCCCGGTGGAGATACCGGCGTTGTTGACGACCCCGGTCACGGAACCGAATTCCCGCTGGGCGCGGTCGAAGGCATCGGCCCACTGGTCCGGATCGGTGACGTCGAGTCGGACGTAGCGGGCGGAGTCGCCCAGGTCTTCGCTCGTCTGCTTGCCGACATCATCGAGGATGTCGCCGATCACCACTCGGCCGCCGCGGGCGATGATGCGCTTCGCGAAGGCGGCGCCGAGCCCACGGGCGCCGCCGCTGACGACGACGACCTTTCCGGCCAATGATGTTGCGTCCGTGTCGGTCATGGGATCACTTCCTGAGGTGTCGTGTGCGTGTCGGTTCGACGCGTCGGGTATCGGTGGCGAGGGTTCCCCGCCGGGCGGCTTCCTCGATGGTGTCGCGCAGTGCGGGGCACGTCGGGAGGGTGCTGGTCTGGTCTCCGGCAGCTGTGCGAGCGGCCAACTCGGGGCAGGCGTGCTGGGCATTGCCGAGCCATTGGATGCTGGTGTGGCTGGGGCTGTACTTCTCGGCGAGGACGGTGGTTGCGCAGGTCGCGCAGGTCAATTCCTGCATGCTGTTTCACCGTCCGGATGCGGCGCGCCGCGCCGCGACGTACCCGAACACCATCGCGGGGCCGATGGTCGCGCCCGCGCCAGCGTAGTCGTTTCCCATCACCGCCGCCGACGTGTTGCCGGTGGCGAACAATCCGTCGATCACCGAGCCGTCCTCCCGCAGCACCCGGCCCTCGGCGTCGTAGACGAGACCACCTTTGGTACCAAGGTCTCCTGCCCGCATCCGTAGGGCGTAGAACGGTCCGCGGTCGATCACGTCGAGGGTGGGGTGGGGAAGGCTGGGGTCGCCGTAATAGTTGTCGTAGGCGCTGTCGCCGCGACCGTGATCCAGGTCCCGACCATCGCGCGCGAAGCCGTTGTACCGCTGCACAGTTGCGGCCAACGCGGCCTGGTCGACACCGATCCGGTCGGCTAATTCCCTGACCGTCTCTGCGCTGTGTAACAGTCCGCTCTGCAGCCAGTCCTCTGGGAAGGACTGACCCGGCATGATGCCGCCGACCGGGTACCGGTTCTTGGCGGTGCGGTCGAAGATGAACCAGGCCGGTTCGTGACCGCCGGCCAGTTGGGAGTGCACGAATGTCACATACGGTGCGGCCTCGTTGGTGAATCGCGCGCCGTGCTGATCGACGATGATCGACCGCGGGATCGACCGTTCGGACACCAGGACCTGGTTGATGCCATCGGGGCGTTGGAACGACGGCATCCACCAGGCGTCGTCCATCAGGTCGACCGCCGCGCCGACGGCGACACCGGCGTTGATGCCGTCGCCCGTGTTGTCGGCCGACGCTGCACTGTAATCGTCGCGTCCGCCCTTGGGCAGGTGGCGTTTACGCATCTCGTGGTTGTGTTCGAAGCCGCCGGTCGCAAGCAGGACCCCGGCCCGTGCCCGGATGCGTAGCTGCTCGCCGCGCTGTTCGGCGACGACCCCGAGCACCGCACCGGAATCGTCGGTGATGAGCGACTGCATGGGGGTCTCCAGCAGCAGCGGCACGCGGGCATCGTTCAGCGCCAACCGAAGCCGGGCGATCAACGCACGACCCAACGTCTCCATGTGGCGTCGCAGCACCAGCGCCTTGATGGCTCGCAGCCCGGTCATCAGCGCGGTACGTCGGCCTTTCCCGGTGCGCATCACCATGTTGAGGGCGACGAAGTCCTTGGACGTGATGAACAGGCCGGGCGGTGTGGCCAAAGCGGCAGGCCGCAAACGGCTCTCGTCGTCGCCCAGCGTGCGCAGATCCACCGGCAACGGTTCGATCGACCGGCCTTCCGGACGTCCTCCGGGACGTTCGGGATGGTAGTCCGAATATCCCGGGCACCACTGGAATCGCAAGTGAGGGCTGATGGTCTCGAGGAACTCGGCCATTCGGGGCCCCTCGTCGATGAAGGTGTCGATGTTGGCCGTCGGCACTCGGTCGCCGACCACCGCGTCGAGGTAGGCGCGGACACGTTCACGCGTGTCGACGATCCCGGCACGCTGCAGTGTCGGGTTGTTCGGTATCCAGATCCCACCGCCGGACAGGGCGGTGCTTCCACCGAATACCGCGGCCTTCTCGATGACCAGGGTGTCCAGTCCTTCGGCGGCGGCGGCCAGCGCGCCGGTGAGGCCGCCCGCTCCGCTACCCACGACGAGGAAGTCGACCTCGCGGTCCCACGTCGAATCTGTTGCAGCCATGTCGTTCTCCCTGCTCATCGTGCGCGGATGCTGAGGTCGTCGGGCGACCAGATGGCGCGCATACTGGTGATCTTCGCGTCGTCGTCGAAGGTCATGACGTCGATCGGTTCGACCACGATGGTCTGGTCGGCGGTACGAGTGGTGACCCGGAATCCGAAGGCCGCGGTGTCGCCGGCGACACGCAGGTTCAGCAACTCGGCCTCGCAGTCTGCGCCGTCGAGTGCGCCGTAGAACTTCTCGATCGCCGCACGACCCGTGTGGACCTCGGATCCCACCGGGTCCTCGACGGTCGCATCGTCGGCGTAGAGCGCCGCGATGTCCGCGGACGTCCCGCTGCCGATGGTGCTCAGATACTGGGCCACCTGCGAACGGATCAGGTCATTTGGATTCATCGGGACTCCTTGCCAGATGTGGGTACGGGTTCGGTGCTGCCGATAGGTGACAGCATGTCCAGCACGGCGAGATGGCTGAACAGGACCGAGGCGCCTATCGGGTTGCCGCCGCCCGGATAGACGGTGCCGCTGACCGCGGCCATCGTGTTTCCGGCCGCGTAGAGCCCGGAGATGCGCACGCCGTCCGCATCGAGCACCGCGGCCGCGGTGTCGGTGCGTAGTCCACCTTTGGTGCCGAGGTCGGAGATCCCGAATGCTGCAGCATGGTAGGGCGGTTGGTCGATGGCGACCATCGGCGACTCTCCGCCGGAGAAGGCGCGGTCGTAGGCCTCGTCGCCGCGGCCGAAATCAGGATCGACCCCGTCGGCGACGAACTCGTTGAACTTTTCGATGGTGGCGGTGAGCCCGTCGGGGTCCACACCGATCTTCGTCGCCAGGTCCTCGAGGGTGTCTGCGGTGTGCCACAAACCGGCGGCGACGTAGTCGGCGGTGTCCACCATGGAGACGTTCGATGCCTTGACGGGCGGCACGGGGCCCTCGGTGTCGTCGTAGATCATCCAGAACGGGAGGGTCGCCGCACTGTCATCGACGGTGCGGATGATCTCCCGACCGAGACGATCGTAGGGAGCGGATTCGTTGACGAAACGTTGTCCGTTCTGGTTCACGAAGATGCCGCCGGTGAACCAGAGCGCAAATGCGGATCGGCCGTCCGGGTGGGTCAGGCCGGGCGACCACCACGCCTGGTCCATCAGGTCCAGATCGGCGCCCGCTGCAATGGCCGCCCGATGTGCCCGGCCGAGGTTTCCCGACGGCCCCATGGTGTCCCGCGCGTTGCCCGGCACGCCGTACTCTGCGCGCATCTCGTCGTTCTGTTCGAAGCCGCCGGACGCCAACAGCACCCCGCGCAGTGCTCGGATTGCGTGCCGGCCGCCGTCGCGCTCCACGACCGCGCCGACCACTCGTCGGTCCTCCACGACGAGCTCGACCAGTGGTGAGTCCAGGTGAAGCGTGGCGTTCGGGAAGTCGTTGATGGCCTTGAGGAACCGTCCGATCAAGGCCTGACCGCCGATGAGCAGATCCGGCAGCGGCGCACCGAGACGGTCGGTGTCCAGCGGGCCGCGCAGCGACTCGCGGAGATCGCCGAGTTCGGCAGCCGGTAGTGGCACGGGAGTGATGTGGCGCTGCCCGTCGAGTCGGGCTCCCGGCGCCGTGCCGAAATAGTCCGGCCAAGGGAACATCTCGAACGCGAAGTGCGGGTCGTTCTCGAGGTACTCGACCACGTCCGAACCCCGGCGCACGTAGGTCTCCTGCAGCTCCGTCGGCGTGCGGTCACCGACCACCGCCCGGAAGTACTCGAGCGCCGCTTCGACGGTGTCGTCGGTGCCGGCGCGCCGCAGTACCGGATTGCACGGGAACCACATCCCGCCACCACCGGAGTACGCCGTCGTGCCGCCGAACTTGTCGGTGGCCTCCACCACGGCCACCCGAAGGCCCTCGCGAGCGGCGGTGTACGCGCCGGCCAGCCCGCCACCCGAACCCGCCACGATGACATCGACTTCCTCATCCCACTGCATGTGTTCCCCTTTCACGTACTCGTGGCCGACGCTAGATGAGGTGTAGCGAGGTGACGGTGTGCTCTCCCGATGATCGGGAGAGCACTCGGTGCAGGTCACCGATGGGCCGATCAGCGGGAGAGTCACTGGCCGCCGGACCGCCGGGGGATCTAGCGTCGGCGGTCGATGAGCAGCTCGATCGAAAGGCGATGTCCTGTGAACAGTCCCAAACCTTCCTCCGCGGCCGTGCGCGGCGTCGACGTCGTCGTCGTCGGAGCGGGGATCGCAGGTCTGTATGCGTTGCAACGGCTTCGGCGCGACGGTCTGGATGTTCAGGTGTATGAGGCCGGTGGGGGAGTCGGCGGTGTGTGGTATTGGAACCGCTATCCCGGTGCACGCTGTGACGTTGAGAGCGTTGACTACTCGTACTCGTTCGACGACGCGCTGCAGCAGGAATGGAACTGGAGCGAGAAGTACGCAACCCAGCCGGAGATCCTGTCCTACCTCGAACATGTCGCGGACCGATTCGACCTGATGCGCGACATCACGCTCAACACCCGGGTGGTCGATATGACCCTGGACGAGCAGTCGTTGCGCTGGCACGTCCGCACCGACACCGGGGAGGAGGTGTCGGCCCGTTTCTGCGTTCTCGCACTCGGTCCGCTGTCGAGCGCTAACATCCCGCACATCCCGGGCCTGGCATCGTTTGCCGGGGATGTGCATCACACGTCGGCCTGGCCACATGCGGGTGTCGATTTCACCGGCAAGCGGGTCGGTGTCATCGGCACGGGATCATCAGGGATACAGGCTGTTCCGAAAATCGCCGAGCAAGCGGCCGAGCTGACCGTGTTCCAGCGGACCGCCAATTACAGCATCCCGGCCGGAAACCTCGCGCTCGATGACGCCGACCGTGCGCGATACAAAGCCGGCTACGCCGAGCGGCGCCGACTGTCGATGGAAAGCGGCGGCGGATCGCCGCACCAACCGTATCCGTCGCCGGCGTTGTCGGTCACCGACGACGAACGACGCGACGCCTACGAGAAACGGTGGCTGCTCGGCGGTGTGCTGTTCAGTAAGACCTTCCCCGACCAACTGACCGACCTGGAGGCCAATCGGACCGCCCAGGACTTCTGGGAGTCGAAGATCCGCGCCGTGGTCGACGATCAGGCGGTCGCCGACATGTTGATCCCGCATGACCATCCCATCGGAGCCAAGCGGATCTGCACCGATGACCATTATTTCCAGACGTTCAATCGAGCGAACGTACACCTCGTCGATGTGCGGGCAACGCCGATCGAGCGGATCACACCGACCGGCATCCGTGTCGATGGCCGTACCGTGGAACTGGATTCGCTGGTGTTGGCCACCGGATTCGACGCCATGACCGGTGCGGTGGAACGGATCAACATCGTCGGTCGCGCCGGTGAGACCCTGAAGCAGGCATGGAGCGACGGGCCCAGCACCTACCTGGGTCTAGGCGTCGCCGGATTCCCGAATCTGTTCAACCTCACCGGCCCCGGCAGCCCGTCGGTGCTGGCGAACATGGTGTTGCATTCCGAACTGCACGTCGATTGGGTGGCAGCCGCCATTGCGGCGGTCGAGGTGAAGGGCGCTGACGCCATCGAGGCGCGGGCCGAGGCAGTGGACGGGTGGGTGCGCGAGTGTTCCGAACGGGCCGCACAGACCCTCATGCCCGCCGCGAACTCCTGGTACCTGGGTGCCAACATTCCCGGGAAGCCGCGAGTGTTCATGCCGTTCGTCGGCGGGTTCGGCGTGTACGGCCAGATCATCGCGGACGTGGCCGCCGATGATTACCGCGGGTTCGAGATGTTCCGTGCTGCCGATGTCGACGACTGAGTACCCCCTCGACGCACAAGCTCCCCGGTGTTGGGCCGGGGAGCTTGTGTGTTGTTGCCGTTTCAGCCGGCGAGACCGCTCAAGCTGCCGCGAAAGAACAGCAGCGGGGTGCTGTCCTCGTCGGCGGACAGTGCGGTGATCGCGGCGACGGCGATGCTGTGGTCTCCGGCGTCGTGCTCGGAGACCAGGTGCCCGTCGATGTGAGCGAGCGCGCCGCTGATCGCGGGCGCACCGTTACCGGTGGGTGACCAGTCGATGCCGCGGAACTTGTCGGCGCCGCTCACGGCGAACTGCCGGCACATCTCCTGCTGATCGGCGGCCAGGATGTTGATGCACAGCGCGCCGACCTCACGGGCAAGTGGCCAGGTGGTCGACGTGCGCGATGGGCAGAACGACATCAGCGGTGGATCGAGGGACACCGAGACCACCGACTGGCAGGTGAACCCGATCGGTCGCTCACCGTCGTGGGCCGTGATCACCGCCACCCCGGTGGCGAAGTTGCCCCACACGCGGCGGAGATTCCTGGCACTGGGGGCCTGGGCGGGGGGATCGATGTCGCCGTTCGCGATCAGGCCGTCGCGCGTGGCGTCCCTGGTTGTCACGTGTGATGTCATGTCTCCTCCGAATACTGTTATCCACCAAAATGTTCCGTCCACGTCCTGCAGAGCCGCAAGAGGATGTCCCGGTCAGCGGGGAGTGCGGCGGGATCGAGTTCGCGGGCCATGGTCGTGCGGTTGGTACCATGGCCGCGTGACCTCGGCCCCGACCCGATTCGAGGAGCTACCCAACCTCCCTCCGACCTCCTGGGCGATTCTCTGCATGCTCGCCTACGAGGAAGAAGTGTCCGGTTACGACATCAAGAAGTGGGCAGACTGGAGTCTTCGGCACTACTACTGGAGTCCCTCGTTCAGCCAGGTCTACTCCGAGCTCAAACGCGTCGAGCAGCATGGTTACGCCACCTCATGGATGGCCAACGGCGAGGGCGGGCGCAATCGGCGCGTCTACAAGATCACCGACGCCGGACGTCGGGCGGTAAGGATCTGGGCGTTGGATGCGCCGGTGGACCCACCGATGCTCAAACACGGTGTGGTGCTACGTACAGCGTTCGGGCATCTGAGTACGCCGGAGAAGCTGAAGGCGATGCTGGCGGAGCACGTGGCGCGGATGGATGAACTGCAGCACCGTGTCTCGATCGACGCGGCCGCGGCCGAGGCCGAACCGGCGTGGTCCTATGCGCGGATCGCGATGCGTTGGGCAGAGCGCTATTACGCGAGCGAACGTGAGCTGGCGCTGCAATTGATGGACGAGATCGACTCCGCCGACCAAGCATTCATATCGGGAACATCCGTGGGCGAGGCCTTTCCGAAGCCGCGGCCCGGGCACTGGCGTGAGGTGGAACAGCAGGTAAAGGACCAAGAACACAACGACTGATCCTGGTCACTTCACGAGAGTGCGGATGTCAGACCACGTCTGGGCACGGGCACGGGCACACAACTGGAGCGACGGCATGGTCATGAAGCCGTGGACGGCGCCCGGGTGGTCGCGATGTGTGGTTGACACCCCGGCGGCCTCGAGCGCATTGACGAAGCCACTGCCTTCGGACCAGAGAGGGTCGTACCCCGCGGTCACGACGATGGTCGGGGGTAGGCCCAGGAGGTCGGCATGAGCGGGCGAGACATGCGGGTGGGTGCGGTGGTCGCGTACCGGAACATACTGGTCCCAATACCATTTCATCGCGCTAGCGGTGTTGTAATGCCCCTCTCCGAAACGCACATACGATTCGGTCGTGAAGTCGGCGGAGATCACCGGATATAGGAGCACCTGCGCGCGGACTCCGGGCCCGCCGCGATCGCGGGCGAGCACGGTGGTGACGGCGGCGAGATTGCCGCCGGCGCTGTCGCCGACTATCACCAACCGTTCTGCGTCGGCAGCGAATTCCTCGGCACGGTCGGCCGCCCACGCCACGACGGCGTACACGTCATGTGCGGCGGCCGGCCACGGATGTTCTGGGGCTAGTCGATAATCCACCGACACGACGATCGCGCCGGTACCGGCTGCCATCGAGCGGCACAGGTCGTCGTGAGTATCCAGGTCGCAGAACACAAAACCGCCGCCGTGTGCAAACACCACCAGGGCGGCGCGCTCGGCCGGGAACGGGTCGAGTGGGTGGTAGATGCGTACGGGGATCTCGCCGGCTGGTCCCGGCACCATGCGGTCGCATACCGACGCCACGGGAGTCGGGTCGGAAACGGGCTGCAGCCGAGCCCTTATCGCTTCTCGTGCCTCCTCGCCGGACATACCCTCGACACGTGGAAAGGCGCCATTGAGCACGGGGAGGATGGCCGCGATCTCAGGGTCGATCATCGTGCCACCGGCATCGCGGCGATACCGATCGACGGGTTCGCCGGGCCCATCCGGAGTTGATGGCGACGTTGCAGCGTCGGCACCACACGTGTCGCCCCGTCGTCGAGGTTGCGCCAGATGGCCAGCGCGGTCATTCGGACGGGTGCGGCCAATCGGTGATCGAATGCCATCCGGTCGGCCGGTCCGCAGACCGACACCGCTGCCACGTTCTCGTCGAGCTCCCCGATCGGTGCGGCAACACAACCGATGCCGGCGACCGACTCTTCGCGTTCGTAGGCGACCCCATGGGCGCGGACCTTCGCGAGCTCGGCGTCCAGGCGGGTGGTGCTGGTGATGGAATATCTCGTCTTCTGCATCAGCGATTCCCCGTGAGCTCCGCGGTCGCGGGCATCAGCGAACGCCATGATTGCCTTGCCGACGGCGGTGCAATGTGCGGGTTGCCGACCTCCGACACGGGTCGGGACAGAGGCCGCGAGAGCGCCGCCGATCTTCTCCAGATAGAGCACGTCGGATCCGTCGAGGATGGCGAGGTGGACCACGAAGCCGGTCGCTCGATGCAGTTCGTGAAGGTAGGGCAGTGCGGCCGCATGGAGTCGGTCCTGGTGGACGGCGATGGAGCCGAGCTCCATCAGTCGGATGCCGAGCTCGTAGTCGCGCCCCTGCCGTCGCAGCCAGCGCAGATGTACGAGACGTTCCAGTATGCGGTGCGCCGAGGATCGGGGCAGGCCGGTGCGACGCACGATCTGCGCGAGGGTGAGCCTTCCCGGTCCATCGAATGCGTCGAGCACGAGTGACGCGCGATCCAGCGCAGCGGCCGGGGTGTGGGAGTCGAGGTTGACGGTCATGAGCACCTCCATGGGGCTGACGAAGGGTTCATATGCCTACGGCTCGTATGCCTATTAGGTATATGCCGATTAGGAATATACGTTGTGTTGGCAATCACATCAAGTCTGTTTGCCGCTGACAACGGGAGCGTCCCACCCGAAGGGCGAGACGCTCCCGATTTCATTGGTGCGGCGTTACATCGCGGCGAGCGGTTCGCTGGCCGACCAGTCGTGGCCCCAATAGCTGTCCGCGGTGATCTCCTCGGCCGTGTAATGGGTTTCGTCGACCTTCATGCCATCGGTGCCGAACTCGATGTCCCAGCCGCCGGGCGCTCGGACGTAGAAGGACACCATCTTGTCGTTGGTGTGGCGGCCGAGGGTCGACGACACCGAAAAGCCGTCCTTGACGACGCGGTCCAGAGCCTGTCCGACGGCGTCGAGGGAGTCCACCTCGACCATCACATGGATGAGTCCGGGTGCGCCGCCGTGCGGGGCGGGGCACAGGGCGAGGCTGTGATGACGCTCGTTGATGCCCAGGAAGCGGATGCGCATCGGACCGTACTCCGGCGGAGCAGGCAACCGCATCGCGCCGCGGGGCAGAAAGCCGAGCACCTCGGTGTAGAAATCGAGCGCGGCGGCGGGGTCGGTGGTGGGCAGGACGACGTGGCCGAGTCCCTGGGCACCAGTCACGAATCCCGCGCCGAACGGCGTGACGAGTGGGCTGTGGTCCAGGACCGGACCGTGGAAGATCTCTACGGTGGCTCCGGTGGGGTCGGTGAACGAGATGACTTCCTCGACCCGACGTGCCTCCGCCTCCTCGATCGAGAGCGGTTTCACCGCGATTCCCGCGCGCTCCAGGGTCGCCTGCACCCGGGTGAGTGCCGCGGCGTCGCGCACCTCCCAGCCGATGTCGACGACTTCGTCTGTCTCGCCCCCGACGATGACGATGCGGGCGGCGCGTTCGTCCATCCGCAGATACAACGCGTTCTCGTCGGGTCCACTGCCCTCGGCGAAGCCCAGCACGTCGAAGGCGAAGGTGCGCCAGCGGGCGATGTCGTTTGTCTGGATCTTGAGGTACCCCAGACCCTTGATCTCTGTCATGTCGAACTCCTTGATGTGTCGATGGCCGATGGCCGATGGCCGATGGCCGATGGCCGATGGCCGATGGCCGATGGTCAGATGTGGCGGCTCAGATCATCTTCTGCAGTGCTTCAGGCGGCTCGAGGCCCAGCGATGTGAGCGCCGAGGCGTGATAGACGGTGCTGGGCACATGGATCGCGTGATTCAGGCCGGCGTGGGCGTCGCGCCAGAACCGCTGGAGCGGCTTGTCCATTCGCAACGCGTTGCCGCCGGATCGTGCGAAGATCTGATCGACCGCCATCACCGCGCGCCAGGCCGCACGAACCTGGGTTCGACGTCCCGCGGCCCGCTGTTCGAAGGACACTTCCTTTCCGGCGTCGACGATGTCCCACATCGAGTCCACGGTGGCCAGCAACTCCTGGCGAGCCGCGTTGATGTCGGCGGCCGCCTCTCCCACGGCGAACAGTACGTACGGGTCGTCCTTGATCGCCGTGCCCTGCGCGCCCACACGGTCACGCTGATAGTCCAGGTGGGCCGCGAGCGCACCCTCGGCGATCCCGATCACTGCCGACGAGATACCCAGGGGGAACATGTTGGACCACGGCATCTTGTAGAGCGTCTCGGTGACGCCGTACTCGCGCTGCGCGGTGCCGTCGATGACGTGATCGCCGTTCATCACCCGGTAGTTCGGGACAAAGGCGTCCTTGACGATGATGTCCTTGGAGCCGGTGCCCTTGAGACCCACGACGTTCCACGAGTCGTCGACGATCTGATAGTCGCTGCGGGGCAGGATCATGTGCAGCATCGTCGGCGGTTCGGCGATATCGCCCGCGGCGGTGCCGAGCATCGCGCCGAGGAAGATCCAATCGCAATGGTCGGTGCCCGAGCTGAACTGCCAGCGGCCGTTGAAGATGTAGCCGCCGTCGACCGGCACGGCGACGCCGGTGGGTGCGTATGGCGATGCCATCCAGGTGTCGTTGTCGCTACCCCAGACCTCTTCCTGGACGCGCTGATCGGCAAATGCGAGCTGCCACGGGTGGACGCCGACAATGCCGCAGACCCAGCCGGTCGCACCATCGAGGGCTGCCGCGGCCATCACGGTCTCGGCGAACTCGCGGGGGTGGGCTTCGTAGCCGCCGTAGCGTTTGGGCTGCAGTAGGCGGATGGGCCCCGCCGCCTTGAGCTTTTTGGCGGTCTCGTCGGGCAGTTGGCCGAGACGTTCGGCCTCGTCGGCTTGGCCGCGGATCTCCTCGGCCAGTGCGGTGATGTTCTCCAGTGCTTCATTCATGTTGTTTCCTTGTCGATTCGATCGGTGATGCGCGCTGTTCGGCCGGTCAGCTGTGCGCTTGCAGAGTCGTCCCGGCGGCGATGTTCTCGGCGACCTCGGCCTCCCAGCTCTGCACGGCGCGATCGGTGTCGATCTCGAACTCGAAGCGGTTGGTCATGTCGTCGGTGATGTCCTCGACATCGACATAGAACTGCTCATACCACCGACGCAGCTGATAGACCGGCCCGTCCTCTTCAGAGAGCAGCGGATTGTCGATGGGCGCCTTGTTTTTCCAGATCTCGATGTCCTGTTCGAAGCCCATCTCGACACCCTGGGCGAATTGTGCGGCCATACCGGCGGCCATCTCGTCGGACATGCCTTCGGGCTTCTTGACCATCGCTCCGTACTGCAGCACAAAGGAGTTCGATGTGACCGGGTAGTGACAGTTGATCAGCACGGTCTCGATGGTCATGCCCTGGGCTTCACTCCACAGCCAGTCGATCATGTAGGACGGCCCGAAGTAGGACGCATCGGATCGCAGAGTGGAGTTCGGGTCGTCGTAGTTGGTACCGACCTCGATGTCGTGACGTGGGGTGGACCGCATGTACTGAGTCGCGGTGTGCCCCTCGAACACATTCTTGAAGTAGCGGGGAAACGCGTAGTGCACATAGAAGAAGTGCGCCATGTCCACCACGTTGTCGACGATCTCACGGCAATGCGACCCCTCGACCAGGATCGAGTTCCACGTCCAATCGGTCCACTCCGGACTGCCGAAGCCCTCGATGACCGGGATCGTCACATCGTCGGTGGGCTTGCTGCCCTGCGGATCGTGCCATACGAACAGCTGACCATTGCGTTCCAGTGCTGGCCACGCGCGTGTCTTGGCCACCGGCGGAACCCTTTTGGCGTAAGGGATGTCGGTGCAGCGGCCGTTTCCGCCCCACCGCCAGTCATGGAAGGGGCAGGCGATCGAATTGCCCTTGACCGTGCCGCGAGCGAGATTGCCGCCCATGTGCCGGCAGTACGCGTCGAGTATGTGGATCTTCCCGGTCTCCTGCGCCGCGAAGACCACCAGGGTGGTGCCGAAGGCCTTCACCTCATGCGGTTGACCGTCGCGAAACGTGTCGAGCAGCCCGAGGCAGTGCCAGCCCCGGGCAAACCGCGTTGGTGCACCCGCGGCCTCGATCGTCCTGAATTCCTCTACTTGCGAGGGTGATTGACCTTGTGTCGTGTGACCCAGCATCGAGACCTCCAACTCTCCGGACGTACTGACCTGTCGAGGTCGATGGTCGTCGGAGGTGGGGCGACCTGGGGCTGCGGTCTCCCGTTCAGCGGACGAGGATTTCCGCCTTCCCACTCAGTGGGTGCGATTTCCTACCCCGGGCACACAGTCTGGTGGTATCGCTGAACGTAGCGAGCCCAGACGCCGACGATGTGAGGTCGGCGAGTGCAGCGAGGAGACTGCCATGCAGCGATACACAGGACGACGCGTTTTGATCACTGGTGCCGGATCGGGGATCGGTCAGGCGACCGTGCTCCGGCTGCTCGATGAGGGTGCCGACGTTGTCGCCGCCGACATCAGCGAGGCCGGACTTGCCGACACCAAGAGCAAGGTAGGGGCCTCGTCGAAGCTGACGACGGTGGTGATCAACGTTGCCGATGAGGCATCCGTACGTGCCGGGGTCGCCGCCGCGATCGAAAGTCTGGGTGGCCTCGACGTCTTGATCAACGCCGCGGGAATACTGCGGTCGGCGCACACCCACGAGCTGGCGCTCGAGGACTTCGAGTCGGTCATCCGCATCAATCTGACCGGTACGTTCCTGATGATCCGCGAGGCCATCCCGGCGCTGGGGCAGGGTCGCTCACCGGCGGTCGTGAACTTCAGCTCCACGTCGGCGGCGTTCGCCCACCCTTACATGGCTGCCTATGCGGCCAGCAAGGGTGGCATCCAGGCGATGACACACGCGTTGGCCTCCGAGTATGGGAAGGCCGGCATCCGCTTCAACGCCGTCCAGCCGGGCTCGATCTCATCGGGGATGACCGACGGTACGGGGGCCAGCGGACAGAGCCTGGGACCGGGCCTGCCCGAGGACGCCGACTTCTCGTTGTTTCCCACGCCGTTGCTGTTCGGCGGTGGGTTTGCGCCGCCGGAGACGGTGGCAGGTGTCGTCGCCATGCTGGCGAGCGAGGATGCGGCCTTCGTCACCGGCACCGAGGTGCGCGTCGACGGCGGTTCACACGCGTGAACCAGGGGCGTGTCGAAAATCTGCAACGTGTTCTAAACTAGAACACGTTCACTCTACCCAGAAGGAGACGAAGTGGCGGTCGACCAGGCAGTTCGGGAGCAGATCGCGGCCGATCTGTGGAACGCGGAGCAGTCGGCGGTGGCGATCGATCGTCCTACGGACTCCCACGTGGGCCTCGACGTCGTCGACGCGTACGAGATCCAGCTGATCAACATCCGCAAACGCCTGGACGCCGGCGCGAAGGTCGCCGGGCACAAGGTGGGCCTCGCGTCGGAGGCCATGCAGAAGATGATGAACGTCGACGAGCCGGACTACGGGCATTTGCTCGATGAGATGCAGTACTTCGAGAAGACCCCGATCGATGCCGGGAAGCTGTGCTTTCCGCGGGTGGAGGTCGAGGTCGGGTTCATCCTCGGCAAGGATCTGCCCGGTGCGGGATGTACCAACGACGACGTCATCGATGCGGTCGAGTGGGTGGTGCCGTCGATCGAACTGATCGACTCGCGGATCGCCGATTGGAAGATCACGCTGTGCGACACGATCGCCGACAACGCGTCGTCGTGTGGCTGGATTCTGGGGGAGCAGCGCGTCCCGATCAGCGAGGTCGATACCGGGGATATCGATGCGGTGTTGCACCGAAATGGGGAGATCGTGGCGAAGGGCAATTCGTCGGCGGTGCTCGGCCACCCGCTCAACGCCGTGTCGTGGTTGGCGCGCAAGGTGGAGAGCTTCGGGGTGCGGCTGCGCAAGGGAGATGTGATTCTGCCCGGTACCGCCACCCGTGCCATCGACATCAGCTCGGGCGACCATTTCGTGGCCGAGTTCGCCGGCCTCGGGTCGGTCACCCTCGACTTCACCTGACCATCAACGACTTTCGACATGTCAAGAAACAGGAGGCGCACGTGCCAGCCAAGCTGACCGCAGCAATCATCGGGTCGGGCAACATCGGCACCGACCTGATGTACAAGCTGCAACGATCTGAGGTCATCGAGCCCCGGTGGATGGTCGGTATCGACGCCGACTCGGAGGGCATGAAGCGAGCCGCCGACCACGGACTGATCACCATGAGTGGCGGTGCCGACGAGCTGCTCGGGTCGTCGGACAAACCCGATCTGATCTTCGAGGCCACCTCGGCCTACGTGCATCGTGAGTATGCATCGAAGTACGAGGCAGCCGGGATCACCGCCGTCGACCTCACTCCCGCTGCGGTCGGGCCCGCGGTGGTTCCGCCGGCCAATCTGCGTGAACACCTCGACGCGCCGAACACCAACATGATCACCTGTGGAGGGCAGGCGACGATTCCGATGGTGCATGCGGTGTCGTCGGTGGTGCCGGTGCCTTATGCGGAGATCGTCGCCTCGGTCGCATCGGTCTCGGCCGGACCGGGTACGCGCGCCAACATCGACGAGTTCACCAAGACCACGTCGAAGGGGATCGAGACCATCGGTGGTGCCGTGCGTGGCAAGGCGATCATCATCCTCAATCCGGCCGACCCGCCGATGATCATGCGCGACACCATCTTCTGCGCGATCCCGGAGGACGCCGACACCGACGCGATTGCCGAGTCGATCCACAAGCGAGAGAGGGAGATCCAGTCGTATGTGCCGGGCTATCGGCTGCTGCAGGACCCGCAGTTCGATCCGCCCTCGGCCATCAACGGCGGCCACGCCCGGGTTTCGATCTTCGTCGAGGTCGAAGGCGCCGGCGATTTCCTGCCGCCGTACTCGGGCAACCTCGACATCATGACCGCCGCCGCCACCAAGGTCGGCGAGGAGATCGCGAAGACCAAGTTGGGAGCATCGGCATGAGCACTGCCACCACAGATCTGATGGCCAACGCCCGCAAGTACTCCGGCACCCTCGACATCCGGATCACCGACTCGTCGTTGCGCGACGGCAGCCACCACAAGCGTCACCAGTTCACCGAGCAGGAGGTGCGTGACATCGTCGGCGCGCTCGACGCGTCGGGTGTGCCGGTGATCGAGGTGACTCACGGCGACGGACTCGGTGGATCCTCGTTCAACTATGGCTTCTCCAAAACCCCGGAGCAGCAACTGATCAAGACCGCCGCGGAGACAGCGAAGCAGGCCAAGATCGCGTTCCTGATGCTGCCCGGACTCGGCACCAAGGACGACATCCGGGCTGCGCAGGACAACGGTGGACAGATCTGCCGCATCGCCACCCACTGCACCGAGGCCGACGTGTCGATTCAGCACTTCGGGCTTGCCCGCGATCTCGGGTTGGAGACCGTCGGATTCTTGATGATGAGCCATTCGCAGCCGCCCGAGAAGCTGGCCGAACAAGCCCGCATCATGGCCGACGCCGGCTGCCAGTGCGTGTACGTGGTCGACTCCGCAGGCGCACTGGTGCTCGAGGACGTCACCTACCGGGTGCAGGCGCTACGAGCCGAACTCGGTGATGATGCGCAGATCGGCTTCCACGGGCACGAGAACCTCGACATTGCGGTGGCCAACTCCATCAACGCCATTCGTGCCGGTGCGCAGCAGATCGACGGCTCGATCCGCCGCTTCGGCGCCGGCGCCGGTAACACGCCGACCGAGGCATTCGTCGGGGTGTGCGACAAGTTGGGTATCACCACCGGCGTGGATTTCATGAAGATCGCTGACGCCGCCCAGGATGTGGTGCGACCGGCGATGCCGTCGGAATGCCTGGTGGATCGCTCGGCGATGATGATGGGCTACGCCGGCTGCTACTCGAGCTTCCTCAAGCACGCCGAGGGGCACGCCGAACGCTACAACGTCTCGGCCGCCGAGATCCTGCTCGAGGCCGGCAACCGCAAGCTCGTTGGTGGGCAGGAGGACCAGCTGATCGACATCGCGTTGGAGCTGAAGAAGAAGCAGGACGCGAACGCGGGGGTCTGAGGGCTACGGCCTGCCGCGTTCGTTGGACGGCGTGACCGGGCAGGTTCACGCGGGTCGTGTGGGATGGCGCAGGTCGACTCGGTCCGCGCGGACCGTCGACGACCCGCGTTCTCCGAGCCGACCCGCGTCGTCCGCGCCCTCCTGGGCGGCCGCGGCCGCCTACCCCTCCCAGCCGGCGGGCGGATGCCCCAGACAGAACACCGCCCCGAACGGGTCGGTCACTGCTGCAAGAGTGCCGTAGGGGGTTTCCTCGCCGGCCATCATCACCCCACCGCCGAGCGACTCGACCTGCTTCACCGTCGCGGCCACGTCGTCGACGGTGATGTAGACCTGCCAGAACGATGGCACCTCGGCAGGGAACAGCTTGGCGGCGTCCATGATCCCGGAGTAGGAGCTCTCGCCGACGAACACCTGTCCGTAGAAGTCAGGGCCCACCGCGTCCGGGTCGCCGCCGGTGCCGACCTCTTCGATCCTCGCGCCGATGACGTCGGTGTAGAACTCGATGGATTTCTTGTAGTCCTTGCTCTGGCACTCGAACCAGTACGGTGTCCCGTGGGTGCCCCATTCCAGGAAGCCGGGATGGGTGTTGGGCTTCCACCAGCCGATCACCGCACCCGCGCTGTCGGTGGCGACCATCATGGTGCCCATGTCGCCGACATCCATCGGCGGCACCATCATCGAACCGCCCGCCTTCTCCACGGCCGCGACGGTGGCGGCCGGATCGGCGCTGTGCAAGTACACCGACCAGATGTCGGACGGACCGGACGGGTCCATCACAGGTCCACATCCGGCGACCCGTTTGCCGTTCTTGAGGAAGTTGCGATAGCCGGCGAAGTCGGGATTGGCCGCCTCCGCTTCCCACCCGAAGATCGCGCCGTAGAACTCGGCGGCCTTGTCGGGGTCACTGCTCATCAGATCGAACCAGATCGGTGCGCCGATCGGTGCCGAGTAGTCGCTCATCATGCATCCTTTCGAGGATTCGGGATAGAACACCACTGCTGACCTCAAGCGTGACCGAAAGTCATCGCAGGCACGCTGCGAACCGGCAGACCGATGAAAAATGGCCCGCCGATCGGTCGACACCGATGAGTGGAACCGACGTGAGGAGTACCGACATGCCCAACGACACCACCCACGCCCGGCAGATCTCGGCGGCTGCCGACGAGATGATCGCGATGACGGACCCGATCACCGATGCGATGCTGCGCCGCCCGAGTCCCTGCTCCGAGATGGACCTGGCCGCGTTGCTGGGCCACGTCGACGGGTTGTCGCAGGCGTTCGCCGCGGCCGCAAGAAAGGACTTCGGGCCGCTGACATCGACACCGCCGGACCCGGCGCGCAGCGAACTGGCATCGGACTGGCCCGATGCGCTGCGTCGTCACGTGCGGGATCTCGCCGACGCATGGAACACTCCCGGGGCCTGGGACGGCATGACACAGGCCGGCGGTGTCGACGCCCCGGCCGAGGTCATGGGCACCATTGCCCTGTCGGAGCTGGTGCTGCACGGCTGGGATGTGGCACGCGCCATCGGCATCGACTACGCGTTGCCCGAGGAAATCCTTCAGGTCGTGTTCGACTTCCACCATCCGCCGGGCCCGCAGAGCGAGCGGGAAGGAATGTTCGGGCCCGTCGTCGATGTCCCCGACGACGCCCGTCTCATCGACCGACTGGCCGGTCTGACCGGCCGCGATCCGTTCTGGCCGCATGGCACCCTGGAGGAATGAGCGACGGAGTCGACCGGGCACGAGCCACGATCCGTCGATTCACCTGGCCGATCGCTGCACTCGGTGGGTTGCTGTTGATCGGCTTCAGTCTCGTCCCATGGGGGATCTCCGACGAAGGAGTGCAGCCGTCGATCACCGGACTCGGCCGGGTTCGGGTGCCCGGCGCCACCGCCGAGGATGTCGCATTTCTCGAGGAGCACACCCTGCGTCCCGGGCTGTGGACGGTGACGTTCGGGGCGATCATCACGGTCGTGTCACTCCTTGCGTGGTGGCGCCCGCGACTGCGGTGGCCGGCGGTGGCGGTCGTCGGGCTCGGTGCCGTCGCGACGTTGGCGGTGACGATCCCGGCACTGGCCGATCCCGGGGGGCATCTGTTCGACCAGCAGGTGCAGGATGCGATTCGGGTGGAGTCACCGTTGGTGGACGTGGGTTACGGCCTGCTCGGCATCCTGATCGTCGCGATAGCGCTCATCGGACTGGTGGTGGCGGCCGCCCTCACCCCAGCCGACGGATCGTCTTGATGTACGACCAGTGATTCAGCGGGGTGAACCCGATCGGTGCCCCGTTGGGCCCATAGGCGTTGAACACCTGACCGAAGCCGGCGTAGATGCCGACGTGGCTGGCGTCGCGATAGAAGATGATGATGTCGCCCGGGGCCAGCGCTGACAATGGGATCGCATGGCCGACCCGCGCCTGCTCCTGACTGGTTCGCGGTAGTCGGATGCCGGCGGTGGAGAACGCCCACTGCATCAGACCGGAACAATCCCATGACCACGGGCCCGTCCCACCCCATTTGTAGGGTCGCCCGACCTGGGTCATGGCAGCAGAGAGCGCCTGCATACCTGCCGGTGTCGGGATGGGGAGGTAGATCTCGACGGAGCCGGAGGAGCCCGATGAGCCGGTGTCGGCCATCGCCGGAGTGCCTACTCCGAAGCCGACGCCCACCACGATGCCGGCCGCGCACAGCGCAGCGACAAGGCGGCGTCGGATGTTGTGCATGACATCAGAGTGACGGACGGTGCTGCGCTTGTCTCAAGTTTCGATTGAGAGTGGTGAAGAAATTTGTGACCACATGTGCTCGGTGCCGTCCCAACTGTGGTCGCGGGTCCCGAAAAGCGCCCCATAGAAACGCCCGGGTGAGCCCTTCCGTCGACATAATGTTCGCGGCGGCTCTGGCGGGGGCGCATCTGTGGGGCGCTTTCCCGAGGGCGGGGATCACGCTGGGCGCCCGAGATCGCAGAGCGCGCGGAGACGGGCGGCGTGGACTCACCAGTACCCGTCGGGGTCGCTCTCCGGCGACTCGGGCGGGATGATGCCCTCGGCCACGCCGTGGTCGATACTGGCCGACAGCCGCGGGCACGTCGGCATCATCGCGCCCGGCAACAAGGCCTTGCGCCCGTCGTCGGCGCGCTCGAGTTCGTTGCAGCGCTCGCGGGCATCGACGGTCCACTGCACGCTGGTGTGGAACGTGCTGGTCTTCTTGACCAGCACGCACGCATGACACGACCGGCACTCGATTTCGCGCATCCCGCCACGTAGATAGTGTGCGCGATCGCGTTCGGTGGCGGCGTGCACGGCAGCCAGGCGCTCGGGATCGTCGTCGAAGTCGGGGGCCTTGGCCCAGCCACGACCTCCCGACGCCACCTGGCGCGCGGCTGCCCGTGTCATCGCCTCACACCTGCGCCTTCTGCGTGGGCTCGGCCGCCGGCGCCCCGGACTCTTCGGCAGCCTCTTCCTCCTGGCGCCGCAGGTTCTCCTGGATCTCCACGCCCCAGCTCTCCAGAGCCTTCGACGTGTCGATCTCGTATTCGAAGCGCTGCGTCATCTCCTCGTCGACATCGGCCTTGTCGACGTAGAACTGCTCGTACCAGCGGCGCAGCTGATACACAGGTCCGTCCTCCTCGACGAGGAGCGGATTGTCGATGCGAGTCTTGTTCTTCCAGATTTCGACGTCCTGCAGGAATCCGACCTCGACGCCCGCAGTGATCTTCGACGCCATCTTGGCAGCCTGCTCGGCGGTCAGACCTTCGGGGACCTTGGCCATCACGCCGTACATCAGTACGAAGGAGTTCTCGTCGATGGGGTAGTGGCAGTTGGTCAGGATCGTCTCGATCGCGAAGCCGCCGTAGTACTGCACCATCGGGTTGAGCATGTACGACGGCCCGTAATACGCCGCGATGGACTCCAGCCGGCTGTCGCCGTAGTTGGTGCCGAGTGTGACGTCGGGTCGTCCGTGCGAGTTCATGTACTGCGCGGCGACCTCGCCCTCGAACACGTTCTTGAAGTAGTCGGGTAGAGCGAAGTGCACATAGTAGAAGTGCGCCATGTCGACGACGTTGTCGATGATCTCGCGGCAGTTGGAACCCTCGATGACGATGCGATTCCACGTCCACGGAGTCCACTCGTCGGAGCCGACCTCGTCGAGTTCGGGAATGATGCACTCCTCGGGCGGCGGGTTGCCCTCGGGATCGTTGTAGACGAACACCTGACCGTTGCGGGTCATCGTCGGCCACGCGCGTGTCTTGGCGAGCTTCGGATTGCGCTTGGCGTACGGAACGCCCGCGCAGCGTCCGTTGCCCTTCCACAACCAGCCGTGGAACGGGCATGCCACGTTGTCGTCCTTGACACTGCCCTGCGAGAGGTCGCCGCCCATGTGTCGGCAGTAGGCGTCGAGGACGTTGATCTCGCCCTTCGAATCGGCCCACACGACCAACTTGGTGCCGAAGATGTGCACGGAGTGCGGCTTGCCGTCGGTGAAGTCGTCGATGAGGCCGAGGCAGTGCCAGCCGCGCGCGAACCGGGTAGGGGGCGTGCCGGTGTCGATCTCGCGAACGGCGACGTCGTCGCCGTGGGCGGTGACGCCTGCGGTCGCCTCGGGGGTCGCTGACATCCGTTACTCCTGTTCTGGCGTGTGATTCGCTCGTTCCGCTCGAATCGGTACGAACCCAATACTAGAACATGTTACAAAAATGACGAGTCGATCGCTGCATGTGGTGATGATCGGACCAGGAAATGGGCCTAAAGTCCCAGTGCTCGACAGAAATGAGAACGTGTTCTAATCTCATCAACAGATGGGAACCAGGGGCGGCCGCCGAGGTCGTCGAGCAACGAGTAGGAGCGGGCGAGATGCCAGCACATCAACGTAGCGAAGCGGCCGAACAGGTCCTGGAGAAGATCAATGCTCTCCTCCCCGAGATCGAGCAGCGCGCGCAGCAGACCGAGGATCTGCGGCGTATCCCGGACGAGACGGTGTCGAGCCTCGAGGGTGCCGGCTTCTTCAAGCTGATGCAGCCAGAGCAGTGGGGTGGCCATCAGGTCGACCCGGTGACTTTCTACGAGGCGGTGCGTCGGATCGCGTCCGCATGCGGTTCCACGGGCTGGGTCTCCGGGATCATCGGCATCCACAACTGGCATCTGGCCCTGTTCGACCAGCAGGCGCAGGAAGATGTGTGGGGTGCCGACACCAACGTCCGTATCTCGTCGTCGTACGCGCCGATGGGGATGGGCGAAGTGGTCGATGGTGGGTACAAGGTCAACGGCTCGTGGGCGTGGTCGTCGGGCTGTGAGACCGCCGATTGGGTGTTCGTGGGTGGCCCGGTCATCAAGAACGGCAAGCCGGTCGACTTCGTCAGCTTCCTGATCCCGCGCAGCGACTACACGATCAAGGACGTGTGGAACGTGGTGGGCTTGCGGGGCACCGGATCGAACACCATCGAGGTCAAGGATGTGTTCGTGCCGCGTCACCGGATGCTCAGCATGCGGACCATGAGCATGGGGCAGAGCCCCGGACTCGAGCAGAACACCGCACCGGTCTACAAGATGCCCTGGGGCACAATTCATCCGAGCACCATCGCCACTCCCATCGTCGGCATGGCCTACGGCGCCTACCACGCCCACGTCGAACATCAGGGAAAGCGGGTGCGTGCCGCCTACGCCGGTGAGAAGGCCAAGGAGGATCCGTTCGCCAAGGTGCGGATCGCTGAGGCGGCCAGCGACATCGACGCCGCATGGCGGCAATTGTCGGGCAACCTGCAAGCGGAGTACGATCTGATCCTTGCCGGTGAAGAGATCCCGATGGAATTGCGGTTGGCTGCGCGCCGGGATCAGGTGCGGGCCTCGGGCCGGGCGATCTCGGCAATCGACCGCCTCTTCGAGAACTCCGGGGCGCACGCGTTGGAGAACGGCACCCCCATCCAGCGATTCTGGCGCGACGCGCACGCCGGCCGGGTACATGCCGCCAACGATCCGGAGCGGGCGTACGTGGCATTCGGCAACGGCGAGTTCGGGATTCCCATCGGCGACACGATGGTGTGACTCCTCGTGAGGTGGAGGAACACGTCCCGCTGGTGCGTGACAATCTAGAGGAGTCAACAGATGAGTGACAGTCCGATCCGATCCCTGGGATACATGCGGATCGAGGCGACTGACGTCGATGCCTGGCGCGAATACGGCCTGAAAGTGCTCGGCATGGTGGAGGGCAAGGGGCTCACCGAGGGTGGGCTCTACCTGCGGATGGACGACTTCCCAGCGCGGCTGGTGATCGTTCCGGGTGAACACGACCGTCTCGATGTGTCCGGCTGGGAGTGTGCGAACGCCGCAGCGCTGCAAGATGTTCGAGATCGCTTGTCGACGGCCGGGGTGGTGTTCCGCGAGGCCAAAGGTGAGGAGCTCGCGGACCGTCGGGTGGTCGAGATGATCGTGTTCGACGATCCCGCCGGCAACACCCTGGAGGTGTTCCACGGTGTCGCACTGGAACATCGGCGGGTGGTGAGCCCGTATGGCCACAAGTTCGTCACCGGCGAGCAGGGGTTGGGGCATGTCGTGCTGACCTGCGACGACGACAAGGCTGCGCTGGCCTTCTATCACGACGTGCTCGGCTTCGCACTGCGTGACTCGATGCGCCTGCCGCCGCAGGCCGTCGGACGCGAGGAGGGGGAGGAGTCGCCATGGCTGCGATTCCTGGGCTGTAACCCGCGTCATCATTCGTTGGCATTCCTGCCGATCCCCAACAGCACCGGCATCGTGCACCTGATGGTGGAGGTGGAGAACTCCGACGACGTCGGCCTCTGCCTGGATCGCGCGTTGCGCAAGAAGGTGAAGATGTCGGCGACTCTGGGTCGCCATGTCAACGATCTGATGCTGTCCTTCTATATGAAGACGCCCGGTGGGTTCGACATCGAATTTGGTTGCGAGGGAAGAACAGTCGACGACAACGAATGGATCGCCCGGGAGAGCACCGCGGTCAGTCTCTGGGGTCACGACTTCACAGTCGGGTTCAAGTGAGATGACCAGCACCGATACGACCCGTACCCCGTACGGTTCGGCCGACTTCGACAGTCGCCAGTTCCGCACCGCGATGGGTCAGTTCTGTACCGGTGTCACCGTGATCACCACGACCGACGCAGACGGTGGCCCGGTGGGCTTCGCCTGTCAGTCGTTCGCCGCGTTGTCGCTCGACCCGCCGTTGGTGCTGTTCTGCCCCATGAAGACGTCGCGGAGCTGGAAGGTCATCGAGGAGAACGGAAAGTTCTGTGTCAACGTGCTGTCCAACCGGCAGCAGGACGTGAGCGCGGCCTTCGGAGCACCTGGCGACGACAAGTTCCGCCATGTCACCTGGGACCCGTCGCCGGCCGGGCTGCCGGTGATACGCCACTCACTGACCTGGGTGGAATGCGACGTGGAACGGGTGACCGACGGCGGCGACCATCACATTGTCATCGGTCGCGCGCTGACCCTCGGTGAAGTGTTGCAGGACAAGCCGTTGCTGTTCTATCGCGGCGGCTACCTGTCGACCGAACACCCGCGCGTGACACCGGCGCAAGCAGAATTGGAGAACTTCCTCACCTGGACCGGAGGCGATACCTGGCTATGATCTCGATACGGCTCCTCACTCCGTTCGTCGCCTACTCGATCATCGGGTTGGGGTACGAGTGACCGATCAATCGGAAGTTGTGTCCCATTCGATTACCCCGCCGGTCGGCGTCACCGCGCCGCTCACCGACGCCATCGCCGAGGCCGAGCAAATGATAGCGTCGGCGGACTTCGTGAACAGCGAACAAGACCTTGCCGAAGGGTACGACTACCTCGCCGGCAGCATCGCAGCCATCGTGCAGCTCGTCCGGTCGCGACAGAAGAGCCACCCGAACTTCATCACGTCGACGGGCCCGACCACCAAGATGGGGCTCGACAACCCGGACACCCTCTACTATCACGCCGACCTGGAAGACGGTGGTACCTACGTCGTCCGCGGACATCGTGGCAGCACAGCGGATCTCAGCTTTCAGGTGCTAACCGGGGACTACACGCCGTCGTCGGTCCCCGGCGGCGACGACGCCTTCGACGACCGGCGCATCCCGATCGACGCCAATGGCGACTTCGAGATCACCTTCGGCCCGCCCATCGAGGGCGAGCGGCCGGACTACTTCGTACTCGCCGACGGCGCCTCGATGCTGTCGGTTCGAGAGGTGTACAGCGACTGGACGCAGCACAAGGGCGCCATCTGGATCGAACGACTCGACACCGCGGGCACGGCACCGACCGAACCCGACCTCGCGCGGGTGACGAGACGTTACGCCACCGCAGGCAAGATGCTCACATCGCGGATCAACACCTGGTTCAACTTCCCCAAGTGGTTTTACCTCGACGAACCGGTCAACACCTTCACCACGCCACGGCTTACGCCAGGCGGATTGGCGACCCAATATTCGTCGGTCGGGCACTTCCGACTCGCCGACAACGAGGCAATGGTCATCACCGTTCCGAAATCGTCGGCCCCATATCAAGGCTTCCAGCTGGGCAGCATGTGGTACATCTCGCTGGACTACGTCAACCACCAGACCAGCCTCAACTCGGCACAGGCACAGGTGGACCCCGACGGCATGATCCGGATGGTGGTGTCGCGCCGTAACCCCGGCATCGCGAACTGGATCGAGACCACCGGCCGCACCAGCGGCATCATGCAGTTCCGGTGGCAGCGGACCGATCAGCCGATCACGACCGACGACGGCCCGAGAGCTCAGGTGATCGACATCGGCGATGTGGCGCAGCATCTGCCCTACCTGTCCCACAACACGGTCGACGCGGCCGGCTGGGCCGAGCGTATTGCGGCGCGTCAGCGCGCGTTCGCGGAGAGGATGCTGCTGTGAGCGGTAGCGGATTGCTCGCCGACAAGGTCGTCGTCGTGTCCGGGGTCGGACCTGGTCTGGGTCGGTCGATCTGCCTGCGCGCTGCGGCGGCGGGCGCACATGTGGTGCTCGCCGCACGCACCGAGTCCCGGCTCAAAGAGGTTGCCGCCGAGATCGATGCGCTCGGCAGGGGCGGGCGGTCCTTCGTGGTGCCGACCGACATCTCCGACGACGACGCGGTCGACGCCCTGGTGTCATCGACGATCGACGAGTTCGGCCGCGCGGATGTGCTGGTGAACAACGCGTTCGCGCTGCCGTCGATGAAGCCGCTCGCGCGTACCGACTTCGACCACATCACCGCGAGCCTGGAGTTGACCGTGCTGGGCACGCTGCGGGTCATCAAGGCGTTCACCGACCGGCTGGCCGACGTCGACGGCGCCATCGTCAACATCAACTCGATGGTGATCCGCCATTCCGAACCCCGATACGGCAGCTACAAGTTGGCGAAGTCGGCCCTGCTGGCGATGTCGCAGACGCTGGCGACCGAGCTGGGCGACAAGGGTATTCGCATCAACACCGTGGCGCCGGGATACATCTGGGACGACCAGCTGAAGTGGTACTTCGGCGAGATCGCGAAGAAGTACGACATCACGCCCGAGCAGGTTTACGAGCAGACCGCGAGCAAGTCTGACCTGAAACGGTTGCCCGAGCCCGACGAGATCGCCGAGGCCGCGGTGTTTCTTGCCTCACCGATGGCCAGCGCCATCACCGGACACACCCTCGACGTGAACTGCGGGGAATACCATGACTAGTGTCGCACCTCGGCGCGACGTCGGAACTGTCGACGATCTGCACGAAGCGGCCACCCGGGCAACAGGTCTCGACGACTTCGGCGATCAGGACTACCTGCCGGCCCTGGAAGTCTTGCTGGAATCGTATGCACGCGATGCCGATCTCACGGAGATAGGCAGCAAGATGTTCCGCTTCTTCCTCAAAGGCGCGCTCATCGCACGCCTGCTGTCGGAGTCGTCGTGGAAGAACAATCCCGCGTATGCGGAGGTTTCCCTGACCCGTCCGATCTTCGTCACCGGGCTGCCGCGCACCGGAACCACCGCGCTGCACCGCCTGCTGACCGCAGACCCCGCGCACCAGGGTTTACAGATGTGGCTGGCGGAGTTCCCGCAGCCGCGTCCGCCCCGGGACAGTTGGGCGTCGAACCCGATCTACCAACAGATCGACGCCGGACTCGAACAGCATCACGTCGACAACCCCGAGTTCATGGGCTTGCACTACATGAGCGCGGCCGAGGTCGAGGAATGCTGGCAGCTGTTGCGCCAGAACGTCATGTCGATCTCCTATGAGTCGTTGGCCTACCTGCCGACCTACTCGCGGTGGCTGGCCGAGCAGGATTGGAGCCCGGCCTATGCGCGACACCGTCGCAACCTGCAGATGATCGGTCTCAACGACCCGGACAAGCGCTGGGTGCTCAAGAATCCCAGTCACATGTTCGCCCTCGATGCGCTGATGGCGGCCTACCCCGATGCGTTGGTCATCCAGACCCATCGCCCACCCGAGACCATCATCGCGTCGATGTGCAGTCTCGCGGAGAACGCGACACCGGGATGGTCGAACACTTTTGTCGGCGACACGATCGGTCGCACGCAGTTGGAGTTGTGGTCGCGTGGGCTCCGTGAGTTCGAGGCCGCGCGACGCAAGTACGATCCGGCACAGTTCGTCGACGTCGACTTCGCCGATCTTCGTGCCGATCCCTTCGGCACCGTCGAGCGGGTCTATGCAGCGCTCGGCGCCGACTTCACCGACGACGCCCGAGCGGCGATGGTCGCCCTCGACGACGAGAGTCGGTCGGGGGATCGCAAACCGCAGCACCGGTACAGCCTTGCCGACTACGGGCTCACCGACGACGCGGTCGCGGCGGCGTTCGCGCCCTGACCGGAATTTTCGGAGGCGGACCCGCAGGACTCACCGTATGGTTGCGCCCATGTCCGAATACCAGTCCCGGCGCACCGAGGAGGGGTTCCGGCGGCTGATCGCCTTCTCCGACGCGGTGGTGGCGATCGCGTTGACACTGCTGGTGCTTCCGCTCGCCGACATCCCCGACGAGATCGCAGACGAGACCTCGGTCGGCACGGTTCTGTCCGATCACCTATCTGACATCGTCAGTTTCGCCGTCAGCTTCATCGTGATCTGGGTGCTCTGGCGCAACCACCACCGGATGATGGAGAACTTCCGGGCCTACGACAAGGTGCTGTTCGAGCTTCACTTCGTGTGGCTGCTGACCATCGTGATCTTGCCATTCGTGACTGCGATGATGGACAACCGTCATGTCGATCGTGCCAACGCCGCGTACATCGGCGTGCTGGCGGTCTCCATCATGTCGCTGGTGGCGATGACGGCGTGGGGTCGGCGACATCGGGAACTGCTGATCGCCGGGGAGGACACCGAGGATTGGCTGGCCCACCGGTCCGGGGTGGGTACGTTGCTGTTGCTGATGGTCGCGTTGATCATCGCCATCGTCGTGCCGGACGCTGATGTGTGGCCGCTACTGCTCCTGCTGCTGTCCGGGCCGCTGGAGAACCTGTTACGCCGCTTTCGGTGACTCGCACCCTCACTGGTGCCCTGCACCGAGTGTCGATGCCCGGGCGACCAGTTGGGGCTGGAACACGGGATTCGACGGGGTGTGGCGATGTGGTGAATCCGAGGCCGCCGCGAGGAGCAACTCCACGGCCGTGGCGCCGATCCGTGCGGTTGGCTGTCGGATCGACGACAGCGGCACGACCGCCGAACGGGCGAAGTCGATGTCGTCGTACCCGATCAGCGAGATGTCCTCGGGTACCCGCACCGAGCCGCCCATCATCGTGAACGACTGCAGCACACCCATGGCGACGAGGTCGTTCGCGCAGAACACCGCGTCGGGTCGTTCGGCCGGGCGCCGGCGCTGCAGTTCGTCGCCGACGCCGCGTCCCGCGAGCACGCTCAGGGTCGGTGTCTCGATGACCTCCAAGCTCGCCCCGGGCACCGCCGCGATCGCGGCCTCGGCCCCGCGGCGGCGGTCGGCCACCTGCCGCAGGGTCAACGGGCCGCCCACATAGGCAATCCGGCGACGGCCGAGCCCGCACAGATGGTCCACCGCCATCCGCCCACCTGCTATGTCGTCGACGGCGACCGAGTCGAATGGGGAACCGGTCGCGTCACGGTCGACCAACACCACCGGCGTTCCACGGCGACGTAACGCGTCGAGTCGTCCGAGATCGTCCCCCACCGGCGAGACCATCAGGCCGAACACCCGCTGCTCATCGAAGGTGTCGACGTAGGCGGACTCGCGGGACGCATCCTCATCCGAGGTACCCAACAGCACCGTCAGGTCGTGGTCACCGGCCTCGCGTTCGGCCGCGCGCGCGATGTCGGTGAAGAACGGGTTGCCGACGTCGAGCACCACCAGCCCCACACATCGCGACCGTCCGGCGCGGAGTTGGCGGGCGGCGTCGTTGCGCACGAAACCGAGACTGTCGATTGCTGCCTGGACCCGCGCAACCGTCGACGGGGACACCTTGTCGGGGGAATTGAGCACGTTGGAGACCGTGCCGACCGACACCGACGCCGCGGTGGCGACGTCGCGCATGCTCACACCCATGAGTTCATCTCACCAGATGGGCCTCGGGGAACCGACCCGACACGGTCGGCGATGGTTGACTACAGACATGGCCACACCCGGCGACCCGTTCTCCGACCAGTACCAGCCGGACCCCCGACGCTGGAAGGCACTCGCCGTCTGTCTGGTCGTCGGCTTCATGACACTCCTCGACGTATCGATCGTCAACGTCGCTCTGCCCTCGATCGAACAGGGGATCGGCGCATCGTCGGCCGACCTGTCGTGGATCGTCTCCGGGTACGCGCTCGCGTTCGGGTTGGTACTTGTCCCCGCCGGCCGGGTAGGCGATGCGCGCGGCCGCAAGACGACCTTCCTCGTGGGGCTCACACTGTTCGTCGTCGCATCGGCGGCGTGTGGGCTCGCACAGGGACCGATGACGCTGGTGATCGCCCGGTTGGTCCAAGGCGTGGCCGGCGGCATCCTGTCCCCACAGGTGTCCGGACTGATCCAGTTGTTGTTCCGCGGAGCCGAACGTGGCCGTGCCTTCGGCATGTTCGCGGCCACGATCGGCATCTCCACCGCGGTCGGGCCACTGTTGGGCGGTGTCCTCATCCAACTCGGCGGCGCCGAGCACGGCTGGCGGTGGGTGTTCTTCGTCAACGTCCCGATCGGCGTGGTCGCATTCGTTGCGGCACTTCGACTGATCCCGGCTCGGCCGGCCGAAACCAAACAGGCCCTGCGGTTGTCGTCGTTCGACCCGGTCGGCGTGGTTCTTCTCGGCGTGGGTGTGCTCAGTCTGATGCTGCCGATGGTGCAGGCCCAGCAGTGGACCGGAGATGCGAAATGGCTGCTGCTGATCATCGCCGCGGTGTCCATCGCGGCTTTCGTGATGTGGGAACGACATCAGGGTCGACAAGGGCGTCAACAGCTTGTCGATCTGTCGTTGTTCACCATTCGCTCGTACAGTCTGGGATGCATGATCGCCCTGGTGTACTTCGCCGGTTTCACCACGGTGTTCTTCATCTATACGCTGTATGTCCAACAGGGGCTGGGATATTCGGCCCTGATGGCCGGCCTGGCGGTGACTCCGTTTGCGCTCGGCTCCGCGGTGTCGGCGCGTGTCGGCGGTGAGCTGGTCGAGAAGACTGGCAGGCCACTGGTGATCGTCGGACTTGCGCTCGTGTTCGTCGGCATGCTCACCACGGTGCTGGCCGCCTACCTCGTGCCGGGTCACAACGTCGGCTACGCTGCGGCGTTCCCGCTGCTGGTTGCCGGTGTCGGGTCCGGACTGGTGATCTCACCCAACCTGACCTTGAGTCTCGACGAGATCCCGGTGACCAAGGCCGGTATCGCCGGCGGCGTGCTGCAGACCGGGCAGCGTATCGGTTCGGCGGCCGGCATCGCACTGGTCGGCGCGGTGTTCTTTGGCCAGGTGGTGGCCACGCATGGAGATTGGGCGCACGCGTTCCGCTTCGGCCTGATGACCGCGGCCGGGCTGGTGTTGATCGCTTTGGTCGTCGGGCTGAGCGATCAGTTCGCGGAGCGGCGGAAGGTCGACGCGGCGGTGTAGGGGCGTATCGAGGCGCCGGCGGGGGTCTCGATACGCCCCTCACTCCGTTCGTCGCTGCGCGACCGGTGTTGGGCCGACGCTCGGCTCGCGGCCGAGTGCTACATGGCAGGTGGCTGGGACTGCACGTGACGATCGCGTGGCGCCAACCGTTGGAGTTGGGTGACGTGCGCCGGTGTCAGTTCGTCGAGCGAGGCGACTCCGAGTAGGCGCATGGTGCGGGTGATCTGCTCGGCGAGGATCTCGATCGTTCGGTTCACGCCGGCTTCGCCGCCCGCCATCAGGCCGTAGAGGTAGGCGCGGCCGATGAGGGTGAAGCGGGCACCCAGGGCGATGGAGGCGACGATGTCGGCGCCGGAGGTGATGCCGGTGTCGAGGATGATCTCGGTGTCGTTGCCGACCTCGCGGGCCGCCTCGGGCAACAGGTGGAACGGGATGGGTGCGCGGTCGAGTTGGCGTCCACCGTGGTTGGACAGCACGATGCCGTCGACGCCGAGGTCGGTGACGGCTTTGGCGTCGTCGATGGTCTGGATGCCCTTGACGACCAGTTTGCCTGGCCACTGGCGTGTGATCCAGGCCAGATCGTCGAAGGTGACGGTGGGGTCGAACATGGTGTCGAGCAGTTCGGCGACGGTGCCCGACCAGCGGTCCAGCGAGGCGAACGCGAGGGGTTCGGTGGTGAGGAAGTCGATCCACCACTGTGGCCGGGGCAGGGCGTTGAGTACGGTTTTCGCGGTCAATGCCGGTGGGATGGACATGCCGTTGCGTTTGTCGCGCAGGCGGGCACCGGCGACCGGTACGTCGACGGTGACCAGCAGGGTGTCGTAGCCGGCGTTGGCGGCGCGTTCGACCAGTGCCATCGAGCGTTCGCGGTCTTTCCACATGTACAGCTGGAACCAGTTGCGGCCCGACGGGTTCGCGTTTTTGACGTCCTCGATGGAGGCGGTGCCCATCGTCGACAGTGAGAAGGGGATGCCGGCGTGGCCGGCGGCGCGGGCGCCGGCGTATTCGCCTTCGGTCTGCATCATGCGGGTGAAGCCGGTCGGTGCGATTCCGAAGGGTAGTTCCGAACGTCCGCCCAGGATGGTGCACGAGGTGTCGACCTTGGACACGTCACGCAGGATCGCCGGGTGGAATTCGATGTCGGCGAACGCTTGGCGGGCCCGGGCGATGGACAGTTCGGCTTCGGCTGAGCCGTCGGTGTAGTCGAACGCGGCCTTCGGGGTGCGGCGTTTGGCGATCGTGCGCAGATCGTCGATGGTCAGCGCGGCGTCCAGACGCCGCTTCTTGGCGTCGAACTGCGGCTTCTTGAACTGCATCAACGGCGCGAGATCTGCCACCTTGGGAACTCGACGTTTCATGATCATGCCTTTCCTGCCCCGACCGCGTCGCGGCGCGGGGGCACGTGCGTGCGGCGGGGAACGTAGTGTTGCGGCGGGAAGCGGTCGGCGACGATGTGGCGCATCGCCTCCAGGTCACCGTCGATGAGGTCATGGGCGCGCGCGGTGATCAACACGTTGCCCAGCGCGGTCGCCTCGACCGGCCCGGCCAGCACGGGTAGACCCAGACGGTCGGCGGTCAGCTGACACAACAACCGGTTCTGCGATCCGCCTCCGACGAGATGTACTGTCTGCACCGTTTTCCCGGACAGTGTGGCGGCCCGCTGCACGGTCTCGGCGAACGCCGCGGCGAGGCTTTCGATGATGGCCCGCACCATCTCCGGAAACGTCATCGGCGGCCGCATGCCGCGTTCGGCGTACCAATCCCGGATACGCCCGGGCATGTCGCCGGGCGGTAGGAATCGCGCGTCGTCGGTGTCGAAGACGTCGAACGCCGGTGTGACATCGGCGGCCTGGGCGAGCAGTTCGGACAGATCTGCCCGGTAGCCGTCGCGCTGATAGTGCCGCACCGTCTCACTGAGCAGCCACAGGCCCATCACGTTGTGCAGATAGCGAATCCGGCCGTCGGCGCCGACCTCGTTGGTGAAGTTGGCCTTCCATCCGGCACGCGAGACGTTTGGTGACTCGAGTTCCACACCCACGAGACCCCAGGTGCCGCACGAGATATAGGCCGCCGACGATGGGTCCATGGGGATCGCCGCAACTGCGGAGGCGGTGTCGTGTGAGGCGACCGCGGTCACGTGTGGCGCGTCGGCCAGCCCCAACCGGTCGGTGACCTCGGGAAGCAGCGATCCCAGATCGGATCCGGTTTCCACGATCTCGGGAAACAGCCCGACCGGCAGATTCAGGCGCTCCATCATCGCGGTATCCCACTGGCCGTTGATACCGAGCAGCCCGGTGGTCGAGGCGTTCGTGCGTTCGGTGCCGCGGCGTCCGGTGAGCCAGTAGGCGAGCAGGTCGGGGATGAGCAGCGCGCTGTCGGCGTGGTCGAGCAGGCCATCGCGCTTCTCGGCGGCCAACTGATACACGGTGGTGAATGGCAAGAACTGCAGCCCGTTACGCACATACAGATCCGCCGGGTCGAGTTCTGCGTGCACCGCCTTCACACCGGCGGCGGTCCGGTCGTCACGATAGTGATGCGGCAGCCCCAGCATGCGTCCGTCGCGCAGTAGTGCGTAGTCGACGGCCCAGGAGTCGATTCCGATCCCGACGAGGTCGTCGGATCGGCGGCCGGCTTCGGCCAGTCCGGCGCAGGCCTCGCGGAACAGGCCGGGCACATCCCAGTGCAGTGCCGTCCGTCGGCCGTCGAAGAGGTGGACCGGGTCGTTGCCGAACCGGGCGACCTGCTCGAGTTCGAGCCGGCCCGGCGAGATGTCGGCGAGCATGACACGTCCGCTGGTCGCGCCCAGGTCGATCGCGGCGACCTGGGCCGACCGGTCAGAGCGCCTCATCGCAGGAATGCGGCCGCGACGCCCGCGTCCACCGGCACGTGCAGACCGGTGGTGTGCGAGAAGTCCGAGGTGCACAGCGCGAACGCGGCGTTGGCGATGTTCTCCGGTAGCACCTCGCGCTTGAGCAGGGTGCGCTGCGCATAGAACTTGCCCAAGTCCTTCTCCTCGACGCCGTACACCGCGGCGCGCTGGGCGCCCCACCCGCCGGCGAAGATCCCCGAACCACGCACCACACCATCGGGATTGATGCCGTTGACCTTGACGCCGTGCTCGCCGAGCTCGGCCGCGAGCAGCCGCACCTGGTGGGCCTGGTCGGCCTTGGTGGCCGAGTAGGCGATGTTGTTGGGGCCGGCGAAAACCGAGTTCTTCGACGAGATGTAGAGGATGTCGCCGCCGAGTTTCTGGTCGATCAAAGCGCGGGCAGCGGCCTTGCTCACCAGGAACGAACCGCGCGCCATCACGCTGTGTTGGAGATCCCAGTCGGCGGCGGTGGTGTCGAGCAACGATTTCGACAACGACAGCCCGGCATTGTTGACCACGAGGTCGATGCCACCGAAGGCGAGCACCGTGGCATCAATCGCCTCCTGCACGGCAGCTTCGTCGGTGACGTCGGCGGCTACACCGATCGCCACGTCTGTCGACCCGATTTCCTCGGCCGCGGCCTGGGCCTTCGCGGCGTCGAGGTCGGCGATGACGACGCAGGCACCTTCGGCGGCGAGACGCGCAGCGATTGCCTTGCCGATACCCGATGCCGCACCGGTCACCAGCGCGATGCGGGTGGCCAGGGGTTTGGGCTTGGGCATGCGGGCGAGTTTGGCCTCCTCGAGTGCCCAGTACTCGATGCGGAACTTCTCCGATTCGTCGATGGGTGCGTAGGTGGAGACGGCTTCGGCCCCGCGCATCACGTTGATCGCGTTGAGGTAGAACTCACCGGCCACGCGTGCGGTCTGCTTGTCCTTGCCGAAGCTGAACATGCCGACGCCCGGGATGAGCACGATCGCCGGGTCGGCACCGCGCATCGCGGGGCTGTCGGCGGTGGCGTGCCGATCGTAGTAGGCGCGGTAGTCGGCGCGGTAGCTCTCGTGCAGTTCGGCCAGACGCTGCTTGCTCTCCTCGATCGTCGCCGATGCGGGCAGGTCCAACACCAGCGGCTTGACCTTGGTGCGCAGGAAGTGGTCCGGGCAGCTGGTGCCGAGCTCGGCCAAGCGCGGATGTTCGGAGGCCGCCAGGAATTCCAGCACTGGGTCGACGTCGGTGAAGTGACCGACCTGCGGACGGTCCACTGAGGCGAGGCCACGGATGAAAGGCGCCAGCGCAGCAGCCTTGACGCGACGCTCGTCGGCGGGCAATACGCCGTTACCGTCGAGCTGCGAGCCGAACGGCTGCGGGCGACCGTTGGCGCTGATGTAGCGCTCGGCGGACTCGATGATCTCCAGCGAGTTCGCCTCGGCTTCTGCGGAGGTGTCTCCCCACGCGGTGATGCCGTGACCGCCGAGGATGCATCCGATGGCCTGCGGGTTTGCCTGCTTGATCGCGGCGATGTCGAGGCCGAGCTGGAAGCCCGGTCGTCGCCACGGCACCCACACGACGCGGTCGTCGAAGATCTTGCGGGTCAACGCCTCCCCGTCGGCGGCGGTGGCGATCGCGATGCCGGAATCGGGGTGCAGGTGGTCGACGTGTGCGGCGTCGACCAGGCCGTGCATGGCGGTGTCGATGGACGGGGCGGCGCCGCCCTTGCCGTGCAGGCAGTAGTCGAAGGCGGCGACCATCTCGTCCTCACGCTCGAGGCCGGGGTAGACGTCGACGAGCGCGCGCATCCGGTCTAGCCGCAACACAGCCAGCCCTTTGTCGGTGAGCGTGCCCAGATCTCCGCCGGAGCCCTTGACCCACAGGAGGTCGACGTCCTCGCCGGTGACCGGGTCGGTGTCGGTGCCCTTGGCCGAGGTGTTGCCGCCGGCGTAATTGGTGTTCTTCGGATCGGCGCCGAGGCGGTTGGACCGCGCGATGAGTTCGGTGACGGTGGGGTTGGTCATGAGTTCGGTTCTCCTCGGGATGGGTTCGGTAGGTCAGGCGCCCCAGGAGGACTGGGTGCCCCCCACGCGCTCGTCGGCGATGCGCTCGGCGTACCCGGAGGCGGCGAAGGCGGCCATCGGATCGGCCGGTAGGCCGCGGGATTCGCGGCGCTGCGCGAGCATCGGGCGGACGTCGGTGTAGAAGGCGTCCATCATGATGGCGTTGGCGCCCAGCACATCGCCGGCCTCCTGGGCGGCGGTCAGGGCGTCGGTGTCCACGAGCAGCGCACGTGCGGTCATCTCCTGCACGTTGAGCACCGATCGGATCTGGCCGGGGATCTTGTCCTCTACGTTGTGGCACTGGTCGAGCATCAGCGCCACCGGTGAGCCGGTGTCCAGGCCGCCGCCGCGCACCACCTCGAACAGGATGCGGAACAGCTGGAACGGGTCCGCGGCGCCGACGATGAGGTCGTCGTCGGCGTAGAAGCGGGAGTTGAAGTCGAACGAGCCGAGCTTCCCGAGGCGGAGCAGCTGGGCGACGATGAACTCGATGTTGGTGCCCGGGGCGTGGTGTCCGGTGTCGAGGCAGACCATCGCCCGTTCGCCGAGCGCGCTGACGTGCGCGTAGGAAGTGCCCCAGTCGGGCACATCGGTCACGTACATGGCGGGCTCGAAGAACTTGTACTCCAGAACAAGTCGCTGGTCGTCGCCGATGTGTTGGTAGATCGTGGCCAGTGACTCGGCGAGACGGTCCTGGCGGCCGCGGATGTCGCCCTGTCCGGGGTAGTTGGTGCCGTCGGCCAGCCAGATCTTCAGATCGCGCGAACCGGTCTGACCCATCACGTCGATGCAGGCGAGGTGGTGGTCGATGGCCTTCTGCCGGACCGTCTTGTCGGTGTGGGTGAGACTGCCGAACTTGTAGTCGTCGTCCTGAAAGGTGTTGGAGTTGATGGTGCCCAGCGCAACCCCGAGATCCTCGGCGTACCGGCCGAGCGCGCGGTAGTCGTCGACGGTGTCCCACGGGATGTGCAGAGCGACCGAGGGCGCCAGGCCCGTCAGTTCGTTGACCTTGGCGGCGTCGGCGATCTTCTCGTGCACGGTGCGCGGGGTGCCCGGGGTGCCGAACACCTTGAACCGGGTGCCGGAGTTGCCGAACGCCCAGGAGGGTAGCTCGATTTGGAGGTTGTCGAGGATCGTCTCGTCAATGGTGGTCATGAGGGGTCCTTCGGTGGAGCCCCCGCCGCCGGCGTCGGGAGGAAGCACCGGCGGCGGAAGTGTTGGAACGTTTCAATTAGGGGGTGTAGGCGGCGATCAGGCTGGAGTGTGCGTGACCGGCCGGGGGGCCGCGAGATCAGTGCCCGAGGGGGTGCCACCCAGTTCCGGCGAGAGTGGCGTGCCGTAGCGTTCGACCTCGATCTCCTGCAGCGTCTTACCCTGCGTCTTGGGCGCCCAGATCGCGCCGATCACCAGGGCGACGGTCAGCAGGCCGACGAGTAAAGCGCCCACCGCCGGCAGGCCGGTGGCCGCGAGCATCGTCGGGAAGAAGTAACTGAGCAGGCCTGTCGCGGCACGGACGGCGAAGAACATGATGCCCTGCGCGCTGGCCCGGTACGGCGTGGCGAAGAGCTCACTGGCCCACAGGCTGTAGAAGGCCTGGGCGCCGATGCCCGACGAGATGCCCCACAGCACGGCGAAAACCAGCATGGTCGCGATACCGCTGTCGGTGAACAGGACCAGCACCAGCCAGCCGACGATGCCCAGCGCGGCGCCGAAGACATACAAGCCGCGCTGCGAGACGCGGTCGGCGTAGCGCATGAAGCCGAAATAGGTGGCCAGGACCGTGCAGCCCCAGACAAGCACCTGCAGCAGGTTCTGCTGGACCTCGCTGTGCAGGCCCGCGGTCTCGTACACCCGCGGCATGAAGATGCCTGCCTGGCCGGCCACGGTGTTCCAGAAGAGATAGATGCCGCCGAGCAACAGTAGCGCGGTGATGTTGACCTTCTTGGAGAACAGGCCCTTGACGCCGCGAGCGCCGACTGCGGACTCGATCGCCTGTGGCTCGCGCGCCGCCTCGTCCTTCCAGATCTTCGACTCGGCGAGTCCCTGACGAATCCACCACACCACGGCGGCGACGACGAACAGGTGCAGGAAGATCAATCGTGAACCGAGGAGTCCGAGCGGCGCCAGCGCGGCCGCGAGCGCGAAACCGATCAGGGGCCCGACCGACCAGGCGAGCTGGGCGGTCCCCACGTGTTTGGCGCGCTCCACCGATGGGGCCTCTTCGGCGATATAGGTCCATGAGGCCGGAACTCCGGCCCCGACTGCAATGCCGGTGATGATGAACGCTGCCAGCAGCATGGAGTAGTTGACCGCGAAGGCCGCGAGGAGCACGCCGGCCATGTAGACCAGCAGATCGTAGGTGTAGATCTTCTTGCGGCCGAACCGGTCGCACAGCGGCCCGCCGATCGCCGCGCCGATGGCGGCGCCGAAGGCGTTCGCGCTCAGGGCGGCGAGCAGGCCGACGGCGAAGTTGCTGATGCCGAACTCGTCCTGCCAGAACGCCAGGCTGGTGGCGATGGCGATGATGGAGCCGGCCTCGATGTAGTTCGACATGGCGACCGAGATGGTCGCCCGCCAGCCGGTGGTGGAGCGCGCTCCTACTTTCATGGTGCTTCCTCGCGTCGATCTCAGTAGAGAGGGTGGGGTCGATGAGGTCAAGCCGGGTCGGGGATGGGAAGGCTCCGATCAGTCGAGGTGGAAGTACTCGATCAGCTCGCTACGGACGGTGTCGGGGTTGGCGCCTGCCGTCTGGTCGGCGGTGCTCGCCGGGAGGAAATACTCCGACATCTGCCGCTGCCACCGTGTGTTGACGTCGGTGGCCTCCATGGCGGCAGCGGCCGCGGCGAAGTCGTCCGTTTCGAGGTAGCCGACGATCATGCCGTCGCCGGGGTGCAGGAACAGCGAGTAGTTGTGCCAGCCGGCCTCCCGTAGGGCTTCGAGCATCTCGGGCCACACGGTGGTGTGGGCATCGAGGTAGTCCTGCACGCGGTCGGGCTTGAGGTACATCACGAAGCACACGCGCTGACGTTGCGTCATGTCACTCCTGTTCGGCTGATCGCGACGGCCCGGTAGCAGGACGCCGACGTGGAGGTCTTCGAAACAACAGTTCGTTGAAACGTTTCAATTTGTGATAGCGGCAACACTAAGCGCATCGGAGTGAAGTAGTCAAGTGCGGGTTCGGCGACCCCGGATCATTGTCGGAGTGCTTCCGACGGTGACGATGGTCGTGGGCGACCTGGAGTGGAGAGCGGCGGGTCCGCCAGGCTCAGGCCAGTAGGCGGCGACTCAACTCGTCGATCACCTCGTGCGGTTGCCCGAACAGTTGAGCACTACCGTGAGCGCGTTTGAAGAACAGCGCGATGTCGTGCTCGGCGGTGATCCCGATACCGCCGTGAAGTTGGATGCCCTCGCCGGCGACGAGACAGAACGCCTCCGAACACTGCACGTGAGCGGCCGCCGCGAGATCCTCGGCGTCGGGTGCGCCGGCCACCGCCGCGGCCACCGCGGCCCGCGCAACTGACCGCGCGGCCTCCACGGCCGCGTACATGTCGGCCATCCGATGTTTGAGAGCCTGAAACGAACCGATCGTGCGACCGAACTGCTTGCGCGACTTGGTGTAGTCGACTGTCAGGTCGAGCGCCGCGGCGGCACCGCCCACCTGCTCGACAGCCAGTAGCGCCCACGCCAGGATGCGCAGGCGAACCGGGAGATCGGGGCCGGACGGGATCGTCGTCGCCGGTGTCTCGTCGAATTCGACCCGGGCGAGCGGGCGACTCGCGTCGACGACCGGTAGTGGCGTGATCCGCACCCCGTCGGCGTCGGCTCCGACGGCGTGCAGCGTCGTGGTCTCACGTCCGCCCGCCAACACGATGAACAGATCGGCAGATTCTGCGTCGATAACGTATTCGGCAGCGCCGGAGAGCAATCCGGCGTCGGCGTTGACGCCCGGCGACGACCAACCGCGCGGGTCCGCCCAGCACAGGGTCGCGATCTGTTCGCCGGCGGCCAACGCGGGCAGGAGTTCACGATTGGTCGCGTCGTCGTCGGCGAGCAGGATGGCGGCGGTCGCCAGTGCAGAGGTCAACACCGGGACCGGGCACAGCGAGCGACCCAACTCCTCCAACACCGCACCGGTCTCGGTGAACGACGCACCGCCCCCGCCGTAGGCCTCCGGGATGGGCAACGAGGCCACCCCGATCTCGGCGCATAGGGTGTCCCACAGTGCGCGGTCGATCCGCGGGGTGTGTCGCATGGCGGCCCGTGCGCTGGCCGAATCGCCTCGGCGGGTGACGAGTTCGCTGATCGCCTCGGCGAGGGCGGCGCGATCCTCGGCGGAGATGGCCGTCGATTCGGTCGTTGCGGTCACAGTGACTCCAGGACTCGTCGGCGCAGATCTGCGGGCGTACCCCACGCGGTCAGCAGGGCCCGCGTCTTGGTGAGATATAGCGACAGATCGTGCTCGGTGGTGTACCCGATCGCGCCGAGCACCTGCAGTGCGCGTCGCGATGCGAGATAGGCGGCGTCACCGGCAGCGACCTTCGCCGCTGCCACATCCCGGCGGACATCGGTGCCTTCGGGCACCAGACCGTCGACGCCCAAGGCGGCGGCATAGACGAGCGGGCGGGCCATCTCGACCGCGATCGCCACATCGGCGAGGTGGTGCTTGACCGCCTGGAACGAACCGATCGCCCGCCCGAACTGCTTGCGGGCCTGCGCATAGTCGGCAGCCGAGGCAAGCATGGCGCTCGCCATCCCCAGTAGTTGGGCGGCGGTGGCCAGTGTGCCGATGTCGGCGGCGTCGTGAACATCGACATTCTCGGCGAGGACTTCGTCGGGGCCGAGTTCGGCCAGGATTCGGGTGGGATCGACGGTTGCTACCCGGTCGGTTGTGGTGGCGGTGCTCAGCACGCCATCGATCACCACATAGGAGGTTTCGGCGATGGGGGCCAGCGGTGCGATGGGTGGGATGGCACACGTGGCCAGTGCGCCCTCGGCCAATGCGCTGAGGTGCGAGCCCGATACGCCGGCGCTGCGCAGGAGTACCGGTAGTACGGCGACGGTCTCCACGATCGGCCCGGGCAGGGCATGTCGACCGACCTGTTCCATCGCGACCACCATCTCGGTGGCACCGGCCGATGACCCGCCACTGCTCTCGTCGATGAGCAGTCCGGTGATCCCGGTCTCGGCCAGGGCGGTCACCACCTCTGCGACCGGGTGGTGATCACCATGGGTCCACGCCCGTGCCCGCGCTGGGATATCGGCCTTGGTGAGCAGCGCGTCGACGGTCGACGCGAGGTCATCGTGCACATCAGAGAGAAGAAAATCCATGGTTCACCGGTCCCCACGCGGCAGGCCCAGGAGCCGTTCCGCGATCACGTTGCGCTGGATCTCGTTGGTGCCGGCGTAGATCGGGCCCGACAACGAGAACAGATAGCCGTCCATCCACGCGTCGTCGACCTCGGCATCCACGCCCTGCAGGTCCAGCGCAGTCTCGTGGGCGACGATGTCCCACTGCGACCAGAAGACCTTGTTGATCGACGACTCCATGCCGAGTTGTCCACCCGCGGCGAGGCGACTGACCGTCTGATACGTCGACAACTCGTACGCGCGCGCCCCGATCCACGCATCCGCCACGCGCGCATCGACGTTGGCGGTCGCGTACACCGCGTCGTGATTGTGCTTCCAGAGGTCGACCAGCCTGTCGGTGGTGGCCAGGAATCGCCCCGGAGAACGCAACGACAGCCCGCGTTCGTTGGCCGCGGTACTCATCGCAACCTTCCAGCCGTTGTCGACGGCGCCGATGACGCCACTGCCACCTGGATCGGCCGGGTCGTCGGGGACGAAGACATCCTCGAGGAACAACTCGGCGAAACCTGGCTCGCCGTCGAGCTGCGCGATGGGGCGCACCGTGACACCCGGGCTGCGTAGGTCGAACATGAAGTAGGTCAAACCGCGGTGGCGCTGCGCCTCTTTGTCCGAGCGGAACAGGCCGAAGGCCCAGTCCGCGAAACTCGAGCGTGAGCTCCAGGTTTTCTGACCGTTCAACAACCACCCGCCGTCGGTGCGGGTGGCCGTGGAGCGGAGTGACGCGAGGTCGCTGCCGGCCTCCGGTTCGCTCCAGGCCTGCCCCCAGATGTCGTCGGCACGCGCCATCCGAGGCATGATGCGCGCGAGCTGATCCGGGTGCGCATGTTCGAACAACGTCGGCGCGAGCAGGAAGATGCCGTTCTGACTGACCCGGCCGGGCGCGCCGGCACGGTAATACTCCTCCTCGAAGATCACCCAGTGCAACAGGCCGACATCGCGACCGCCGTACTCCTCGGGCCAGCTCACCACCGACATCCGGTCGGCGGCCATGGTGCGTTCCCACTCGCGGTGCGCCTCGAACCCCTCAGCGGTGTCCATGGATGGAAGGGGTTGGGCAGGAACGTGGTCGGTGAGCCAGCTACGCACCTCGGCGCGGAACTGGTCGGCGTCGTCGTCGAAGAAGAGGTCCATGTCAGCTGCCGCTGCCGTTCACATTCGACCCGCTCCCGGCGCCGGACGACGCCTTCATCGACTTGGCATCCATCCCCCCAAGTGAGTCGCCGCCGGATTCGGCGTTGGCGGCGTGGGCGTAGTGATGCCACCCGAAGACCGAGTCCATCGAGTTGCGCAGTCCCATCTGGTCCTCGCAGATGTTGACGGCCTTCTTGGACAGGAACAGCCCCTGCATCGGCATCGCGGTCATCTTCGCTGCGATGGTGTCGACCTTCGTGACGAGTTCGTCGCGGGTCACAACATGGTTGACCATGCCCCATTCCGCCGCCTGGGTTGCGGTGAACCGTTCGCCGGTGAACAGGATCTCCTTGGCGCGGCGGGTGCCGAGGGCATAGGCGTGCGCGAAATACTCGACGCCCGGTATGCCCATCCGGGCAACCGGGTCGGAGAAGAAGGCGTCGTCGGAGGCGACGATGAAGTCGCAGATCCAGGCCAGCATGAGCCCACCCGCGATGCAGGCGCCGTGAACCTGCGCGATGACCGGCTTGGGGATCTCCCGCCAGCGGCGACACATTCCCATGTACACCTCCATCTCGCGGGCCAGACGCTGGTCGGCGCCGGACTTGTCGGAGTGGTCCCAGTGCAGGGTGGCGACGTTGTCGTAGTAGGTGTCGAAGTCACGTTCGGGAGTGCCGATGTCGTGCCCGGCCGAGAAGTGTTTGCCGTTGGCGCGTAGCACGATCACCTTGACCGCTGCGTCGTCGACCGCCTTGCGGAACGCGGCGTCCAGCGAGTACGTCATCACCGAGTTCTGGGCGTTGCGGTACTCGGGACGGTTGAGCGTCACGTAGGCGACGGCGCTCTCGGGACCACCCACCTCGTAGGCGACCGGCGACGAATCCGGACCCAGATCGTCTGGGCCGAGTGCGGGCGGGATGACGGCATCACTCATGTCCCGAGCTTAACCTAGCAAGTGCTTGGTTGGTAGACGGGTGGTCGTGTGTACGGCCGGTCTGGGGGCCCGGGTCAGCCGCGTGTCACCGCAGTCGGGCCGAGATCGAACTCGCGGCCGCGTGTACCGCCTCGGCCAACGTCCGCAAGTCTGCGGCCGGCAATGTGGTGTTCGGGCATACCACGATCGATGCGACGACCAGCCCCGACGAGTCGATGATCGGGGCGCCGACGGTCACGGCCGCCACCTCGCCATCGAGCTCGGTAGGCAGGTAATCGATCGCGGACAACTCCGTCAGCAGGTCGCCCACCCGTGCGCGGAGTCGATCCGAAACGCTGTCGAGCGTGCCGAGTGCCTCGATCATCGCCACGTGGTCATCGGTCATCCGCTCGATGGAGTACCCGCGTTCGGCAACGGTCTGCAGTACCTGCCGCAGTCGAGGGCGGATCGAGTCCGGGGCTTGCGCGATCCACGCGGCCTGGGACTCGGCGGATTCATAGGCGATGAACTCCCGGCAAATGGGCGGCCGGAGACGGACCTGGCGCCCGTGCCGAAACCACGGAGATTCCTCCCGATCGCGGGATCGCGCCGGGACGACGTGGTCGGTCACCGTGATCAGATCGGGCGCGATCCGTTGTGCGACGAACGCGGCCAGATCGAACCGGTCGCTCAACTCATGGGCACATGTGCTCGCCCATCGCGCGACGTTATCGGCCGAACCGGTCGCACGCGCCAGCGCCGCGAACGCCGGTCCGACGGTGAAAGCGCCGGTCTTCGAGTCGCGCAGCACCCAGCCGTGCTCGATCAGTTCACCGACGATCGCGTGGGCGGTGGCCCGGGACAGGCCCGTCCGCCGGACGATCTCGGCAAGGGACAGGGGTGGTTGCTGGGGGCTCGCCAGGAGTTCGATGATGCGGATGACGCGGTTCGTCGGGGGAGAATGTGAGGACCGGTCCTGTGGCGGGCCCGAAGCGCGCGTCACTTGTTGACGCGCATCGGCCGCCTCACCTACCGTCTGTGTCACATAGTCAATGCTTAGTGTCGAGTATTCGACATGTCAAGGAGAGCGAATGGTTGCGAGCGCAGCGGATGCGAAAGTCGGACACGCGCATCACGGCTACGAGTTGACCCATCTCGCCGCGCTGGAAGCCGAGTCGGTGCACATCATGCGCGAGGTGGCGGCGACCTTCGAACGCCCAGGGTTGCTCTTTTCAGGTGGCAAGGACTCCGTGGTGATGTTTCACCTCGCGCAGAAGGCGTTCTGGCCGGCGCCCGTCCCGTTCCCGCTGATGCATATCGACACGGGCCACAACTTCGATGAGGTCATGGAGTATCGCGACCGGGTGGTCGCGGACACGGGCGTGCGCCTGGTGGTGAGTTCGGTACAAGACGACATCGACGCGGGTCGGGTCGTCGAGGACACGGGCCCGGGGGCGAGTCGCAACCGGCTGCAAACCACGGCGTTGCTGCGCGGCATCCAGGAGAACCGGTTCGACGCAGTGTTCGGTGGTGCGCGGCGCGATGAGGAGAAGGCGCGTGCGAAGGAACGAGTGTTCAGCTTCCGCGACGAATTCGGGGCATGGGACCCGCGGGCTCAACGACCCGAATTGTGGCAGCTCTACAACGGCCGCCATCACAAGGGTGAGCACATCCGGGTGTTCCCGCTGAGCAACTGGACCGAACTCGACATCTGGCAGTACATCGCGGCCGAGAACATCGAACTGCCGCCCATCTACTACGCCCACCAGCGCGAGGTGATACCGCGCGACGGCATGTATCTGGCGAAAACCCGCTTCCTGCAGCCGTATCCGGGTGAGCAGACCCAGATCGAGACCGTGCGATTCCGCACCGTCGGCGACGCCACCTGCACCGGTTGTGTGCTCAGCACCGCCGACACCGTCGAGAAGGTGATCGACGAGATCGCCATCACCCGCGTCACCGAGCGTGGTGCGACACGCGCCGACGACCGCATCTCGGAAGCCGGCATGGAGGATCGCAAGAAGGAGGGCTACTTCTGATGCCCAAGGAACTGTTGCGGTTGGCGACTGCGGGTTCGGTCGACGACGGAAAATCGACCTTGATCGGTCGACTCCTCTTCGATTCGAAGACGATCTTCACCGACCAACTCGAATCGATCGAACGCACCAGCGCCGAACGCGGCGACGAGTACGCGAATCTGGCGCTGCTCACCGACGGACTGCGCGCCGAGCGCGAGCAGGGCATCACCATTGACGTCGCCTACCGCTATTTCTCCACGCCCAAGCGGAAGTTCATCATCGCCGACACACCCGGGCACGTGCAGTACACCCGGAACATGGTGACCGGGGCGTCGACCGCCGATCTCGCGATCATTCTCGTCGACGCCCGCAAAGGCATTCTCGAACAGACGCGGCGGCACGCGTTCCTGTCATCGCTGCTGGGGATTCCGCACCTCACGATCTGTGTGAACAAAATGGATCTCGTCGACTGGTCGCAGGAGCGGTTCGACGAGATCTGCGACGACTTCATCGCTTTCGCGGCAAAACTGAATGTCACCGACCTCACCTTCATCCCGCTGTCGGCGCTCCAGGGCGACAATGTGGTGGACCAATCGGTCAACATGCCCTGGTACGAGGGGCGGCCGCTGCTCAACCACCTCGAGAACGTCTACATCGCGTCGGATCGCAACCTGATCGATGCACGCATGCCGGTCCAGTACGTGATCCGCCCGCAGCGCAGCGACGGCGCCGATCACCGCGCGTACGCGGGAACCGTTGCCGGTGGTGTCTTCTCGCAGGGCGACGAAGTGGTGGTGCTGCCCAGCGGATTCAGCACCACCATCACCGGCATCTGGGGACCCGGCGGCGAGCGGGTCGACGAAGCGTTCGCGTCGATGGCGGTGTCGATGGAACTCGCCGACGAGATCGACATCGTCCGCGGTGACATGCTGGCACGGCCGAACAATCGTCCCTACGTGGGCCGCGACATCGACGCGATGGTGTGCTGGTTCTCCGACGACACCGAACTGCGGCCGGGCAACCGGTACGTGATGATGTGCGGGACCCGTACCACGCGCGCGCAGATCAGCGGGCTGAACTACCGGCTCGATGTCAACACCCTGCACCGAGATGAAGAAGCCAAGACGTTACAGCTCAACGAGATCGCACGCATCTCGGTGCACGCCCAGCAACCCCTGTTGTTCGACGCATACCGCAAGAACCGGGAAACGGGCAGCTTCATCCTGATCGACGAGGCGACCAACAAGACTGTCGGAGCGGGCATGATCACCGCGCCGGTCAGCAAGGACAGCCACGTCGTGTGGCAGACCACGAAGGTCACCCGCGAGCAGCGCACCCACCAGGGGGCGACCATCTGGCTGACCGGGTTGTCGGGGTCGGGGAAGTCCTCGCTCGCGGTGGAACTAGAGCGGCGGATGGTGGCCGAAAGTCGATTCGCCTACCTCATGGACGGCGACAACCTCCGGCACGGCCTGAACGCCGACCTCGGCTTCTCCGACGACGACCGGCGTGAGAACATCCGCCGGACCAGTGAGGTGGCCGCGTTGTTCGCCGATGCGGGCGCAATTTCCATCGTGTCGCTGATCAGCCCGTTCGCCGATGAACGCCGGCGTGCGCGGGAGATCCACGCCGAGCGGCGCCTGCCGTTCTACGAGATCTTTGTCGACACCCCGCTCGAGGTCTGTGAGCAGCGGGATCCCAAGGGGCTCTATGCCAAGGCCCGTCGCGGCGAGATCAGCCAATTCACCGGCATCGACTCGCCGTACGAACGTCCCGCCGATCCCGACGTCCTCGTGACACCATCGGATGGCTCGCCCGCCGAGGTGGCCGAATCGATCATCCGCAACCTGGGACTGTAGGAGACAGCGTGTCAGAGGATCGTGTTCTCGCCGGCGAGCTCGCCACCGCCGCCGGACAGTTGCTCCTGCAGATCCGCGCCGAGAGTGATCTGCGCGGAAAGGAACTCGGTGCCGAAGGGGATCGGCGGTCGAATGATCTCTTGCTGGAGCGGTTGGCGGCCGCACGTCCCGATGACAAGGTGTTGTCGGAGGAATCGGCCGACGACAAGAGTCGACTGCATGCGGAGCGGGTGTGGATCGTCGACCCTGTCGACGGCACACGGGAATACGGTACTGACGGGCATACCGACTGGGCGGTGCACGTGGCGTTGTGGTCGGCCGAGAGTGGCCTGATCGCCGGTGCTGTGGCGCTACCCGCATTGGATGTCACCTACGTCGACAGTGGCGAACCGGTCGCGGCGACAACGGGCTTGGCATCGTCTGCGCGTGGCGAGCGACCGCGGGTGGTGGTGAGTGCTTCGCGCGCACCGGCCTTCTCGCAGGCGGTGGCCGAGGCGATCGGCGGCGAGTTGCTACCGATGGGCTCCGCGGGTGCGAAAGCGATGGCCGTGGTGCGCGGGGAGGCCGATGCCTACGTGCACGCCGGTGGCCAGTACGAGTGGGATTCGGCGGCTCCGGTCGCGGTCGCGCAGGCCAAGGGGCTGTGGTGTGGCCGCATCGACGGAAGTGCCCTCGTCTACAACCAGGACGACACCTACCTGCCCGACCTGGTCATCTGTCGTCCCGAGTTGCGCGACGCGATTCTCGCGGTGACCGCGTCGTCGTAGTGGGCCGTACTGGATCTCGATACGCCCTCCGCTGGCGCTCCGGGCTACTCGATCAGCTGTCGGGTGGTCTCGTTGAGTGGGTCATGCTGGTTGAGTAGCGGTGCGTGAGCTTGCGAGCGCAGCGTGTATCGAAACCTGTTGTGGTGGATCTCGATACGCTCTCCGCTGGCGCTTCGGGCTACTCGATCAGCGGAGGAACGATCAGGGTCAGCGCTGGAGTCCGGCAAGGACATTGCGGAGGGCGGTGCGGATGTCGCCCACCTCGATGCGCATCAGGTCGTCCTGGGACAGCGATGCGAGATCGTCGGACGCCGAGAGCCGGTATTCGCGCTCCTCCTCCGCGGCCTCGACGATGTTGCGGATGAAACGCCCATTGCCGGCCACGTCGCTGGCTCGCCGTATCCCCGAGGGGCTCTGCCGCACATCGTGATACAGAGGTGTGCAGGCTTGTTCGAGTTCGATGACGGATTCGTGGGTGAGCAGTGAATCGCGCCGACGAGCGATGAAGTCGCCGATCCGGGCGAGTTCATCGGGTGTGTAGGACTCGAACCGCACGCGACGGGCGAACCGGGACGCGAGGCCGTCGTTGGACGACAACAGGCGGTCGATCTCGGAGTCGTATCCGGCGATGATCACAACCAGACGGTCCCGGTCGTCCTCCATCCGGGCCAGGAGTGTGTCGACGGCCTCTTTACCGAACGCATCCCCACCGGAGAGCCCCTCTTGGATGAGGGTGTAGGCCTCGTCGATGAACAGCACACCGTCCATGGCCGAATCGATGACGGCCGACGTCTTGGGCGCCGTGGAGCCGAGGTGTTCGCCGACGAGGTCGCGGCGGGTCGCCTCGATCACCTTGTCGGTCTTGATGAACCCGAGGCCGCAGTAGATTTTCGCGACGATCCGGGCCACGGTCGTCTTGCCGGTACCGGGCGGACCGGTGAAGGCGAGGTGCAGACTGCGCGCGGCGGTGTTGAGGCCACGGTCGGCGCGGACCTTGGCCAGCGTGGCGGCCGACTGGAGTTTGGCGACCTGCTCCTTGACCGAGTCGAGGCCGATCTGGTCGGACAATTCACGTTGGGCCTCGGTCACCATGTCCGCCATCTCGGGACGTTCGGCGGTGTCGGAGACCAGCGAGTCGGCGAGATCGGGCACCGAGTCGGGGTCCCACGGGTCGCTCCGCTCGGCGATGGCGTCGGGGGAGGTGATGACCAATCGGAAATTCGGCGACTTCAGCGCCTGCCCGGCCGGTGAGTTCGGGTCCCGGGCGTAGGCCTGCTCGAACATCGCCCGCGCCTTGTCCTCATGGCCCTGTTCACGCAGCGCGAGGCCGTGGAGGTACATCGCCTCGGTGGCGAGGGCCGGAATCGGACCGTCGACGACGTTCTGCAGCCTTCGGATGCCCTCCCCGAACATGCCCATCTGCACGCACGCCGCGCCGACCATGTTGTCAGCGGCCGCTTGCAGGAAGCTGTCGTTCCACCGCTCCGAGCGTCGTAGGGCGGTGAGTACGTCGGGCCAGCGTTTCGCCGACAGGTACAGAAACGCCTGCACGAACTCCACGATCGGCGTCCGATGGGCTGCGGGTACGTCGTCGAGGACGTCCTGGGCTCCGGCGAAATCCTGACCACGCGTCAGTGAACCGGCATAGGCGGCCGCCGCCTCGGTGGCATCGGTCATCGGATAGGTGATGTGACCCACCGTCCACCGGCCGACCAGCGTTCGCTGCGGCAATCCGAGTCGCCGTTGCTCGTGGCCGATTGTGCTGCGGGTTCGGTACAGGGCGAGCAACACCTCGTCGGTGTCCTCGCCGCAGACGAGTCGTCCCAGCCACGCGTCGGCCATCGACGGGTCCCATTCACTGGCCCGCGTGAACGCCTTGGCGGCCTGGGCGGCATTGTTGATCGGTTCCTGGCCCTCGACGGCGATGCCGAGCGAGAGCACTCCGAGTTCGAACAATTGCCTCGCTTTGCGGACGTCAGCCATCGGGTCCCCCAGTCCGTGCTCGTGCAGGTCACCCACGGTGTGGTGACCTGTCCGTGTCAGGTGCCCAGCGTAGCGGGGCGCCTGTCCACTCCCACACGCGGCCGCGGCCGAGCCTGACATAGACTCGTCAGAGTGAGTGCGCAGGTGGATACCGTTTCAGCCGCAGCAGGCAGCCCCGACCAACCGCAGCCTTTCCGTGAGCTCGGACTCAAGGACGACGAGTACGCCCGGATCAAGGAGATCCTCGGCCGCCGTCCGACCGACGCGGAACTCGCGATGTACTCGGTCATGTGGTCGGAGCATTGCAGTTACAAGTCGTCGAAGGTGCATCTGCGCTACTTCGGTGAGACCACCACCGACGAGATGCGCGCGAGCATGCTCGCCGGCATCGGCGAGAACGCCGGTGTTGTCGACATCGGCGACGGGTGGGCGGTCACCTTCAAGGTGGAGTCGCACAATCACCCCAGCTACGTCGAGCCCTACCAGGGGGCGGCCACCGGCGTCGGCGGCATCGTCCGCGACATCATGGCAATGGGAGCACGACCGATCGCGGTGATGGATCAGCTGCGCTTCGGTCCGGCAGATGCTTCCGACACCCGCCGGGTCGTCGACGGTGTGGTCCGCGGCGTCGGCGGCTACGGCAACTCCCTCGGCCTGCCCAACGTCGGTGGTGAGACCGTCTTCGACGCCAGCTATGCGGGTAATCCTCTGGTCAACGCGCTGTGCGCGGGTGTGCTGCGCACCGAGGACCTGCACCTGGCCTTCGCGTCGGGAGCCGGCAACAAGATCATCCTGTTCGGCGCGCGGACCGGTCTGGACGGCATCGGCGGCGTGTCGGTGCTGGCGTCGGAGACGTTCGACGACTCCGACGGGAACTCCGGGCCGAACCGTAAGAAGCTACCGAGTGTGCAGGTCGGTGACCCGTTCACCGAGAAGGTGCTCATCGAGTGCTGCCTCGAGCTCTATCACGCGGGCCTCGTCGTCGGTATCCAGGATCTCGGCGGCGCCGGGCTCTCCTGCGCCACCTCGGAGCTCGCCGCCGCCGGAGACGGCGGCATGCACATCGACCTGGAAAAGGTGCCGATGCGCGCCGAGGGCATGACCCCGGCCGAGGTGCTCTCCAGCGAGTCGCAGGAACGCATGTGCGCGGTGGTGACGCCGGACAATGTCGACGCGTTCCTGGCCGTGTGCAAGAAGTGGGATGTGCTGGCGACCGTGATCGGTGAGGTCACCGACGGCGATCATCTCGTCATCACTTGGGACGGCGAGACCGTCGTCGACGTCCCACCGCGCACCGTCGCCCACGAGGGCCCCGTCTACGAGCGCCCGGTCGCCCGGCCGGACTGGCAGGACGGCGTCACCTCGTCGACCACCGCGTCACTGAAACGGCCCGAGACGTCCGACGAGCTGCGGGCCACGGCACTCGAGCTGCTCGCCTCGCCGGCCCTGTGCAGCCGTAAGTTCATCACCGAGCAGTACGACCGCTACGTACGTGGCAACACCGTGCTCGCCGAGGCCGCCGACTCCGGCATGGTCCGCATCGACGAGGCATCCGGCCGAGGCATCGCGTTGGCCACCGACGCATCGGGTCGCTACACCTACCTCGATCCGTATCGGGGTGCGCAGCTCGCGCTGGCCGAGGCCTACCGCAACGTGGCGGTGTCGGGTGCGTCGCCGAAGGCTGTCACCAACTGCCTCAACTTCGGATCGCCCGAGGACCCGGCGGTGATGTGGCAATTCCAGCAGGCCGTGCGCGGCCTCGCCGACGGTTGCGCCGAACTCGGTATCCCGGTGACCGGCGGCAACGTCAGCTTCTACAACCAGACCGGGTCGACCGCGATTCTGCCGACGCCAGTGGTCGGCGTGCTCGGCATCATCGACGACGTACATCGGCGGGTGCCGACCGGGTTCGGCACCGAGCCGGGGGAGACCTTGATCCTGCTCGGCGAGACCCGCGACGAGTTCGACGGCTCCATCTGGTCGCAGGTTGCTCACGATCACCTCGGTGGGGTGCCGCCGCGGGTCGACCTCGCGCACGAACGGCTGCTCGCCGAGATCATGGTCGCCGCGTCGCGCGACGGGCTGGTCTCGGCGGCCCACGACCTGTCCGAGGGCGGCCTGTTCCAGGCGGTCGTCGAATCGGCGCTGGCCGGCGAGACCGGTTGCCGCATCCTGCTTCCCGACGGTGCAGACCCCTTCGTATGGCTGTTCTCCGAGTCCGCCGGCCGCGCCGTGGTCGCGGTGCCGCGCACCGAGGAGTCGCGGTTGTGCTCGATGCTCGACGCGCGCGGCATGCCGTGGACGCGGATCGGGGTGGTGGACCAGGGTAGCGACTCGGTGACCGTGCAGGACCAGTTCGAGGTCACCCTCGCCGACCTCCGCGCGACCCACGAGGGAACTCTGCCGAAGCTGTTCGGCTGATGTCCTCCGAGCCGGGCGTGTTCGGACCACACGAGCTCGGCGCGCTGGTGTGGTTCTACGACATGCACGGCTACGCGACGCTGCGTGGACTGCTGACCGAATCCGATGTCGCGGCGGTCGAACGTGAATGCACCGCGGCGCAGCAGGCGGTGATCGCCGGTGAACTCGACATCCGCCACGGCTCGACGGTGTTCCTCGACGAGGAGGCCAAGGCCCAGCGGTTCGCCAACTACGTCGAGTACGTCAGCGAGATCTCGCCGGCGGTGCGAGCGGCCGTCACCCACCCGGTACTCGCCGACGCAATGGCTCGGCTGCTCGGAGAACGCGCCTGGCTGCGTGCGCATGAACAGTTCGGCGTGGTCTACCAGGATGCCCGACCCGGCCGGGAGTCCGGCTACACCCGGATCGGCTGGCATTCGGACTGGCAGGCGGGCCCGAGCCTCGACGTCTGGCCGTCGACGGCGTTCACCATCCACATCGACGGGACCAGCCCTGCCAACGGTTTCCTGCGCGTCGTCCCCGGCTCGCACCTGTGGGCGACGCCGGCACCCTACCGGAACGTCAACGGCGTCGAGGTGCCCGCGACGGCGCGCCCGGCCGGCGGCCGCACGGATCGGCCGCCGCCCTTCGACATGCCATTGCGGTTCGAGAAGGTGCCCGGCGAGGTCGCCGTGTACGCCGAGCGCGGCGACATCCTGCTGCATGACTGCTACCTGTGGCACTCCGCTGCCCGCGCGACCGACGACGACTCGCGGCGCAGACATGTGCGTGGTGGCTACTTCGGGGGCACCAAACCTGCTGCGGGTGTTGAGGAGTTCATCAAAAACGCGGCGCGCTGAGGAGCCCGCGCTGAGGAGCACGCTCACTACCGTTCACACCGCGGCGACGAGCCCCTCGGCATCGTCGGTGGTGATCTGATCGACGCGCAGTTCGATCAGGCGCCGCGCTTGCCGCACCGAGTCATCGTCGACCCCGGTGATTGTGTACGCATCGACGGTGCGCCCTTGGCTGTGGAAAGCGCCGACCATGTCGAAGCCACGCCGGTCGGCCTCCAGAACCAGGCGGCGTTCCAGATAGACCATCTCGGCGTGCGGTGATGCGGCGACCGCTCGTCGGACGAAGCCGTGGAAATCCTCGGAACGCAGGACGCGCCGCAGGGCGCCGTGATGACAAGGGTCGTAGCCGATCCGGATACCGGGCACGGCGTCGGTCAGGAGTCGGACGGCCTCGGCGTCACCGCAGGACAGGATCATGTTGGGTGCCATGTCGGCGGTCGCGTCCGCGAAGTGGCCGATCACGGTGTCGTCGAGTGCCGAAGCGTCCTGTTTGAAGTCCAGCTGCAACCTCGCGGCCGGATGAATCCGACCATGCGCGAACAGGTCCGGAAGATCTTCCAGCAGCAGGACCGGTTGATCGACGGGCACCCCGTCGTTGTCCCGGAGGTGCACGGTGCGCAACTGCGCGACCGAGGCCGCGGTCACCCGGCCACGCCCGGTGGTGGTGTGCCCGAGTTCCAGGTCGTGCAGGACGGCGAAACCGCGTTCGCCGTGGATCACCAGATCGATCTCGACGCTCGCCCCCGCCGTCATACCCTCGACGATCCGACGCGCGGTGAATGGCGGATCGGTGGGACGTCGGCGCGCACGATGCCACTTGATGCAGGTCCTATGGCCCTCGTGGATCACTTCCACCGGTGGCAGCGTGGAAGGCGTGAAGACCGGGTCGGTGTGCATCGGCGAGACGCTACGCCGCCCGGATGAACGGAAGGCATCGATGCGGTTCAGTTTAGGACGATGGATCGGTTTCGTGACGGTTGCGGAATCGGTGGGCTTCCTGATTCCGGTGGCGGGCATGGCGATCTGTGCGGCGGCGGAGTGGTCGCCCTGGGCGACCTGGCTGACTGTCGCGATCTTCGGAGCCGGCGAGGGTGCCCTGCTCGGGTTGGGTCAGGCCGAAGCGTTGTACGGCACGGAAGTGGCTGTGCCGGTGTTGAAGTGGGTGGCGGTGACGTCAGCTGCGGCGGCGTTCGCGTGGATGCTGGGGATGTTGCCGTCGATCCTGAACGATGCGGGAGTGCTCGCCGACACGTCGAATCCGGCCGGGTGGGTCGCATTCGGGGTGGGCGCGGTCCTGCTCCTGCTGAGCATTCCGACGGCGCAATTCCTGGTGCTCCGCGAGGTGATGCCGCACGCGGTGGGGTGGATACCGGTGAATGTGGCTGCCTGGTCGGTCGGCCTGGTGGCGACCTTCGTGCCCGGCCCGTTTGTCGACGAGGACACATCGACAGTAGTTCTGGTGACTTCCTTCGCCGTGGCGGGTATGTGCATGGCGCTCATCGTCGCGACCATCACCGGCTGGTGGCTACGCCGTCGGGCCGCCGTTTCGCCGAACCCGCCACCGAAAAGTGAAACGTGTTCTAGTTTGAGTGTATGACTCTTCGCGTGGTCGAGTGGTCGACCGGAACCGTGGGCAGGCACGCCATCGCCGGAATCGACGCCCGGCCGGACCTGGAACTGATCGGCGTGTGGGTGTCCGATCCGGCCAAGGTCGGCCGAGATGCCGGTGAGCTGGCCGGTCTCGGCCGCGACCTCGGTGTCGTCGCGACCAACGATCGGGATGCGCTCATCGCGCTGAAGCCCGACTGCATCGTGCACACCGCGATGACCGACGACCGCATCTTCGAGGCGATCGACGACCTCATCTTCTTCATCGAGTCCGGTATCAATGTCGTGTCCAGCGGACCGGTTCTCCTGCAATTCCCGCAGGGCATCCTCGATCAGGACCTGATCGATCGGATCGCGGCGGCCGGGCGCAGTGGCAACGCGAGTCTGCACGTCAACGGCATCGACCCGGGTTTCGCCAACGACATGCTGCCGCTGTCGATGACGAGCCTGTCCCAGCGGATCGACGAGGTGCGCTGCCTGGAGATCGCCGACTACTCCACCTACTACCAACCCGTGGTCATGAAGACCATCTTCGGGTTCGGCCAGTCGATGGACGAGACGCCGATGCTGCTCTACCCAGGGGTGCTCGCGATGGGGTGGGGCAGCGTGGTGCGCCAGATCGCCGCCGGCCTCGACCTGACACTCGACGAACCGCTCGTGGAGCGATTCGACCGGGTCGCAGCCGACCGCGACTACTCCACGGTGTCGGTCGATATTCCCGAGGGGGCCATGGCGGCACTGCATTTCGAGGTCGTCGGACAGGTGAACGGCGTCGACCGGGTGGTTGTCGAACATTTCACGCGCACCCATCCAGAGCAATGTCCGGATTGGCCCACCCCGGCTCAGGGTGCCGGCTGCTACCGCATCCTGATCTCGGGTGAACCGCAGATGCAGGTCGAGTTCACCCACCACGGCGAGAACGGCGACCACAACGTGTCCGGCATGATCGTCACGGCAATGCGGCTGGTCAATTCTGTTGCTGCGGTTGTGGATGCGACGCCCGGGCTGGTGACCGCGCTGGACCTTCCGCCGGTGAGTGGTCGGGGGCTCGTGGCGGGGAGGTGAGCGCCGAGTAGAACTGTGCGTGCACTCGCGTCTACACCGACCAGGTGTGCACCGGTTCCCCCTCGTGCATCTGGGTGACATAGTCGCGCAACATCCCCCGCAGGGCCTGCGATCTGTCCTCGCCGGCATCCTCGCGTGCCAGCACCGCCCTGCGTTGCCATGCCGAACCGGTCTGATGGGTGATGGCGCGGCCCTCGATCACCGACAGGTACCGCGAACGGGCCTTGCCTGACACCCCGTACGCGCGTAAACCGGTGTCGGCGACGTCGATCAAGCGTCGCAGCGTCAGTTCGTCGGGGCGAACCCACCCGACGTTCGGCCAATACAGTTGTGCCTCCATACCTCCGCGAGCACCCGACTGCAGGTTCTCCGCAGCCGCGTTGAACGACATCTGTGACCACAGTGGCCGGTCGGATTCGACGAGGCCACGCACGAGTCCGTAGTAGAACGCGGCATTGGCCATGGTGTCGACGACGGTCGGGCCCGCGGGCAGCACCCGGTTCTCCACCCGCAGGTGTGCGCGGTCGTCGACGACGTCGTAGACGGGCCGGTTCCAGCGGTACACGGTGCCGTTGTGCAAGCGTAGTTCGTCGAGTGCGGGGATGCGGCCGGCGTCGATCTCATCGATGGGATCGACGTCGCTGCACACCGGCAGCAGGGCGGGGAAGTAGCGAGTGTTCTCCTCGAACAGATCGAAGATGGTGTTGATCCATCGTTCACCGAACCACACTCGTGGGCGCACGCCCTGATTCTTCAACTCCAGCGGGCGGGTGTCAGTGGCCTGTTCGAAAACCGGGATACGACTCTCGTGCCATAACGCGGTCCCGGCGAGAAAGGGGGCGTTGCCCGCCAGCGCCACCTGCACACCGGCGATCGATTGTGCGGCGTTCCAATAGGCGGCGAAGTCCTCCGGTGCCACCCGAAGATGCAATTGCAGTGACGTGCACGCGGCCTCGGGCAGGATCGAGTCGGTGGTGGTGCGCAGCCGTTCGCCTGCGTGCCGTTCACTCAGCGGCACGCCCGCGATGTCGATCTCGATGTCCTCACCGCGGGCTGCGAAGATCTGCCGGTTCAGCAGGTCGTAGCGCGGGTTCGCCGAGATCCACTGATGCGCGAAGTGCTCGTGCGTCAGCGTCGGCAGCATGCCGATCATGACGAGGTGGTTGTCGGTGCGCGACGCGCGCTCCTCGGCGCGGTTGAGCGACGTGCGCAGCGCCTGCTCGAGCGAGATCGTGTCGTCGGTGACGAATGGGCGGGGGGAGACGTTGATCTCGATGTTGAACTGGCCGAGCTCGGTCTGATAGTCGGGATCGGCGATCGCGTCGAGCACCGTCGCATTGGCCATCGCCGGGTTCATGTCCTCATCGACCAGGTTGAGCTCCACCTCCATGCCGAGCAGCGGCTCGGGCGGACGGCCCTGATCGGTGAACAGGCCGTCGGCGAGCATGCGGGCGATGGCCTCGGTTCCGCGGCTGACCTGCCTGCGGAACCGCACCCGGTCGTCGCCGGTGAACTCGCGTTCGGCCACATCGGTGCCCATGGGTCAATGGTGCATGATGGTCGGCGTGGCAGCGCGCAAACCGATCGATCCGGTCGCCGTGCGTGCAGCGGTGCTGGCCGTGGCGCCCTGGTTGCTCGACGATGCCGCCCCCGAACCGACACGCAGCGAACTGGCTGCTGCAGTGCGCCTCAGCGTCCGTACCCTGGCCCAGCTCGCTCCGGGCAACTCCGTCGAGGTCCGGGTGCCGCCGTTTGTGGCCGTGCAATGCATCGAAGGTCCCCGCCACACCCGGGGGACACCGCCCAACGTGGTCGAGACGGATGCCCGGACCTGGCTGTTGCTGGCGACCGGGCTCGCCGGCTACGACGATGCCGTCGGCGCGGGGCGGCTCAGCGCGTCGGGTCACCGGGCGCCGGCCATCGTGGACCTGTTGCCCATCGTCCCGCTCGACCGTCAGGTCTAGTGTCCGGAGGCAGTGCGATGCCTCACACCGCGGAATTTCCCGCCGCGGCGCACCGCTGCTTGATTCGCACGGGCCGACTACCGACCGGTAAACTCGCGGTATCTCCCAATCCGTCGACGTCTCGCCCCGTCAACGTGTTGTACCGCCGTGATCTGTAGAGCCCCAGGGAGCGCACCTCGAATGACCGACTTGTCGATCACCAGCAAGAACCTGCTCGCGCCGGTGCGTACCTGCGGTGCGCCTCAGATCTCCGAGGAGCCCGAGAACGAGCCGCGTGAAGAGTGTGGCGTGTTCGGGGTGTGGGCGCCGGGTGAGGATGTCGCCAAGCTCTCGTATTACGGCCTGTACGCGTTGCAACATCGTGGTCAGGAGGCCGCCGGAATCGCCGTCGGTGACGGCTCTCAGGTGCTGGTCTTCAAAGACCTCGGACTGGTCAGTCAGGTCTTCGACGAGCAGACTCTCGGCGCGATGGTGGGGCACGTGGCGATCGGGCATTGCCGATATTCCACCACCGGCTCCACGACCTGGGAGAACTCGCAACCGATCTTCCGCACCACCGCTGCTGGCACCGGCGTCGCGCTGGGACACAACGGAAACCTGGTCAACACCGCCGACCTGGCGAGCCGCGCCCGCGGGCTGGGCGTGATGAGCACGGCCGCGACGTCGGACTCCGACCTGGTCGGCGCCTTGCTCGCGCATGGTGCCGCCGACAGCAGTGTGGAGCAGGCGGCGATGGAACTGCTGCCGCATCTCAAGGGTGCGTTCTGTCTCACCTTCATGGACGAGCACACGCTGTATGCGGCGCGTGATCCGCACGGCGTGCGGCCGCTGTGTCTGGGACGCCTCGATCGCGGCTGGGTGGTCGCGTCGGAGACCGCGGCGCTCGATATCGTCGGTGCCTCCTACGTGCGCGACATCGAGCCCGGCGAACTGCTCGCGATCGACGCCGATGGGGTGCGCAGCTCGCGGTTCGCCGAGCCGACGCCGCGCGGCTGCGTCTTCGAGTACGTCTACCTCGCCCGGCCGGACAGCGTCATCCACGGGCGTTCCGTGCACTCCACCCGGGTGGAGATCGGTCGGCGGCTCGCCCGTGAGTTCCCGGCCGAGGGCGATCTGGTGATCCCCGTCCCGGAGTCGGGCACTCCCGCCGCAGTCGGATACGCCCAGGAATCTGGTATTCCCTACGGACAGGGGCTGATGAAGAACGCCTACGTCGGACGTACGTTCATCCAGCCGTCGCAGACGATCCGCCAGCTCGGTATCCGCCTCAAACTCAACCCTTTGAAGGAAGTCATCCGGGGCAAGCGCCTCGTCGTCGTCGACGACTCGATCGTGCGCGGTAACACCCAGCGAGCGCTGATCCGGATGTTGCGCGAGGCCGGGGCGGCCGAGATCCACGTCCGTATCGCCTCGAGCCCGGTCCGCTGGCCGTGCTTCTACGGGATCGACTTCGCTTCGCCCGCAGAGCTCATCGCGAATGGCATGGAGTCCGAAGAAGGCATGGTCGAAGGTGTCCGGCAGGCGATCGGCGCCGACTCGCTCGGCTACATCGGTATCGACGAGATGATCGCCGCCACCGAACAGCCGGCGGAGAACCTGTGTGCCGCGTGTTTCGACGGTGACTATCCGATCGAACTGCCCGAGGAGACCTCGATGGGCAAAGCCGTTTTGGAACAGATGCTGGCCAGCGCGGCCGGCGACGGCCGCGACCCATTGACCGCTCCGAACGACAATGTCAGCGCGGTGATGCGGCCCTGACCCGGTTCGGATCAGGGCCCGACACCCTGCCCGCGGCCATCGCAGGGTCGGGTAGCGTATTCGGCGTCGGGACTCGTGGGTGACCTCAGGCGCGAGCCGACCGTACAACGACGGAGGCTCCGACGCCCGGAGATCCGACCACCTGGATTTCGACAAGGGGTGCTCAGCTAGATGACCGATCGGGATTCGGCTGCCGACGCAACGGCCAACGACCGTGGTGATGGTCTTTCCTACGCCGCCGCGGGCGTCGACATCGACGCCGGTGAGCGCGCGGTCGAACTCTTTGCCCCGCACGCCAAGCGGGCCTCTCGCCCGGAGGTGATGGGCGGTCTCGGCGGGTTCTCCGGTCTCTTCGCATTGAAGGGCAATTACCGCGAGCCGGTGCTAGCCGCCGCAAGCGACGGTGTGGGCACCAAACTGGCCATCGCTCAGGCGATGAACAAACACGACACCGTCGGGCGCGACCTCGTCGCCATGTGCGTCGACGACCTCGTCGTGTGCGGCGCCGAGCCGTTGTTCTTGCAGGACTATGTGGCCGTGGGCAAGGTCGTACCGGAGACCGTTGCGCAGATCGTCGCCGGGATCGCCGACGGTTGCGTCGATGCCGGTTGCGCTCTGCTCGGTGGCGAGACGGCCGAGCATCCCGGTCTGATGGACGAGGACCACTACGACCTGTCGGCCACCGCCGTCGGTGTGGTCGAGGCGGATTCGATCCTCTCTCCCGAGCGTGTGCGGCCTGGAGACGTCGTGATCGCGATGGGGTCGTCGGGCCTGCATTCCAACGGTTACTCGTTGGCCCGCAAGGTGCTCCTGGAGTGGGGGCACATGGATCTCGCCGGCCACGTCGAGGAGTTCGGCCGCTCGCTCGGCGAGGAACTCCTGGAACCGACCAGGATCTACGCCCGGGATTGTCTGGCCGTCGCCGCGGAGGCAGATGTCCGTACGTTCGCCCATGTCACCGGTGGCGGGCTCGCCGAGAATCTGGCCCGGGTGATCCCAGCCGGCCTCGTCGCGGAGATCGAACGGGAGACCTGGACCCCGGCGCCGGTGTTCGCGCTCATCGCTCAACGCGGACGGGTTGCGCGGGAAGAGATGGAACGCACCTTCAACATGGGTGTTGGCATGGTCGCCGTGGTCGCGCCGGAGGACACCGAGCGGGCTCAGGCGGTGCTGACGGCTCGGCACGTGGACAACTGGGTTCTCGGCTCCATCAAGCGCGCCGCCGAACCGAAGAACCCCGACCTTCCTCGTGTGGCGCTGTCCGGGGAGCATCCCCGGTTCTGAGCTGAATGGCGGGGCGCTACCTGCGGGGTGCCCGGGAAAACGACCGGAGGCGCCGCCTGTTCTGTGACGGGAACGGCGCGGGACATCAGGTCCACGCGCTGTGGTGGCGCATGGCGCCAGTCAGCGAACGCAGCAGCATCTGTCGGCACATGATTTCGGGCACGCGGCGAGACGCCGCAATGGCGACCTGGCCGACCGGTCCCGCGCACAGGGCGTTGGTGGTATCCGGACGCGACGTGACCGACCGCCCGCAGGTGGTCCGGCGATGGTTCGGTCGCACGTCAGAGACCCAGCACGAAACCACACCCGGGGCGAAGACGGGCAACAATGCCCAGAGTCTGCCGATCAGGTGTGGTTTCGTGTGATGCGCATCGACAACGATGCAGAGGCATGAGGGTCATGCCGACGTCGAACGAGAGTCAGGCTCTACGCCACTCGTCCTCATCGGCCCACTCATCCACTGGATCCCGGCGATCCGCCGAGTCGTCCGACCCGGACAGCTCGCGCTGCAAGCTGTCGAAGTCGGTGTGGGGAGTGGAGTACTTCAGCTGACGAGCAACCTTCGTCTGCTTTGCTTTTGCCCGGCCGCGGCCCATGTGGGACCCCCTCGCACAATGACGGGGCGGCCAAACACTTGGCGGCCCCGTTCTCTAGGTAATGAATCTGTCGTGGGACCCAGTTTAGCGCGCTCGTCTCGATAATGCGGATCGCCCTGCCGTACACGCCGACGCCGACGCAGAATGTGCTGCGCAGAGCGTCAAAAATTCAGGTCCGGGCGAGCTTGCGGGAGGCCTCGCGGTGCACCTTGGGTGCGAGACCGTCGTGGGAGAGCAACACCGACAGAGCCTCGGCATCGGCCTCGGTGCCGGCGAGTAGGTGGCGCACCAGAACGCCGTGCGAGGGTCGGTATGTCACCCGCACGACGTCCCCTGCGGCGACACTGCCGGGCCGCACGATGCGCAGGTAGGTGCCGGTGTCGGCACGTGCCATGAATCGCTTCACCCACTTCGGTTCACCAGCCCAGGAGGCGAAGGTCCGGCACGGGGTGCGCGGGATCGTCGTCTCCACCACCAGGCCGTCGTCGCCGATCTCCCACCGATCACCGACCACCGCGTCGGTGGTCTCGAGCCCGTCGATGCGAAGGTTCTCCCCGAACCACCCGTGCGGGAGGTCGCGGTCGAGTTCCTCGGCCCACCGCTGCGCCTCGCGTTCGCTGTAGGCGTACAGCGCCTGGTCGATCCCGCCGTGGTGCTTGGTATCGACGACGTGGTCGGTCACCAGGCCCAGTTCGGTGACCTGAATCCGGCCTGTTTGCGGGCGTTTGTCTATTCCGCTGGCGCCGACGTTGTCCAGGATCACATCGTGGCCTGCGGCACAGACGGTCAGCACGGTGCCGCTCGGTGGCGCGTCGGTCACGAGTTCTGTCCGCCGCGGCGGAGCCGCTCGACCGCTGCGCGTCCGGCCTGCACGTGGTCGTCGGAGCGCACCGAATCGGGATCGATCCGGGCGGACACCGGATGTTCGCCGTTGACGAGAAGGTCGACGTCGGGTCCCACCGACCGCTTCACCAGCGCGAGGGCGATCGGGCCCCATTCGAAGTGATCCACCACCGTCCCGACCCGGCCGACGGTCCGACCGCCCGCGGTCACCGGGTCGCCGGTGGCCGGCCGCTCGTCGCCACTGCCGTCGAGGTGAAGCAGGACGAGGCGTCGCGGCGACTTGCCGAGGTTGTGTACCCGAGCGACCGTCTCCTGGCCGCGGTAGCACCCCTTGTCGAGGTGGACCGCACCGTGAACCTCCGGACCCCCGATCCAGTCGACCTCGTGCGGGATGGTGCGTTCATCGGTGTCGACACCCAGCCGCGGTCGCAGCGCCGCGACGCGCATCGCGTCGTAAGCCCAGGTGCCGGCCATCCGGACGCCGAGTTCGGTGAGCTGCGCCCACCACGACGGCACCGCATGGTCGGGCACCACGAGGTCGACCACCGGCACTCGTCCGCCGTCACCGAGGCCGGGCATGACCCGCCAGAAGCCGATCGGCTCGTCCTCGTGGTGCAGTTCGGGGAGGCTGCCGGCGGTGTACACCTCGGCATCGGGCGTCAGTTCGAGCAGCTCGGCGATGGGTCCACCGACGATGTCGGGACCGATCAGCGTCAACACCGCCATGTCGGGGCGCGCGGCCGGTTCGGCCTTGGCCCAGAACACCATCTTGGTGAGGAAGTCCGTGAACGGGGCGCCCCGGCTGCCCTCGCAGTCGATCCAGGTGATCCCGTCGATGTCGGTGAGCACGAAATGCTCCTCGACACGCCCGTTCAGGTCGAGAGAGAGGTTCTCGGCGCTGTGCCGGTCGGCGAGCGACGCGACGTGCTGGCTGGAGATGGTGTGCAGCCAGGACAAACGATCGGCGCCCGGGATCTCGATGACGGCCCGATCGGACCTGTCGACGATCACCGCGGTGCGTTGCGCTGCCCGCTGCTCCCCGAGAGGATCTCCATAGTGCCAGGCGACATGGAGCAGGTCGTCGGCGGAATCGGGACCGGGCACGGCGCCCTGGTCGGAGTACCTGGTCAAAATTGGTGACGCGGCCACAACGTCCATCCTACGGGTCGACGCGTTCGCATCTTGGCGGCCCGAAAGGCGCACTGCCTACGGGATCCCGCGAATCCTCGGCGCGGGACACTAGCCTCGTGCCATGGCTGTTGCGCAGATCCTGGTGACCCTCGACGGCACGGTGCATGACCCCGACGTCCCGTTCCTGCACGCCGACGACCTCGCCGCGCTGCGCGGGGACGGGGTGTTCGAGACCCTGCTCATCCGTTCCGGGCGTACCCGCAAGGTGGGCGCGCACCTCGACCGGCTCGAGCGCAGTGCAGCGATGATGGAGCTGCCCGCGCCCGACCGTGCGCAGTGGCGCGGTGCCATCGAGGTCGTCGAGAAGCAGTGGTCCCGCGCAAACCCTGATGCCGAGGCATGGCTGCGCCTGGTCTACTCGCGCGGCCGGGAGAATGCCCCGGACGCTGGACCGACGGCCTACCTGATGGCCGGGCCGGTTGCCGACCGGGTCGCCGCGGCCCGGTCCGACGGCGTTTCGGTGGTGACGCTGGACCGCGGGTTCTCCACCGACCTCGCCGACCGCGCCCCGTGGCAGCTGTTGGGCGCCAAGACCTTGAGCTATGCGACCAACATGGCTGCGCTACGCTACGCGGCTGCGAACGGGTTCGATGACGTGATTTACCTGAGTAGTGAGGGCTCGGTCCTCGAGGGGCCGCGCTCGACAGTCGTCACCGTGACCGGAACCACCCTGACCACCCCGCCGTCGGAGGCCGGAATCCTGCCGGGCACCACTCAACGAGCGGTGTTCGAAACCGCGGCGTCCGAAGGGTGGACCACCCGCACCGACGCGCTCGGCCGCGCCGACCTCATCGCGGCGGACTCGGTCTGGCTGATCAGCAGTGTCGCGCTGGCCGCGCGGGTCACCTCGCTCAATCGCTACATCATGCCGGTGTCACCGAACCACCACGATTTCGTCGATTTGGTGGACCGTGCCATTTGTGTTGATCGAGAATGATGTCGTCATCGGGGTCCTTCGGCGGTGACCGAGCTCTGGCGCGCCGAACGACGCGATGCATCCCACAATTGAATCCGGGTGCGATCTGACTGCGAAGGGCTTGAGCCGGACGTTCTGCGCAGCGTAGCGTGGGCCACACACCTACTACGACGTCTTGTAGTAGTAGGTGTGGTTCGGTGGTCAGGAGTTCGCACAGCCGGACCGGCCCGTGCATCGCAGCCCGATGCACCGACTCTGATTGAGGCGACATGGACGCTCTTGATGTCTCCCGATGGCAATTCGGGATCACCACCGTCTATCACTTCATTCTCGTCCCCCTGACCATCGGCCTGGCGCCGATGATCGCGGTGATGCAGACGGTCTGGCATGTGACCGGCAACGAGCAGTGGCTGCGCGCCACCAAGTTCTTCGGCAAGCTGTTCCTGATCAACTTCGCCCTCGGCGTCGCCACCGGCATCGTGCAGGAATTCCAGTTCGGCATGAACTGGAGCGAGTACAGCCGGTTCGTCGCCGACGTCTTCGGTGCGCCGCTGGCGTTCGAGGGTCTGGTCGCATTCTTCCTGGAGTCCACGTTCATCGGACTGTGGATCTTCGGTTGGGGCCGGCTGCCGCGTCGGGTACACCTCGCCTGCATCTGGCTTGCCGCAATCGGGGTCAATGCGTCCGCCTACTTCATCATCGCCGCCAACTCCTGGATGCAGCATCCGGTCGGTGTCGCCTGGGACGACTCACGTGACCGACCGGCGATGAATGACTTCTGGGCGGTGCTCACCAACAACACCACGTTGGCCGCCTTCCCCCATGTGATCGCCGGCGCCTTCCTGACCGCAGGCACTTTTGTCGCGGCGATCGGTTGCTGGTGGATGGCTCGCAACATGTGGCGGGCGAAGAAACTGCGAGCGGCGTCTGAAGCCGGCGAGACCGCCGATCTGCCGCCCACCACCTCGCCGAGCCAGATCGACGCCACGCCGGAAGATCTGGAACACGACGCCCGTCGTCTCTGGCGCCCGGTGACCAGATTCGCACTGTGGGTCGTGATGGTCTCCGGTGTCGCGCTGTTCATCACCGGCGACATCCAGGCCGAGATCATGTTCAAACAGCAGCCGATGAAGATGGCCTCGGCGGAGTCGCTGTGCGAAACCACCACCGGCGCGCCGTTCTCGGTGCTCGCCATCGGACGGCAGAACAACTGCGACAACATCACCCAGGTCATCGAGATCCCGAACATGCTGTCCTTCCTGGCCAACCGGGACATCAACAGCACCGTGCAGGGTGTCAACGAGTTGCAGGTGCAGTATCAGGAACAATTCGGCATGCCGGGCCAGAACTTCGCGCCGAATCTGTTCGTCACCTACTGGGGTTTCCGCGCCATGATCACCTGGGCGCTCGGCTCGGCCCTGCTCGCGCTGGGCGCGCTGTGGCTCACCCGCAAGAAGCGGGTGGTGGAATCCCGCAGATTCGGGTTGTTCGCGCTGTGGATGATCCCGACCCCGTTCCTGGCCAACAGTTCCGGCTGGATCTTCACCGAGATGGGCCGCCAGCCGTGGGTGGTGGTGCCGAACTGGGAAGATGACCTCGATCCACTGCGCATCCACATGCTGGTGCAGGACGGTGTGTCCAACCATGTGGCGGCGACAGTGTGGGTCACGCTGATCGGATTCACCCTGCTCTACGGTGCGCTCGGCGTGGTCTGGTTCATGCTGCAACGCCGATACATCATCGAGGGTCCGGCCACCTATGACGCGGTACCGCCCGACGAACCGTCGGATACTGATGAGCCCAAACAACTCTCGTTCGCGTACTGAGGAGGTCGACGATGGGTCTGCCCGAACTCTGGTTCCTGATCATCGCGTTTCTGTTCGTCGGCTACTTCGTGTTGGAAGGCTTCGATTTCGGCGTCGGCATGCTGATGCCGTTCCTCGGCCGCAGTCACACCGGCGGGGACGAATCGGTGTCACCCACCGAGGAGCTCGCCGATCCTGATGCTCGGCGTCGAACCATTCTCAACACCATCGGACCGGTGTGGGACGGCAACGAGGTATGGGTGATCACCGCCGGCGCCGCGCTGTTCGCGGCGTTCGGCGGCTGGTACGCAACGATGTTCAGCGCTTTCTATCTCCCGCTGTTCCTCATCCTGATCGGGCTGATCACCCGGGTCTGCGCCATCGAATGGCGCGGCAAGATCGACGATCCGAAGTGGCGCAAGGCCGCCGACGTGGGTATCGGCCTGGGCTCGTGGATTCCGGCGATCCTCTGGGGAGTGGCGTTCGCGAATGTGGTCCGTGGCATTCCCATCGACGCCGAATATCAATACACCGCAGGCTTCTTCAACCTGCTCAACCCGTACGCCCTGCTCGGCGGACTCACCACGCTGCTCGCCTTCTTGACCCACGGCGCGGTCTTCCTCGCGCTCAAGACCTCCGGTGTGCTGAAACAGGACGCAATGACCTACGCCGCACGGCTCGCGATCCCGACGCTCGTGGTGGCCGCGGTCTTCCTGCTCTGGACGCAGTTCGCCTACGGCAACGGATGGACCTGGATACCGGTGCTGATCGGCGCGGTTGCCGCGGTGGTGATGGTGGTCGCCACGCAGATCCGCCGAGAGGGCATCGCCTTCGCCGCGACCTTCGTCGCCATCGGCGGCACGGTGGCAACATTGTTCGCCGTGCTCTACCCGAACGTACTGCCGTCGAGCACGAGTGAGGCTTACAACCTCACCATCGCCAACACCTCGTCGAGCAACTACACGCTGACCATCATGACGTGGGCCGCGGTGCTGATCACCCCCGTTGTCATGGCCTACCAGGCATGGACCTACTGGGTCTTCCGCAAGCGGCTGTCCGTGGAGCAGATCCCGGCGCCCACCGGGTTGCCGTCATTGCGTATGCGTTCGCAGTGACCCGACCCCTCCGCGCCCCGGTTACCACGGCCACGGCCGAGGCCACGACCGAGGACGGTTCGCCGAATCCCGGGCCGGCCACCGCGGGACGGTCAGGGCCGGTCGATCCGCGACTGCTGCGGCACTCCACGGTTGCCCGCGGCTACGTTGTCGCCACGGCGATGTTCGCCTTCGCCGGTGTGGCGATGACCATCGTGACAGCGGCGATGGCGGCTTCGATCGTCTCCGAACTCATCGTCGACCCGAGCCGGCGATCGTTGGGTGCCCAACAACTGCATCTGGCGGTGTTGGCCGGGGCTCTCGTCGCGCGCGGAATGCTGACCTACTTGCACGACCGTTACGCCCACCGTGGGGCCGCGCGGGTCATCGCCCAGCTGCGCGGCCGGGCGCTCGACGTCCTCACGGACCCGACGCAGACCTCGGTGCGTGCCCTGGTGGCCCGTCGCGAACACGCCGCGACGCTGGTGTTGCGGGGACTCGACGCGTTGGGACCATATCTGTCGGGTTACCTTCCCGCACTGATCGTCACGATGACGGTCACGCCGACGGTCGTGGTGGTGATCGGGTTCACCGATTGGCCGTCGGCTGTGGCCATCCTCATCACTTTGCCGCTGATCCCGCTGTTCATGATCCTCATCGGCCTGATGACCCGGGAACGGACCGATCGCAAACTGGCGGCGACCAGTCGCCTGGCGGCGCAACTGCTCGACCTGATCGCCGGACTACCGACTCTGCGTGCGCTCAACCGCGCTCGTGGTCCGGCGGAGAGGGTGGCCGAACTTGGTCGGGCGCAGCGACGCAGCACGATGTCGGCGTTGCGGGTGGCGTTCCTGTCGGGGGCGGTGCTGGAACTGCTGGCCACCTTGAGTGTGGCGGTGGTCGCGGTCGGCATCGGTCTACGGCTGGTCCACGGCGACATGAGCCTGTATGCCGGTGTGCTGGCGCTCATCCTGGCTCCCGAGGCCTATCACCCGTTGCGGCAGGTGGGCGCCCAGTTCCACAACTCCGCCGACGGCGTCGCCGCCGCCGGCGAGGTCCTCGACCTGATCGAGTCGGCACCCGACGACGCGGTGATCGCGCCGGGCCGCCGGAGCTGTTCGGTGGCCGGGCAGCCGGTCCGACTGCTCGATGTCGGTGTGCACGGCCGGGACGGCTGGGCACCCGAGCACCTCGACGCCGTGTTCGAACCCGGCCGGCTCACCATGGTGACCGGGGCGAACGGGGCCGGGAAGTCCACCGCCCTGCTGGCGGTGATGGGGCTGGTGGCTCCCGACAGCGGGTCGGTGCTGATCGGCTCGATTCCCGTCGCCGAACTCGAACCGAGCCTCCTGCACGAACAGATCGCGTGGCTGCCGCAGCAACCCGTGATGGTGCCCGGCACGGTGAGCGAGAACCTCGCGCTGTTCGGCCGGCTCGAATCGGCTGCGTCGGCCCGTGCCGCGGCTGCCACCGGGTTCGACAGGGTGCTCGCGGCTCTGCCCGACGGCGTCGACACCCCGATCGGTGCGGACGGCTCGGGGCTGTCGGCCGGCCAGCGTCAGCGTCTCGCGCTCACCCGGACACTGGCGTCCCCGGCGCCTCTGCTTTTGCTCGACGAACCGGCGGCGCATCTCGACGACGCATCGGTGCGTGCCGTATTCGAGGTCCTGTCCGCCCGGGCGGCGGCGGGGGACACCGTGGTGGTGGTGGCCCATCAGTCGGTGGCACGCGCGTTCGCCGATCGTGTTCTCGTAGTCGGACAGGAGTCGGCATGACGACCCGACCCGGCCGGGATATCGGCACGGCGCCCCCGGTGTCATCGGACGCCGCGCTGCGCCGGGCCTTCGCTTTCCTCGGGCTGCGTGGGCGCCCGCTGGTCAAGTCGATCCTCCTCGGTGTCGGCGGAGCCCTCTCGGCACTGGGACTCGCCGCGCTGTCGGCCTGGCTGATCACCCGCGCCTGGCAGATGCCGCCCGTGCTCTACCTGTCGGTCGCGATCACCGCGGTGCGCGCCCTCGGCATCTCTCGCGGTGTCTTTCGCTATCTCGAGCGTCTGGCCACCCATGATCTGGCGCTCGGCGCGATGGCCACTGCACGCGAGCGGGTGTACCGGACTCTGGCCGCGGGCTCGCCCGCCTACTCGGTCAGCCTGCGGCGCTCGGACTTGCTCGGCCGAACCGGTGACGACATCGACGAGATCGGCAACGCCCTGATCCGCGGCGTCATCCCGATCGCCGTGGGCGCGGTGACCAGCGTGGCGGCCGTCGCCATCATGGCTTCCGTCTCCTGGTGGGCCGCCGGGGTGCTCGCGGTCGCAATGATCGTCAGCGGACTGCTCGCACCGGCGCTGGCCGCGCGGGGAGCGGCGCGGACCATCGCGGACTCCTCCGCCGCACATGACCGGTCGGCCGATGCCGCGGTCACCGCGCTGTGGCATGCGCCGGAACTGACCGTGGCCCGTCGACGCTCCGAGGTGTTGGCCATCGCGCGGCGCACCGAGGCCGACGCCCTGGCCGCAGCCGACCGCGGCCTGCGCTACGAGGCGGCGGCGAGTGCCGCCACACCGCTGTCGATGGGGGCATCACTGCTCGCGGCATGCCTCATCGGGGTGCACCTGGCCTCGCAGATCCCCGGATCGCTGGCCGACGTGGCATCGGGGGAGGGGCTGACACCGATGGTGCTCGGAGTCCTGATCCTGTTGCCGTTGTCGGCGTTCGAATCGACGGGTCCGCTCACCGAGGCGGGTATCCAACTCGAGCGCAGTCGTCAGAGCGCCCGACGGGTGATGGCCCTGGTGGACGGTGCCGGTGTGGACGGCGCCGCAGGAGAACCCGAGGGCGACGGACCCGATCGCGCCATTCACTCCGGCCCGGTCACCCTGGACACCACCGGCCTGCGGTGGGGATGGCCTGCCGGCGATTGCCTGGGATCGGCCGACGGACTCGATCTGCACTTGTCACCGGGCGACCGCTTGGTGATCGTCGGTCCGAGCGGCGCGGGCAAGAGCACCCTCGGCCTCACCGTGACCGGGCTGTTGGCACCGCACGCGGGCCGCATCGACACCCGCGACGACCACGGCGCGACAGTGGACGTCCGCTCGGCGAGCTGCTATTTCGCCGAGGAAGGCCACCTGTTCTCCACCACGCTGCGGGAGAATCTGCGGGTCGCCCGCGGGGACGCGAGCGACGACGAGCTGGTCGCCGCCCTCGAGTCCGTGGGTCTGCGGACCTGGCTGGCGGGTCTGGCCGACGGACTCGACACCGAGCTCGTCGGGGGGTCGGCGGCCGTCAGTGGTGGGCAGCGCAGACGTCTGCTGCTCGCGCGGGCTGTGGTGCACCCGGCGCCGGTGGTGGTGCTCGACGAGCCGACCGAGCACCTCGACGCTGCCGACTCGGCGGTGCTGCTGCACCGACTTCTCGGGCGTACCCGCGGCCTGTTCGATTCGGCGCGGATCGTGGTGGTGATCACGCATGATCCTGCAGCACAACAGATTTCGTCGGAGAATCCGCGATGCCGGGTGCTCGAGGTGCTGCCGTCGCCAACAGGCTGAAAACCTGTTGCCGCGCGCCGGGTCCGAGCGTATCTTCGTCGGTACACGAGGAAGGAGGTGGTTCGAAGTTGTATGACTGTTGGACACGTGAGGTGACCATCCGCTAGCGCGGACCGAGGTGTTCACCTCCGCGGAGTGCGCGGCCGATGCCGAGAGGGATCGGTGACGTCGCACCGGTCCGCGTCGGCGAATCCCAGGTGGTCACCCGGCCCCCGTACCCCGATCCTTGTCCGATCGGCTCAGGCCCGTTCACGGGCGGTACGGGGGCCGTCTGCGTCCGCGGCACCAGGCATTCGACGCGATGCGCCGGAAGTAACGCAGATCACCGCAGGGTCGATGCGTAATTCAAGTAGTCGACTACTCGTGTTCGCGACCTGATCGTGACGTGAACTAGGCACAGGCGTCGATCAGCACAGATCACACCGACCCATCCGCACCGGGCCGGGGCGCGAACCACAGATGAACGAATACTCGCAAGGGAGACCGCCATGACCACGACGCATGCACACGTGGTGTCCGTCCTGGACGAGCCGATCGCGCAGGGTCCACGCGCGTCGGCGGCAGAGCTCGACGGCCGCGTCGACGAGCACGTCCGAGCGCGGTTTCTCACCCCCGATGATGCGGACTGGACCAACGACGGCGCCGCGAACTGGGTTGCCGGTCACGTCAGCGGGTTGGCGTATTCGCACGCACCCGGCGCCGACCACTTGGTCCTGCACAATCGCGGCGATTCCGAGCTCGGCGTGCTGTCGGTCCCCGAGCGGCCTGGTACCTCCGACAATGTCTTCACCCACCTGCCCGCCGGCAGCTCGGTGGCTCTGCCTTCCGCCGACTCCCACGTACTGCAATCGGCGCGCATCGACCGACGTCCGGTGCTTGTCGGGCAGATCCTCGAAGGCCGCGACGCACATACCGGTGAACCGCAGATGATTCTCGACGGCCCGGAAGTCGGCGAGGTCGATTGGGATCAGCGCGATCCCGACGGCATCTTCTGGCGACCCGGCGACGTCGATTTCGGGGTCCCCACGTCGCCGTCATTCGTCTTCGTCGACCCGCTGACGCACGGGGTTCATCACACCCGGATCGATTCCGAGGTGACCATTCACAACCGTTCCGACGGGCCCGTCGCGGTGTTGACCGTGGGCGCCGACGGGCCGCTGGACCTCCTGGTCGCCGAGCCGGGCGAGTCGGTGCCGGTGCCACCCGGCGACCAGGTCTGCTACGTGCAGGCGCCGCGGACCGACGGGAGCCCGACGATTCTGGGCGTGATGTGGTTGGCCGGTGGTGTACTGATGCCCAGTGCGCTGCCCGTCCCCGATCGTCGTGATCACCTGGCCCGCAACTTCCTGACGCCGTGGAGTGCCGATTGGGAGTGTGGCTACAACCAGCAGGACCACCTCGACGCCGAGGCCGACGGGGTGACCTACCAGTATCGAACGGGCGCCGAGACGTTGACCATCCGCAATACCGGCGACGACTCGATCGCGGTGATCTACAACCTCGGATCGGATCGGGCGGTCGCCGAGATCGCGCCGCGCGGCAGACGGGTGTTCCCGGTGCGGTCGGATGCCGACACCGGGCAGGTGTTCTCGGTGGTGGGTACGCGACGGGGTGGAACCGCCGGGCGTGCGGCGAGTGTGGATTCCGTGGGAGGATTCGTCCCGGGGGCATCCGGGCGGCCCGGCACCCCCACCAACTACGGGTCGGTGGTGGTCATGCTCGGGACCGTGGTCTACAGCGCCATCCCGAAGAAGAATCTGTATCTTGCCTGGTCAGATCGTCCCTGGTCAGATCGCCGTCACCGTCGGCATCGTCAGTCGCAGCACTGAGTGCTCGACGGGGGCGGTCAGCCGGCGACGCGGCGCAGTTTGGCCGACAGACGCGGGATGAGGTCACCGTCGGCGTCCACGCGTTCCTCGACGTAGGCCAGGTCACCGTCCTCAACAAGTCCGTAGAGCCGCTTGGCCCCACCGGTGCGGCGGCCGGAGTCGGCCTTGATCACCACATCGGTGGCGAGCTCCCAGGACGTTTGGGTCAGCGGTGCACCGTAGAAGAGTTCGATCGACCCCTCGGCATGGGCGAGAAGCAGTTCGATGCTGTCGTCGTCACCGATCCGCCAGAAGCCCGTCTCGCGCAGGTCCGGACGGACGAAGTGCGCATCCTCGTCGATCACCCAGGAGCGTGCCTGCCAGTTGAGGAAGTTCTGGCCGTCGTGGCTCACCACGATCTGTTGCGCGAAGTGATAGTCCTCGCCGGTCTCGGGGTCGTTCGCCTCACCCTCGCCCTGCCAGATCCCCACCATCGGTAGCAGGGCGAGCAGACCGGAATGCAGATCCGCGCCGTGGCGCAGGTTGGCGGTGTCGTGCGGCAGCGGCAGATCGCCCCACTCGGGCAGGTTCCGTTCGGCGGTCTCCCGCGCGCGTTCGGCCGCCTGGGTGATTGCTTCGTCGCCGGACCGGCGGCCGGCCGGGGTCGGCTGGTCGTCGGCGCCGTCCGCGTCTGCGGAGGTCACGACTCGTCGGTGATCAGACGGTAGAGGACGTACACACCGAACCAGGCGATCAGGATCGATGCCAGAATCAGCAGAATCTCGAAGAAGATGACCACGCGAGGAGTCTACCGCCCGGCTTTCGGGTCCTGCGCGGTGGTCGCTGCTCGGTCACCATGAGCGGCCCGAACACGGCGAGGCCCCCGGGTGGTACCCGGGGGCCTCGGTGGTCCAGTGGCGTGCTACTTGCTCACCACGTACTCGCTGACGACCTATTTGCTCACGACGATGTCGTGCTCGTGCACGCCGGGTCCCTCCGGGGACACGGTCACGTCGCCGTTGCCCGACGACGACAGCGCACGCAACGTCCACTTGCCGGGAGCGGCGAAGAATCGGAAGTCGCCGGTCGGGCTGGCCACGACCTCGGCGGTGAACTCGCCGGTGGAGTCGAGCAGCCGGACGAACGCGCCGGCCACCGGGGTGCCCGACTCATCGTTGACGGCGCCGGTCAGCACGGTCTCCTTCTCGACGTCCACGCCGGCGGGAAGCTTCTGGCCCTGTTTGGGTGCAGCACACATGATTACTTTCCTTCTCCCAGCTCGACCGGGACACCGACCAGCGAACCGTACTCGGTCCAGCTGCCGTCGTAGTTCTTCACGTTCTGGTGGCCGAGCAGCTCCTTGAGCACGAACCAGGTGTGGCTCGACCGCTCGCCGATACGGCAGTAGGCGATGGTCTCCTTCTCGCCGTCGAGGCCCGCTTCGGAGTAGAGCTCGGCGAGATCCTCGTCGCTCTTGAAGGTGCCGTCCTCGTTGGCGGCCTTGCTCCACGGCACGTTGATCGCGCCCGGGATGTGACCGGGACGCTGGCTCTGCTCCTGCGGCAGGTGAGCCGGGGCGAGGATCTTGCCGGTGAACTCGTCGGGGCTGCGCACGTCGACCAGGTTCTTGGCGCCGATCGCGTCGACGACCTCGTCGCGGAACGCGCGGATGGAGGTGTCCGGCTCGGCGGCCTTGTAGCTGGTGGCCGGGCGGTTCACTGCGTCGGTCGACAGCGGACGGCCGTCGAGCTCCCACTTCTTGCGGCCACCGTCGAGCAGCTTGACGTCGTTGTGGCCGTAGAGCTTGAAGTACCAGTACGCGTAGGCGGCGAACCAGTTGTTGTTGCCACCGTAGAGGACGACGGTGTCGTCGTTGGCGATGCCGCGCTCGGACAGGAGCTTGGAGAACTGGTCGGCGTCGACGAAGTCGCGACGGACCGGGTCCTGCAGATCGGTCTTCCAGTCGAGCTTCACGGCGCCGGCGATGTGGCCACCGTCGTACGCGCTGGTGTCCTCGTCGACCTCGACGAAGACGGTCTTGTCGGCGTTGAGGTTCTGCTCAGCCCAATCGGCGCTGACCAGGACGTCGCTGCGTGCCATGGTTGATCCTTCCCGAACTATCGGAGGTTGTGTGCGATGTGGAGCGGGTGATGAAGGCCGAACCGTCGTGGCAGATGTCGTCACCGACGGAGGAGTCCGGATCGGACACAATAGATGAGGTGTGCAAGACTGCCCGGCCGCCATCGAGAAGGTGAACGCGTCGATCTCCCGACGCCACGTCCACCGTCTAACGACAGCAACAGTCGGCGACACGACAGAAGTCGATCGCACGACGGCGAGTGAGCATGAACTCACGGCGCAGCTGCATGCGCCTCACCATACAGGGACGCATCGGCCCTCCCAAACGGCTGGGTGCTCAGAACTCGTCGGGCCGGAGGTCGCGGGCCCCGGTGTCGCCGATGAGCAGGACATCGCTACCTTCGCTGGTGGCCTCGGTGGGGGTGATGGCCCACGGCATCGGTACCGGGCCGAGGAGAGTGCTGAAGCGGGACAGAACGTAGGCGTGCAGGTCGTCGGCGATATCGGACTCGACGTGTTCTTCGGGTCCGCGATAGAAATCGGTCGCGGTGATTCGCAGCCGACCGTCGTCGACCGACAGGTCGGCCGCGACACTCACCCGTACGGTCGGGCCGGGATACATCGACGCCGACGGCGGCACATCGGTGGCCCGATTGACCGGGGGGAGCGCGACGGTGCCCGTCAGCAGCACACCGCTCGTCCGCCGCAACAGTCCGTCCGCGGGTCCGCCGCCACCCGCTCGGTCGGCGGGGGCTGGGGTGTTCACGGTCAGGTCGATGATGCCGAGCATGCGCCCGAGATTGACCGAATCGAGCCGCGTGTAGGCCTGCGCCGACGAAGTGTGTATCAAGTCACTTGGCTGAAATTCGAAGCCGTCGGGCACCGAGCTCGACCCCAGGGTCGCGCCCATCTCCGCGTGGCAGTCCGTGAGTTCTGGACAATCGACCGACACGCCGCGCGCGGTGATCACCGCGCCGCCGAACTCGCCGGCGCGCGCGTGGCTCGTGAACGGAAAACCGCTGATCGTGACCTCGGGGTCGTAGCTCAGGCGTGGCGAATCGAGCAGTGCCTTCGACAGCGAGTGTTCGGCCCGCATCGCGACGAGGGTGTCGGCGAGCAGCGCCGCGGCCCCGAGGGCGACGATCGCGACGATGCCGATCCCGATGCCTCGCCGCAGTGCCCGGCGCGGGTGCTCTGCGCGCTGTCGCCGACCCTCCCCGGTCGCCTTGTTAACAGCGAAACGCCCCATTGGCGCTATTCTGTCATCTATCGCGCACACGTTGGTAAGGCGGCGTAAACAATCGCCGGCGGTCCATTCCGACGTCGCACCGGGCTCACAGGGGCGCTCGGGAGGGCGTGACCGAGGGTTTGGGGAACGACGAGATCGGAGTGGTTCATGGATCTCTTGCTGTTGACAGCCGATCCGAACCCGGAAGCAGTGTTGCCGTCGTTGTCGCTGCTGGCACATACCGTGCGGACCGCGCCGACCGAGGTGTCGTCGTTGATGGAGGCGGGCAATGCCGACGTCGCGATCGTCGATGCGCGCACCGACCTGGCGGCTGCACGCGGTCTGTGTCGGTTACTCGGCAGCACCGGGTCGTCGGTGCCGGTGGCCGCAGTGCTCACCGAAGGTGGATTGGTGGCGGTCAACGCGGACTGGGGGCTCGATGAGTTCCTGCTACCGGGTACGGGGCCGGCCGAACTCGACGCGCGACTGCGGTTGTTGGTGGTGCGTACTCGGGGCATGACCACCGAGGAGGCGAGCGGCAAGGTCACGCTGGGGGAACTCGTCATCGATGAGGGCACCTACACCGCGCGGTTGCGCGGGCGCCCGCTCGATCTCACCTACAAGGAGTTCGAGCTACTCAAGTACCTCGCGCAGAACGCGGGCCGGGTGTTCACCCGGGCGCAACTGCTGCAAGAGGTCTGGGGATACGACTTCTTCGGCGGTACCCGGACCGTGGACGTGCACGTTCGACGGTTGCGCGCCAAGCTGGGCAGCGAGCACGAGTCGCTGATCGGTACGGTGCGTAACGTCGGCTACAAGGCGGTGCGCCCCAACCGCGGTCGGGGCAGCGGTGCGGCGGACTCACTCGACGTGATGGGCGACGACACCGCCGGTGACGACATCGGCGAAGACGACATCGACACGGACGATCTGGGCGGTCCGTACGAGGAGTTCAGTGCGAGTGCAGGGAACTGAGGGGTCTGCCGCAGATCCGATGGTGATGGATCGGCTGACGCCGGAGCAGGCTGCTCGGGCACGGGCGATGGTCACCGCGGCGCGGGCGGTCGACGGCGTTGCGCCGCTGTCGGAGCAAGCGGAAAAGGCTATCGGCGATGCCGCCGATCCGGGTGTGCGCCACATTCTTTCCGACACCGGCTATGCCAACGTCAGCGTCGGCCGCGACGATGAGCCGGCGATGATCGAGGCGGTGGTGGACCCCGGTTCGCGCGGACGCGGCCACGGCCGTGAGTTGCTACTGAAGGCTTTTGACGTCGCCCGCGAGATGGTCGCCGAACCGGCGCCGCGTGTGTGGGCACACGGGGATCTGCCTGCTGCGGTGGCCACGGCGGCGGCGTTGGGCCTGACCCGGCGGCGTGAGCTCCTGCAGCTGCGCCGCCCCGTGGGTGGCGCCGCCGACGCGCTGCCCCCGCTCGAGGTGGGCGACGACATCGTGTTGCGGACCTATGCCGGCTCCGCCGACGACGCCGAGATCCTGCGGGTCAACAATGCGTCGTTCGACTGGCATCCGGAGCAGGGTGGGTGGACGGCCGACCAGATCTCCGATCGGGTGCACAGCTCCTGGTTCGATGCGGCCGGCCTCTTTTTGGCCTTCGACGCCGCCAATCCCGCGCAGTTGTTGGGTTTTCACTGGACCAAGCAGCACGACGCCGATCTTGGTGAGGTCTATATCGTCGGGGTCGATCCGGCGGCTCAGGGCCGCGGGTTGGGGCGGTTGTTGACGCTTGCCGGACTGCATCATCTCGCCGAGCGTGGCATGACAGAGGTCGAACTGTACGTGGAGGGCGACAACGCCGCCGCGTTGCGCACGTACGAACGTCTCGGATTCACCCGCTACGCCATCGACGTCGCCTACGGCTGACGACGGCCGCGCGTCGGTCGGTGCCGGTGCATCACAATCGTTGTGGGCGAACATGACAAGATCGATGTCATGCTGCGTGTCGTCCGTGTGATCGGAATCCTGTGCGTCGCCTTGGCTGCGTGCGGGATCGGCGCCCACTTCTCCGGACTGGTCAGCAACACCGTCACCCGGGTCGCGTCGTTCGCGCCGGTGCTCATCGCCGTGGGAATCCTCGGGGCGGTCCTGTTGCTGATCTGCCGGTCGTGGGTGTTCGCCGGCATCGCCGTGGTGGTCGCGGCCGTCGGTGTCGCTTCCCAGGCACCGCTGTATCGCGGTGTGACCGAACAGGTCTCGACCACTGATCTGGCCGTGATGCAGGCCAACATCAAGTTGGGCACCGCGGACCCGGCCGCCCTTGTTGCGCAGGTCCGCGATGCGCGGGTGGACGTGTTGACCGTCATCGAACTGACCGGAGCGGCGGCCACCGCGCTCGACTCGGCAGGTCTGCGGCGAGAACTGCCCTACGCCTTCGAGGTCCCGCGCGACGGCGGCGGTGGCGCCGGGATCTACGCTCGAACGCCGCTCGACGGTGGAGCCGCGCTGCACGGATTCCGGCTCGCCAATCTCCATGCCCGGCTGGATATTCCGGGACGTGGCGGCGTATCGGTGTACGCGCTGCATCCGTTGCCGCCCTACCCGGAGGCGTCTTGGCGTTGGGATGCTGAGCTGCGACGCCTGCAGGCGATCTTGGCCGCCGACACGCAGCCGCTGATCATCGGGGCCGACGTGAACTCCACCTATGATCACCGGCCGTTTCGCGACTTGCTCACCGGTTCCGACGTCGACGGCTCGCCCCAACTCGTCGATGCCGCCGAGTATCTCGGGTCCGGGATCGTGGCAACCTATCCCGCCGATCGCCGCTACCCGCCGCTCCTGGCGCTCGATCGTGTGCTCACCCGCAATGGACCCGTCCCGACATCGTTGCGGCGCATCGACATTCCCGGGTCGGATCATCACGGGGTGATCGTCACGGTGCGCGTGTGATCTGCCGACTCGTGTCGGCGACCTGGCGTCAGGTCTGCGGCGGTGTGCTTGCGTGCGACGGATTCAACAGCGGTAGAAGAAGTTCGGCGGTGATCTCGGCTTCAGCCGCCAACGGCCAGCCAGACAGAATCCAGATGTCGACACCGGCCTGCTCGGCCACCGCCGACATCGCGGCGGCGACATTCTCCGGGCTGCCCACGAAATAGGTGCCGGTGCCCTTGCCCGCGATATCGAAGGGTGGTTCGGCCGCGGTCCAGGTGGTCAGTCCCGCTGCCATGTTCGGAGCGAACTCCAGATCTGCGCGGTCCGGCAGGCGGCCGGCGCGCAACGCGTCGATCCGATTCTGGACCTGCGGATCGCGACTGCTGAGTTCATCGAGGCCGGGGTAGCCGAAGCTGCGGAGATTACGATCGGCGGTGGCCAGCACGGTCTCCGGGCGGGTGCGGTTCACTTGCCATTCGAAGCGCTCCCACGCCTGTTCGTCGGTCTCGCGCACGATGACACTGGCCAGCACCCCGAACCGGAGACGTCGGCCGCGCTCGGCGGCGGCGGCGCGGACCCGGTCGAACAGGCCCGTCAGCGCAGTGGGTTCGGACATGAACGACAGATAGACGTCGAGCACCTCCGCGGCGTGTGCGATGCCCTCCGGCGATGCACCCGTGCCCCACACCTCGATGCCGCCAGGCTGGCGCGGACCCGGTATCGCGGGCTTGTACCGCGGTCCGTAGGAGAAGAACTCACCCTCGAACGGTTCAGCGTCGTCGAGGTAGAGACGTTTGACCTGCGTCCAGAACTCAGCCGAGACGCGGTAGCGTTCGGCCTTGGAGCCGAAGCGGCCGTACCGGTGCAGCACGGGGTCGGCGCCATTGACCTGGTTGTAGATCAGTCGACCACCGGAATACTGATCGAAGACCTGAGCTTCCTCGGCGAGCAGCACCGGAGGTTTGACTCCCGGGTATTCGGGGATCAGGAAGCGTAGTCGTTCGGTGTCGGCCACCAGCGAGATCGCCTCGCGCGCGGTGGTCAGCGCGCCGTAGTAGCCGAGGCGATCAAGCGTCCGAGCCTGGTGGCGGATCACATCGAACGTGGGTGCCACCCGTTCGGACGGTTCCCACGGAACCTCGCCGTCGGTCGGATTGATGTACCAGAGGACTTGCGGCCCGGCGCCCCCCGGTTTGATGCCGACGCCGGTCCCGAGTTCGGCGATGCTCATGACCTAGCGCTCGTCGCAGAATTCCGTGATGGGCAGGCCGACGTGTCGGGACTCCGGCGGGGCATAGCCGAGCAGCTTGTCGCCGGGCGTCAGGTCGGTCACGTTGTTCACCGACCCGCCCGGTCCCAGCAGTCGCACATGCCAGTCGTCCTGTGCGATGACGTTGACCACCCGGCCGTCATCGGTGGTCGCGGTCACCGAGATCAGCGGTCGCCGTTCGATCTTCACCCGGCCGATCCGCACCTCGCGGACCTCGCCGGTGCTGCGGATGGCCAGGATCGGCTGGCCCGCCTGCAGTTCGCTGACATACCGGGTCCGGTTGTCGGGCACGAGGACATAGGAGTGCACCGCACCGGCGTTCCAGCGGAAGGGTCGGGTCGGCATGTAGGGCAGCGGGTGGGTTTCGCTGCAGGACAGAAACATCCCGGTGGAGAAGGAACCGATCAGGCAGCCTTCGTCCTTCTCCAGCAAGGAGCAGGTGTCGATGCAGGCCCGCTCACCCATGCCGATGTGTTCGACCTTGGTGACGGTGAGTTCACCGAGTTCGATGCGATCGGCGCTGGGCCGGATCACGTCGGCGAGCGTCGCGACGTCATCGGCGCTGCGCGGGGCCAGCAACAAGCCGTCCGAGCCGTGCTCGAGAACCAACTTGACGATCCCCGCGTCCTCGATGTCGTTGACCACCGTCACCGTTCGACCGCCGGAGTTCTCCGCCGCCGCTATCACGATCTCCAGCGGGATCTTGGTGGGATCGGTGAAGGTCAGCAGTGTCCACGGCGCCCGGCGCACCGTCTCGCAGGCGTGCCGCAGGGTGTCTGCATCGGAGACCACCACGTGTACCCCCGCCTCGGCGGACGGGCCCGCGTCCACGATCGGGTTGACATCACGGCCCGTGTGCGCAGCGAGCACGATGTCTGCCTGACTGGCAGCCTCGACGTCGACCTCCGGCGAAGCAACAGCCAGGACCCGGCGGATCGTGGGGGGGAGATCGGACAACGTGTCGGCGTCGTCGCTCACGATGCCGTCGATGCGGTGGTGGATGGCCGCCTGTACCAGTGCGGCGCGGACGTCGCCGACAGTGCCCCGGATGTCGATCCAGGCGAAGTGGGCACGGGCCGTGCTGTCCGGCCCGGGGCCGTTGTCGGCAGCGGGGACCGCGGTCAGCGGGGTGATGTCGTCGGTGACGATATCGGTGGAGGAGTTCACGGTGGTCTTTCTGTTCGGCTGGGCTGGGCTGGGGGATGGAGGCTCGGGGTCGGTAAAACCGATCAGGCGAGTTCGAGGGCTGCGGCCAGTGGTCGACTCGGGTCCGATCCGCGGTGCAGACGCTCGGCCAACGCCCTCGCCACGCGGTGGGGATGGTCGGCGCCGAAGATGAGGCGGCCGAAACTGAGGCCGGCCACCCGGGACTCGGCGACCCGCATGCCGAAGTCGATGGCGTCGTCGTCGGTGGCGGTGGCCGGACCACCGGCGACCAGGATGGGCAGCGGGCAGGTGTCGACGACCTCGTCCATCTGCTGGGGTGCACCGGCATAGTCGAGTTTCACGATGTCCGCGCCCAGATCGGTGGCGATGGCACCGAGATGGGCGAGTGTCGACACCGACGTCGGCGCGGTGTCGGCGACTCCGCCGCGCGCATACATCATCGCCAGCAGAGGCACACCGAGGCGGTCGCATTCCGCTGCCACGACTCCGAGGTCGGTCAACTGTTGCGCTTCGGTGGGCGCCCCCACGTTCACGTGCACGCTCACCGCGTCGGCACCGAGAGCCAAGCACTCCTCGACGGACCCGACGAGCACCTTGCGGGTCTGGTCCACAGCGAGGTTGGTGCCGGCCGACAGGTGGACGATCAGACCCATGGCGCCGAATCGGGTCGGTGCGATGGTGCGTGCCCGGCCCTTGTGCACGATGAGGGCATCGGCGCCCGCACGTTCCAGGATCGCGGCGGTGTGATCGGCATGTCCGGCCGCGCCGAGCGGGCCGATGGTCACCGAATGATCGAGCGGCACCACCAGGGCGCGGCGATTGACGGCACCGAAGATCCGGGACAACCGGATCTGCTTGCCCGATGGCAGGTGCCTGCGGGCGTCGGGATTGTCGATCACACTGTTCTCCGATCGGTGAGCGTGCGGTTGTCGTCGTTCCGCGAGGCGCGGAGCGACGACACTCGTTCAGTAAGGTTAGCCTCGCCTATAACATGCGGCAATCCGGGGGAGGGTCATGCGCGCGACGTTGCGCGGGGGCGCCACGGTGTCGGGAAGGGCAGGCCGAGGTAGACCTCGCCGAGCGCGCGTTCCTCGTGGACCGAGCTCGTCCATCTCGTCAGCCGGGCATGGCGTAGGTGCCAGTCGAACCCATCGTCGCCGAGGCGATGCAGCGTGGTGGTCAGATTCCACGAGAACGCTTGTGCCTGCCAGACTCGCGGCAGCGCCGTCTCGCTGTACCGGTCCAGCGCGGTGTGGTCCCCGGTGGCGTAATAATGTCCGAGGCCGTGGGACAGGACGCAGGCGTCGGAGATCGCGAGGTTGAGGCCCTTGGCTCCGGTGGGCGGCACGATGTGGGCCGCGTCCCCGAGCAAGAACAGCGCACCCTGCTGCATCGGGTCGGTGACCACACTGCGCAGCGGCGCCAGGGATCGCTCGATGATCTCGCCGGTCTCGAGTTCGGGATGGTCGTCAGCTGCGCTGCGTCGACGCAGTTCCCGCCAGATCTGCTCGTCTGACCACGTGCCGAGGTCGGTGTGTGCCGGCACCTGCAGATACTGGCGGGTCAGGTGCGGGCCGCGCATGCTGTGCACCGACAACCCATCGGGGTGCGCGCAATACATGCCCTCGTCGGTGACCGGGGTGGTGCGTGCGAGGATGCCGAGCCAGGCGAACGGGTAGGTCCGGTTCGCAACGGTGGTCCGGTCGGGATCGAGAGCCTGTCGACAGATGCCGTGGAAGCCATCGCATCCCGCCACGAAGTCGGCGCGAATCCGGTGGGCCCGTCCGTCGACGACGAACTCGACGAACGGGGCGTCGGTGCCGATGTCATGCACGCTGACGTCGGTCGCCTCGAAGTGCAGCGGACGACCCGTGGCGTGGCGCGCATCGATCAGGTCGGCGACGAGTTCGCTCTGCCCGTAGACGAATGCGTGCCTGTCGAGGTGGCGGTGGAAGTCGAGGTGATGTGTGGTGCGATCGAAACGGATATAGAAACCGTTGTGCACCAGAGCTTCACATCGGAGTCGGTCGGCCAGGCCGATCTCATGGAGCAGGTCGACGGTGGTCTGTTCGATGACACCGGCCCGGATCCGGGCGCGCACATGTGCCTGCGACTGCCGCTCGATCACGACGGTGTCGATGCCCTGCAGGTGAAGCATCTGCGCCAGGGTGAGCCCGGCGGGGCCGGCGCCGATGATGGCGACCTGTGTTCTGATCTCGTGGGTCATACTTCTCGATCGGTAGTGCTCGTCAGCGCGCAACCGCGGCCGGGGTGGTGTCGGCTTCGACGACTTCGGCTTCAGGGACACCGGTTTCGGCGCCACCGGTTTCGGCGACGACGGTATCGGCTGCGACGTCACTGGGTTCGGCGGCGTCCGATTCACTGTGCCCGCCCCGCTGCCCGGCCCTGCGCGAGCGTCGCTCGCGATCGATCGTGCGCAGCACCCGCAGTCCGTCACTCACCGCGTTGAGGTTGCTGCGTCCGTGGATTCGTCGACTTTCGTGGCTACCGACCTCGGTGATCGTCAGGCCCGCACGGGCCATCCGCACATTGATGATCGTCTCCACCTCGAAGCCGTCTCCCCACTGCGCCTCGGTGGTGTCGGTCGAGGGCAGGTCGATGATGGGGAGATGCCGGCGCCAAAAAGCGTTGTATCCGTAGCAGAGGTCGGCGAACCCGGTGTGGAAGATCCGGTTCACCAGGCCGTTGAGTCCTTTGTTGCCGAGGCGGCGCAGTGCGGTGATGTCGTCGCTGTGGCCGCCCAGTGAGAAGCGACTGCCCTTGGCGAGATCCGCACCTTCGGTCAGGGCGCGCACAAAGGCCGGGATCTCGGCGGGGTCTGTCGAGCCGTCGGCGTCGATCATGACGATGATGTCGCCGGTGGCCGCGGCGAACCCGCAGGCCAGTGCGTTGCCTTTTCCGGTGCGCGTCTGTTGCACGATCACGGCGTCCGGCCAGAGCCGACGAGCCACCGCGACGGTGTCGTCGACCGATGCGCCGTCGACCACGACGATCTCGTCGACGTAGGGCATCCGTTCGGCCACGTATGGAAGGTTCAGGGCCTCGTTGCGCATGGGGATCACCACGGTTACTCGCGGAGTGGTCTTGCCCAGGTCTACTCGTTGGCCGGTCACAGCGCCCCTTCGTCATCGAGTCCGCGCATGTGGCGGAACCGCTTCGAGCGCCCGTCACCACGCAACTGTCGTTGCATGTGACCCTATTTGTTTAGGTAACCCTTGCCTAATTCTCAGCTTCTTTTGTGGTCTATGTCACTTGTGGTGGAGGGTGGTCGCCACATGGCCGGGGAGCGCCGCGAGGGCGGCTCTGACGGCCGTGGCGTCGCAATACTCAGGATAGAACGCGGCGGTCACGCACAGCGCGCCACCGACCGTCGACGACGTCACGGTTATGCCCGTCGGTGTCGCGGGATCGCTGACGGTGTAGTTGACCGCGCGCGCCGGATCGGTGAACCGGGTATGCGCGGTCTGTGGCAGGCGACCCACCGATGAATGGAGCAGATGGGCGCGTGGCAACGACGAGTCCGGCGCCGGCGGGTGTCGACGGGCGAGTCGACTCGTCCATTCCCCCATCGTGCCGATCGTCATGGTCGCCACCGGCCGACCGGAGCGGCTTGCCACGTCCAGCATCTGCGTCAGTGTCCGGGCCGCGGTGTCCGCCGTGACTGGGAAGGTCAGGCCGGCCGAGAGCGGGGCGAGGGTATCGGTGCCGGCCGGGAGGTACGGGCGGAGGTCGAACGGGATGGTGACCGCGGGGTCGAGGTCGATGCCCGCGTCGAGTAGCGCCCGGACCAGGGCGCAGGTGAGCACTGCGAACATGCTCACCCCGGGCAGATCGCGGTCCCGCGCATCGCGCAGCAGGCGCATCTCGATGGCGGGGATGCGCACGGTGGCGGCGCTCGGGGGTCTGCCGGCGCCGGCGGGAATAGGTGCGCCCGGTCCGGGCTCCGGTGGAGCCGCGCGTTGTGTGTCGGCGTCATCGGTGGGGAGTCGGTGCCGACGGGAGTGCCCGAGGCTCGCCAGCCGTCCGGGGTGGCGGCCGAAGGTGTGGATGGCGGCCGCGAGTAGCGGACGGGTGGTGCCTCGGTATCGGTCCCAGTGCGCATCGGACATCGTCAGCCCGCCGATCATCGCATCGACCACGGCCTGGGTGAATGCGACATCGCCGAGTCCGTGGTTGAAATCGACGGCGACCAGATCTCCCGCGCACACCACGCGCAGACCGGCGTCGGGCAGTGCCCGCACCGATTCGAGCAGGGCCAGCGGATCTCCTTCGGGCTCGATCCGACCCCTGTCGGCGATCGACTGCGTGCAGGCCGATTGGGCATCCGACTCCGTGGCAACCGATTCCGGGGAAATCCACGCGGGGGGAATCCACGCGGGGGGAATCCGCCCGGGGGAAATCCACTGGGGGGCGATCGACACCGCGGTGGCCGTCGGCGCGGGCTGCCAGTGGATGTGGTGCGCCGATGGACGTAAACCGAGTCGCAGCGCGGGGCCGGCGGCAGCCATCGCGTACAGGCGGTCGCGGGCCTCGTCGACCGTCGGCACGGGCATCGGGCCGAAAACCGAGGCGCAACGGCGCTGTGCGTGCAGCAGGTCGATCAGCGCCACTCGGGTGCCGCCGGACACCGGCGGGCGGCGGTCCTTGCGGTTCACCTCGTGTTCACCCGTTCTCTGTGTTTTGCGTAGCCGCTCGGGGCCGAGCGCTATTCTGGGACAGGATGTTTTGCGACTATCGCGGATCGGCTGTTTGTTCTGCCGGATGCGCACTCGGGCGCGTTGAGTGTTGGATCACATTCGGCGAAGGTATAGCAATGGTAATTCATCTTCCGTTAACCCTCGGGGCGCGGAGTGTCCACCAGCGAATCCTAATGTCTCCAGCGACCGGGTGATGCCGTGACTGCGGTGCACCATGTTCTGATGCTGGAGGAATCCTGTGAAATTGAGTCGTTCCGGTGTTGCGGTGGCCTCCTTGGCGGCCACCTCCGCGCTCATCCTGAGTGCGTGCAGTGACAACTCGGAGAGGGGGGACAGCAGCGCCGCACCCGCGTCGGCGGTGGCGGACATCCAGTGCGAGGGCAAACAGGATCTGCAGGCCAGTGGCTCGACCGCGCAGGCAAATGCGATGACCATCTTCTCCACGTCGTTCGCCCAGACCTGCCCCGGCTTCGAACTCGCCTACGGGGGTGGCGGTTCCGGCCAGGGCGTCTCTGACTTCACCCAGAACCTGACCGACTTCGGCGGCTCCGACTCGCCGCTGGAAGGCGACGACGCCGCCGCCGCCCAGCAGCGATGCAGCTCCGAGGCGTGGAACCTGCCGCTGGTCTTCGGCCCGATCGCGGTGGCCTACAACGTCGAGGGCGTCGATGACCTCGCGCTCTCCGGCCCGACGCTGTCGAAGATCTTCGGCGGCGAGATCACCAACTGGAACGACCCGGCCATCGCCGCCGAGAACGAGGGCGTCGAGTTGCCGGATCTGCCCATCAGCGTGATCTACCGCGCCGAGGAGTCGGGCACCACCGACAACTTCCAGAAGTACCTGACCGCCGCCGGCGGCTGGGACAAGGGCGACGGCAAGACCTTCAACGGCGGTGTCGGCGAGGGCAAGCAGGGTAACCCGGGCGTCGGCTCGGCGATCGGCCCAACCGCCGGATCGATCGGCTATGTCGAATGGGCCTATGCACAGTCCAACAACCTGTCGATGGCCAAGATCATCACCGACCAGGACCCCGAGGGCGTCGCCCTGACCGCAGAGTCCGGTGGAAAGACCATCGATGGTGCCACGCTGGCAAATGGCGACGAGAGCCACAACATGGTGATCGACACCTCCTCGTTCTACAAGCCGACCGAGTCGGGTGCCTACCCGATCGTGTTGGCAACCTATGAGATGGTGTGCTCCGATTACGCGGACGACGCCACCGCACAGGGTGTCAAGACGTTCCTGAGCGTTGCCTCGGCACCGCAGAACCAGGGACAGGATCTGCAGAACGCGGGCTACATCCCGCTGCCGCAGGAGTTCCAGACCAAGCTGCAGGGTTCGATTGAGGCCATTCAGTAACTGCGGCTCGAACTCAACCGAGAGAAGAGCGATTCACCATCATGTCAGTGGATGACACCACCGGTGTCGGCCGAGGCCGGACGGGTAAGCACTCGTCCGGCTCGGTGCCGACCCAGACGCCCGATCAGGATCCGAACCTCACCCCCGGCGACGATTTAGAAGAACAGCTACACCCGGGTCTGCGTAGCAGTCGCGGTCAGGTGGGCGACCGGGTCTTCTCGTACCTGGCGCAGGGAACCGGTCTGCTGGTCATCATCCTGATCGCCGGGATCGGGATCTCGTTGTTGATCGATGCCATTCCGGCACTTCTCGACAACAACGCGAATTTTCTCTTCTCTTCGGACTGGAACACGAGCGGAGCTGCCTTCGCCGATGGGACCGCATCCTTCGGTGTCTGGGAACTGTTCCGGGCCACGGTCTTGACCTCGTTCTTCGCGCTGTTCCTGGCGACCCCGATCGCCATCGGCATCGCCGTCTTCCTGGTCGAATACGCTCCGAGGCAGGTCTCGCGACCGCTCGGCGCGGTCATCGACCTGTTGGCGGCGGTGCCGTCGATCATCTTCGGTCTGTGGGGTATCTACGTCCTCGCGCCGGTGATCGCTCCGTTCGCCGTGTGGCTCAACGACACCTTCGGGTGGTTCTTCCTGTTCTCGAGCGGGAAGACGTCGATCACCGGCGGCGGCACCATCTTCACCGCCGGCATCGTGCTCGCGATCATGATGCTGCCCATCATCACCTCCATCACCCGCGAGGTGCTGCGGCAGACGCCCAGTGGACACAAAGAGGCCGCGCAGGCGCTCGGTGCCACCAAATGGGAAGTCATCCGCATGACCGCCTTCCCGTACAGCCGATCCGGGATGATCGCGGCGTCGATGCTGGCGCTCGGTCGCGCCCTCGGCGAGACGATCGCGCTGATGATCATCCTGAGTGCGGCCGTCGGCCGACTCAACTGGTCGCTGTTCGAAGGCGGTGACACCTTCGCCTCGAAGATCGCCCGCGACGTCGGCGAGTTCGTCGGCAGTGAGTCATCCGCCGGTGCCTACATCGCGGCCGGCCTCGTCCTCTTCGTCCTGACATTCGTCGTCAACGCGATCGCCCGTGTGATCGCCGGTGGAAAGGTGAACGGATGACCGTGACCGTCGATACGACACCCGGTGGGCCGGTCAAGTCCTCGGCCACCGCTTTCCGAGAGGTGTCGGCCAGTCGCAAGATGCGCAACGAGGTCGCCCGCGGCACGTTCGCGCTCTGCTTCGTGTTGGGCGTCATCCCACTGGTGTGGTTGCTGTGGACCGTGATCTCCAACGGTGCGCCCGCGCTTGCCGACCCGAACTGGTGGTTCGGCAATGCCTACGGCGTGGACACCACCACGCAGTACGGCGCCGGTATCTCTCAGGCGATCATCGGCACCCTGATCCAGGCATTGATCGCCACCGTGATCTCGGTGCCGATCGCGGTGATGACCGGCATCATGCTGGTCGAGTATCCGACCAGCCCTTTGGTCAAGCCGGTGAGCTTCATGGTCGACATCCTGGCCGGTGTCCCGTCGATCGTCGCCACCCTGTTCATCTTCACCGTCTTCGTGATCGGACTCGGAATGGGCCAGAGCGCGCTGATGGTGAGCCTGGCGCTGATCCTGCTGATGATCCCCATCGTGGTGCGGTCCACCGAAGAGATGCTGAAACTGGTCCCTGACGAACTGCGCGAGGCGTCGTACGCGCTCGGTATCTCCAAGTGGCGGACCATCATGAAGGTCGTGCTGCCCACTGCCCTGTCGGGCATGCTGTCCGGCGTCTTCCTCGCCATCGCCCGCATCATGGGGGAGACCGCCCCGGTGCTCATCCTGGCCGGCCCGGCGAGCTCGCAGGTGCAGACCAACCCGTTTGAGGGCGGGATGAATTCGCTGCCGCTGTTCATCAAGGACATGTGGGCCTCCGCGCAGCCGGCATCGGACTTCTATTACTGGGGTGCGGCGCTCACGCTGATCATCATCATCGCGGCGCTCAATCTCGTCGCCGCCATGACCGCCAAGTTCCTCGCCCCCAAGACCAAGTAAAACGGTCCTCGACCGCCGCCACACAGCAAAGGCATCATCATGGCCAAGCGCCTCGACATCAAAGATCTCAACGTCTATTACAGCAAGTTCCACGCCGTCAAGGACGTGACTCTCTCGGTGCCGCCCCGTAGCATCACGGCTTTCATCGGGCCGTCGGGGTGTGGCAAGTCCACCGTGTTGCGCACGCTCAATCGCATGCACGAGGAGATTCCGGGCGCCTACGCGGTGGGCAGCGTGCTGCTCGACGGTGAGGACATCTACGCCAAGGACATCAACCCGACCGCGGTGCGCACCACCATCGGCATGGTGTTCCAGCGGCCGAACCCGTTTCCCACCATGTCGATCCGTGACAACGTGGTGGCCGGGCTGAAGCTGCAGGGCGTCCGCAACAAGAGTCAGCTCAACGAGGTGTGCGAGCGCAGCCTGCGCGGCGCCAACCTGTGGGAAGAGGTCAAGGATCGCCTCGACAAGCCGGGCGGCGGCCTGTCGGGCGGACAGCAGCAGCGTCTGTGCATCGCCCGTGCGATCGCAGTGTCGCCGGACGTGTTGCTGATGGACGAGCCGTGCTCGGCGCTCGACCCGATCTCCACGCTTGCCATCGAGGATCTGATGGGTGAGCTGAAAAAGGACTACACCATCGTCATCGTCACCCACAACATGCAGCAGGCTGCCCGTGTGAGTGACCAGACCGCGTTCTTCAACCTCGAAGGCGTCGGCCAGCCCGGTCAGCTGATCGAGATCAACGACACCGAGACGATGTTCTCGGCGCCGACCAAGCGGGAGACCGAGGACTACATCTCCGGCCGCTTCGGCTGAAATCCGACAGCCACACGATCGACGACTCGCGCCGCGGACCGACAAGGTCTGCGGCGCGAGTCGTTTCGGTGGGGGAGGGTTTGGTGTGTGACCGAGGGAGGGTCACATACTGACGACCAGGATGACCAACAACGCGATCAGCGACAGCGTGAATCCGCTGTAGGTGAGGATCTGTCGTCGGTGGGCAGCCGCAGCGTGCCCGTCGTCGTCGACGGCGTTGAAGTCGGGTTCCACACGATGGTGCCGATCCATGTCGGTCACCCTAGCGTGCACTCGGTCCGAGGGCGAAATCCCAAGTCAGACATGGTGAGCGCCGTCTCAAACAGATACGTCGAGGGATCTGGACCGCATCGGAGGTGAAGACGAGGTACCACAGACGACCGCACCGCCGGCCTCATCGAGCGAGATCGGCGGTGCGGTGGGAAGCACAGGTCGGCGTGTCAGGACACCTCGAGGAATTGCTCGGGTGTCTGACCGGTCGCCTGGAACACCACCCGGCGTCCGATGAGAACCGCGTGGTCGGCGAAGCGCTCGTAGTAGCGGCCGAGCAAGGTGACGTCGACGGCCGCGGCCACACCGTGGCTCCACTCCCGGTCCATCAGGACCGTGAACAGGTGCCGGTGCAGGTCGTCCATCGCGTCGTCATCCTCCTGCAGACGGATGGCATCCTGCGGATTCTGCGTGTTGAGCACCTCGCGGGCGGTGGTGGCCAGCTGCACGGCGAGGCGACCCATCTCGGCGAAGTAGCCGTTGACCTCCTCGGGCAGTGCCTTCGCGGGGTGACGGCGACGCGCGACCTTGGCCACATGCAGAGCCAGCGCACCCATCCGGTCCACATCGGCGACGATCTGGAAACCACTGACGATCCCACGCAGATCACCGGCCACCGGCGCCTGCAGGGCGAGCAGCGCGAACGCCTGTTCCTCGGCGCGGGCCGACAGCTGATTCATTCTCTCGGTCTCGGAAAGGACCTCTTCGGCGATGGCCAGATCGGCCTGGAGCAGGGCCTGGGTGGCGCGGGCCATCGACGAGCCGGCGAGTTCGCACATCTCGCCGAGGATGGTGTTGAGCGCGTCGAGCTGCTCATGGTAGGCGGTACGCATGTAGTCCACAATACTTGGCACACCGGTGGGCTTGTGGACCCTGCGGATGAACGAGCCGTGAACGCCCGGTGCATACTGCGCGTTTGGCGTGTTCGCGCAGGTCAGCTGCAGGTAGTGTCGCCTGCGTTGGTCACCGCGAGGTCGTTGGGCAGGTTGGACGTGTTGGAGGCCGGAGGCAGCTGCGACACCGAGATCGTGCTCCCGACGGCGGCCGGAGAGCCCATCGAACCGTCGTACTCCGAACCCAGGATCACCTCGACACCCGACTTCACCGTGCGGTCGAGTTGGATCGACGATCCCGGGAACATCGTGGCCAGGGTGGCGGCAGAGTCCTCTTCACCGCCGCCGTACCGGATGACGGTGTCCTCGCGGTTCTCCGAGGCATCGGCCACCCCGCGGACGTCGAAGCCGATCGACACCAGTTGATCGGAGGTGTCGCCGGCGGCGCCGGTACGCCCACTGCCGTTGAGTACACGGACTCCCACGTTGCCGGGGTTCTGTGCGGTCGCCGACACCTGCGTCGGCGCCGACTCAGAGGTGGTACTGCGTGACGTCGCCGACGTCGACGAACTGCTCGACGACGATGCCGCCTGCTGCTTGGCCTGTTCGCCGGGCAGGGGGGCGTCGTCGATGATCGCGTTGAAGATGGCGTTGATGTCGTCGGTGCGCGGGATCTCGTTGTTCAGCCCGTCGGTCGTGGTGCCCGATGTCGGGATGGTCAGGAAGGTCACGCGCCCGGCCTCGATACCTTGCATCGATTCGGCCAGGTTCAGCAGCGACTGGGTGTCGACCCCGTCGACGAAGCTGTATTCGATGAATGTGTTGACGATGCTGTTGAGCTTGTTGGGACTCGACAGGACATTGCCGGACAGGGTCGCCCGCAGCAGTGACGACATGAACAGTTGCTGGCGTTTGATGCGTCCGTAGTCGCCGTTGCCCTCCGACGCGATGTTGCGGGCTCGCACGTAGTTGAGCGCGCGCCTGCCGGTCAGCTTCTGGGTACCCGGCTTGCGCAGCACCTGACCGAGTTCGTAGTCGTAGAGCGGGGTGGGGGAGCACACCTCGACGCCGCCGACCGCGCGCACGACCTTCTCGAAGCCGAAGAAGTCCATGGCGATGAACCGGTTGATGTTGAGACCACTCATCTGCGTGATCACGCTGACCAGGCACTTCGGGCCGCCGTCGGCATAGACCCCGTTGAGCTTGACGCCGTACGCGGGGGGTAGTTCTTCACCGTAGGTGCCGGTGGCGTTGTCCCACTGCTGGCAGGCGGGCCGGTCCACCTGCAGGTCACGCGGGAAGGACACGGCGACGACGCGACTGCGGTTGGCCGGGATGTTGACCAGGATGATGGTGTCGGAGCGGGCGCCCGCCGCGTCATCGGTGGTTCCTGCGCCCACCTTCGCGTTCTGGCCGGCCCGGGTGTCGGTGCCGACGATGAGGTAGTTCTCGTCGCCGTACTGGGCATCCTTGTTGCGGATGTTGGCGTCTTCGGGGTTGACCGCGTTGATGGTCTTCCAGTTGCCGTTCCACGACTGCAGATAACCCCAGACAAAACCGGTGCCCACCAGTGCCATCACGCAGGCGACCGCGACGAGGATGCGTCCGGTGACGGTGACGTTGTGACCGAGGTTGCGACGGCCCGCGCGGGCGCCGGGATGGCGCCGAGGTCGCGACCTCGGCGGGATGGTGTCGGATAGATCCGGAGTGGGCTGCAACGGCCGCACGCGACTGCCCTGACCGCGTGACTCGGCGGTGACCCGCTCGCGGGTGGCGTCGTCGGAGAGATCGACGTCGGTGTCGGGGACAGTCGCCGGCGGCCGGATCGTCGGGATCTGCGTGGTGACGTCGTTCTCGTGGGGGAATCGTTCGAGGTCCTCGAACCGGTGCACCTCGGTCGGTGCCTCGTCGGCCGGCGGTTGTGGGCGAGCTCCGCTGGGCTCGGCCGGGCCGACCTCACCGCCCGCGTTCATCTGCTCCATGAGCTCGCGCACCGTCAGGCGGGTGCGGCCGCGCACATAGCGGTCGGTGGCGCGTGGCTCATGGAGGGCCCCGTGCGCCGGGGCATCGTTGGTGGGGGCCTGCCCGAACATCTCGGAGAAGTCGTTGGCGGCTCCGGAGCGGCCCGCGCGCCGGCCCCGGCGGGGCGTACTGCCCTCGTCGGCCGGTTCGTCCGGACCCGATCCCCTACGACTCAACTCTGATTCCCCTCGACCCCGACGCAGTGGCGCACCGGGTTGTCGGCTCTCGCGCACCAGCTCTGGCGCACCATGACATGGCTCCGCGCACGCGGAACCTCCGCGTCATAGTACTGATTGCACCTGAGAAGATCTCTCAGCCACCATGCGGACGAGCGCAATGGGCAGGTCATCCACCCGAGTGCATCACCTCGGCGCCTTCGGGCACGACGTCCTCGTACGGGTCGTCTAGCCATCCCTCCGGCAACGCCACCTTGGCCGGGGAGCCCTGCCGACCGCGGGGTCCGTGACCGTCGTCGGGAAACGGTGCGTCGTCGGGCAGCGTCGCGACCAGTTCGCGCAGCTCCTCGAGGGTGCCGACGAGAGCGAGTCGGTTACGCAGGTCCGAGCCGGCCGGAAAGCCGCGCAGGTACCAGGCGACGTGTTTGCGGATCTCGCGCATGCCCTTGTTCTCACCGTGGTGGGCGGCGAGCAGTTCACCGTGGCGCACGATGATCTTCGACACCTCGCCGAGATTCGGCGCGGCAGGCGCCTCGAGCCCGTTCAGTTCGGCGGCGAGTTCGGCGAAGAGCCACGGTCGGCCGAGGCAACCGCGGCCGATCACGACCCCGTCGCACCCGGTGTGACGCATCATCGCGACCGCGTCGGCGGGCTCGAAGATGTCGCCGTTGCCCAGAACCGGGACCTCGGTGACGTGGTCTTTGAGGCGGGCGATCTCGTCCCAATCCGCGGTGCCCGAATAGCGTTGAGAAGCGGTGCGCGCGTGCAGGGCCACGGCCTGTGCGCCTTCGCCGGCGGCGATGCGGCCCGCGTCGAGGTGCGTGTGGTGCTCGTCGTCGATGCCGATCCGGAACTTCACGGTCACCGGGATCGAGGTGCCTTCGGTGGCCTTCACCGCGGCCGCGACGATTCGCTGGAAAAGCTTGCGCTTGTATGGAATTGCCGATCCGCCGCCCTTGCGGGTCACCTTGGGGACCGGGCAACCGAAGTTCATGTCGATGTGGTCGGCGAGGTTCTCGTCGACGATCATCTTGGCCGCGGCGTAGGTGTTCTCGGGGTCTACCGTGTAGAGCTGCATCGATCGCGGATTCTCATCCGGACCGAAGGTCGTCATGTGCATGGTGACCGGATGTCGCTCGACGAGTGCGCGGGCGGTGACCATCTCACACACATACAGACCCGACACCGTGCCGGTGCGGGCCAGTTCGAGTTCGCGGCACAGGGTGCGGAAGGCGACGTTGGTGACCCCGGCCATCGGGGCCAGCACGACGGGGCTGGCCAGTTCGATGGAACCGATCCGCAGAGCTGCGGCTCCGGCTTCTGGAGACGCCGAACCGGCGCCTTCGATGTCCGAAGGCGCCGGGCGGTTGATGGTCGTGGTCAGGATGCCTGCTGCTCCCGTTCCCGCTTCTTGGCCTCGCGGGCGAGTGAGCGGTCGCGCATCTCCTCGAAGCGGATGGTGTCCTTTTCGAGCTGTTCGAGGAAGTTGCCGAGCTCCTCGCGGGTCTTCTCGCCTTCCGCGGAGAAGTCTTCGCGTTCGAAGACCTTCCACTTTCGCAGAACGGGCATGATGACCTCTTCGAGGTGCTGGCGCAGGTCGTAGATGCCGTGCTTGGCCATCAGCACGCCGTTGCGGCGGAAGTTCGGCATCCCCGCGCCGGGCATCTGGAAGTTCGTCACGATGTCGGTGACCGCGCGCAGCGTCTGGTCGGGCGAGATGTCCATGCCGGCGCCGCAGATGTTGCGGTAGAAGATCATGTGCAGGTTCTCATCGGCGGCGATGCGCTGCAGCATCTTGTCGGCGATGGGGTCCGCGCAGGCCTTGCCCGTGTTGCGGTGGCTGACACGAGTGGCGAGCTCCTGGAAGGTGACGTAGGCAACCGAATGCAGCAGGCCGACCTCCTCGCCCTTTTCCTTCATCTCCTCGGCACGGTCGGCTGCGGCCAGCAACGGATCGTAGCCGTTGGTCATGTGGATCATCCGGGCCTCTTCGAGGGCGACCGGGTCGACGCCGCGGGTCACCACGAGGTAGTCGCGCATGACGATGCCGTGCCGGTTCTCCTCGGCGGTCCAGCGGCCTACCCAGTGGCCCCAGGCCGAGTCCATCGAGAAGTTCTCGGCGATCACTCGGTGGTAGGAGGGGAGGTTGTCCTCGGTGAGCAGATTGGTGACCATCGCGGCCTTGGCGACTTCGTCGAGCTGAGACTGCTCGGGGTCGTAGTCGACGCCGCCGAGAGCGGCGAAGTTGCGGCCCTCGTCCCACGGGACGTAGTCGTGCGGGTTCCAGTCCTTGGCGATCTTCAGGTGCCGGTTGACGTTGTCCTCGGCGACCGGCGACAGCTCCTTGAGCAGTTCAAGCTGAGTCAGCTCGCGTGCCATACTTTCCTCCGAACGGTGTTGTCCGCATGTCGTGTCTGGTGGTCTCGGCGCCCGACTGACACGGTGATCAGTCGTCCAGGGTACGTCACCGGGCCGGTCGACCCAAGTCCATACCTACGCAATCGTAACCGCGGCCCCGCTTCGTTACGTGCGGCTCGCGTGTCCTCGGTCACCTGCCTCGACCTCGTGCTCGTTGCCTGTCGATGGTGCCCGATACCGGCCGATCATCGGTACCGCTCGCAGTGAATTCACAGCAAAACAGGCGGATTCACCACCGGCCGGGGGATCACATCCAACATCGCCGGGCATGCGCCGAATGCCCGGCGCGTGATCGTCGGGTGCTACCGGCGCCGGGCGAACATCGCACCGACGGTCTCCCGCCACCGGAGGGCCTCGGCGTCAAGGGTGCCGAGTTGCTCGGCCTTCTCACACCAACGCGCCGCGGCCTGTCCGAACTCCAAGGGGTTGTACACATCTTCTTCGCACGACCACAGACCGTCCCCGGCGTAGGTGAGGATCGTCAGGTTGGTGGCCGTGATGTGGGTGCCGTCGCCGGGGTCGCGCATGGGGTTGTCGACCTCGCAGATCACCCGCCCCGTCGGTGCGTCCACCACGTGCCACAGGGCTGGAAAGCCGGTCATGTGGCTGCCGGGGAACGTGGTCATGGTCTTCCAGATCCAGGTGCGGATCTCCTCGCGCCCGGCCATGGTGCCCAGCGCGTGCTCGATGTAGCGGGCGTCGGTGGTGAACATCTCGGCGAAACGATCCCAGTCACGGGTCACCGCGATCTCGGCGACCGTCTTCTGGAAGACGCGAAAGGCGTCGTCGAGCTCGGCGTGGCTGTATGTGCTCATCGGGAGGCGACCCTACCCTGAACGTGTTCTCATTCGGGTGGCTTCGCCGCAGCCGGTCACCTGAGCTGAACCGGCCCGTCGCGGCGCGGGCCTCAGGCATGATGAGGACGGTTCGCAAACGGCGGGCATCACCCGGGGTGGCTCGGCAGTGAGATCGGTGGGAGCAGATGGTGATCGTATGCAACGGTTGAGCGGACTCGACGCGTCATTCCTGTACTTGGAGACCCGATCTCAGCTGATGCAGGTGATCGGGTTGATGGAGATCGACCCGACGACCGTGCCCGGTGGTTACAGCTTCGAGAAGATGCGCGACGAACTCGAACGCCGCATCGCGGCCATGCCGGCTTTTCGACGCAAACTGGACAATTCGATGCTCAACATCGATCACCCGGTGTGGATCGAGGACGAACGGTTCGACATCGAGCGACACGTGCATCGCGTGGCGGTGCCCGCACCCGGTGGTGAACTCGAGGTCGCCGAACTGTGCGGACATCTTGCCGGGCAGACCCTCGACCGTGGAAAGCCGTTGTGGGAGTTGTGGATCATCGAAGGGATGGCCGACGGCCGGATCGCCGCGATGCTACGGATGCACCACGCCGGCACCGACGGGGTGACCAGCGCCGAGATGCTCGCCCAACTGTGCACGCTCACACCCGAATCCCCGGATCTCGACACCGCGAAGATGCAGGAGACGGCCGGCCCGTCGTCGCGGACCTCGATGGCCGTCGGTGGGGCGGTCAACTTCTTCGTGCAGCGACCGATCGCGATGGCGAAGTTGGTGCCCGGTACTGTCGGCGTCCCGATCGGATGGTTTCGCCGCAGCCGCTCCAAGTCGGCCATGCCTGCGCCGTTCCAGGCGCCGCGGACCCGCTTCAACGGGCCGATCACCCCGCATCGGTCGATCGCGCTCACCCAGCTGTCCCTTGACGACGTGAAGAGGGTCAAGAACCGGTTCGGCGTCACGATCAACGACGTCGTGCTCGCCATCACCGGCGGAGCGTTGCGTAGCTACCTGCTCGAACACGACGAGCTACCCGAACAGCCGCTGATCGCGATGGTGCCGGTGTCGGTACACGGGTCTGATGAGAGCTCACTGGTCACCACCGGCACCAACAAGGTGACCGGCATGTTCACGCGGTTGCCGTCGGATCTCGGCGACCCGGTCGCGCGGGTGGAGCGCGCCGCCGACCTCACCCGGACCTCCAAGGAGCATCACGCAGAGATCGACGCGAACATGTTGCGCGGCTGGGCCCAGTTCGCGCCGGGAACCACGATGTCGACGCTGATGAAGTTCTATGGCGATCGCCACCTCGCGACAAGTCATCCGCCGATCTTCAACGTGCTGGTATCCAATGTCCCCGGCCCCGATTTCCCGCTCTACTTCCTCGGTGCGCGGGTGACGTCGGTGTATCCGCTCGGGCCGATCTTTCACGGCCTCGGGCTCAACATCACCGTGTTCTCCGCCGACGGTCACATCAACGTCGGCGTGGTCGCCTGCACCGACCAGACACCCGACGTCTGGTCGATCGCGCACGCCTTCGACGAGGAACTCAAGCAGCTGCTCGAGGCCTGCGACTGACTCCGGTCACGGCGGGCGGTCGGTCAGAAGCTGTCGAGCCACGCGCGGGCACCCGAGTCGCTGGGGGCCCGCCAATCCCCGCGCGGGGACAGTGAACCACCGGAACCGACCTTCGGTCCGTTGGGCATCGCGCTGCGCTTGAATTGACTGTTCATGAACCGCGTCAAGAACACCCGGAGCCAACTGTCGATGGTGGCCGCATCGTATTCGTTGCGCCGATCAGCGGTCAGCAACTCCGACCACGCGCCGCGGTCCCGGTCGCCCCACGCCTGGCCCGCCAGGTAGGCGATTTTCTCGGGACGGTAACCGAACCGGGTGAGGTGATACAGGAAGAAGTCGTGCAGCTCGTAGGGGCCGACGGTGTCCTCGGTGCTCTGGATGCGACCGTCGTCGTCGGCCGGCACCAGCTCCGGTGAGATGACGTCGTCGAGGATCTCGGCCAGAACGTCGGCCGTCTCGTCGGAATAGGCGCCGGTGGCGATCATCCACCGGATCAGGTGTTGGATCAGCGTTTTGGGCACCGACGAGTTCACGTTGTAGTGCGACATCTGGTCGCCCACCCCGTAGGTGCACCAACCCAGTGCCAGCTCGGAGAGATCTCCGGTGCCCAACACGAACGCGCCGTGGTGGTTGGCCAGCCGGAACAGATGCGAGGTCCGCTCGCCGGCCTGTACGTTTTCGAAGGTGACGTCGTAGAGTTGCTCGCCACGCGCGTACGGATGGCCCAGGTCGGCGAGCATCTGCTCGCAGGACGGACGGATGTCGATCTCGGTGCCGCTCACACCGAGGCTGTCCATCAGGATGTGTGCCCGCCGCAGCGTTGCCGATCCGGTCGCGAAACCGGGCATCGTATAGGCGAGGATGTTCTCGCGCGGCAGCCCGAGTCGGTCAAAGGTGTCCACCGCGACCAGCAGCGCCAGAGTGGAGTCGAGACCGCCGGACACGCCGATGACGATCTTGTCCATGCCGGTGGCGCGCAGCCGCGCGGCGAGTCCTTGGACCTGGATGTTGCCTACCTCGCGGCAGCGCGCGTCGCGGTCGGCGGAATCCGCGGGCACGAACGGGAATCGAGGGACCGCGCGGCGCAGGCTGTCGTCTGCCGAGGCAGTCTCGCCCAGGGGGAATCGGATCCGGCGCAACGGCTTGAGGCCGTCGGCGAAATCGCCGACCTGGTCGCGCAGACTGATCATCCGCATCCGTTCCTGACGCAGCCGATCCAGGTCGATGTCGGCGGTGATGGTCTGTGCCTCCATCGCGAACAGCTCGGAGCGTGCCAGCAGGGTGCCGTTTTCGGTGATCAAGGCGTCGCCGTCCCACGCCAGATCGGTGGTCGATTCCCCGAACCCGGCCGCCACATAGATGTGGGCGGCAACGCACCGAGCGGAGTGGCTGGTGCACAAGGACTTTCGATAGCCCTCTTTGCCCACGGTGACCGGGCTGCCGGAGAGGTTGGCCAGCACTGTCGCACCGCCCAGCGCTGCCCAGGTGCTCGGCGGGATGGGCACCCAACCGTCCTCGCAGATCTCCACGTGAACCCGAAAACCCTCGAGGTCGGTCGCCTCGAAGATCAGATCCGCCCCGAACGGCACGTCGCGGCCGAGCACGGTCACGGTGGTGACCGGTGCGTCGCGGGCGGCCGCGAAGAAGCGCTGTTCGTAGAACTCCCGGTAATTGGGCAGGTACGACTTCGGCACCACGCCCAGCACCTCGCCGTCGTGGATCACTGCGGCGCAGTTGTAGAGGCCGTCGCCGACCTGCAGCGGCAACCCCACTGCCACCACCGGCCGCAGCCCCGTCGTCGCCTCGACGATCGTCGCCAGACCTGCCAGACAGGCGTCGATGATCGCGTCCTGGTGAAACAAGTCGTCGATGCTGTAACCGCACAACCCCAACTCCGGGAACACCACGAGAGCCGTGCCATCGTCGGCGGATGCGCGCACCTGTTCGATGATGCGTTTGGCATTGGTGGCCGGGTCGGCGAGGGCGACGAGTGGGACCGCTCCGGTCACCCGGGCGAATCCGTGGTCATAGACAGACACACTGCGAGCCTATCCGAGGGCCGCCCGGTCCCACGTCGGTCCTCGCGTCGGCGGTGCCACCATGACCGAGTCCGCTACAGCCCCAGGTCCTTGGCGATGATCGTCTTCATCACCTCGTTGGTGCCGCCGTAGATTCGCGACACTCGGGTGTCGGCGTAGAGGCGGGCGATCGGGTATTCCAGGATGTAGCCGTACCCGCCGTGCAGTTGCAGACATTTGTCGATGACCCGGCCGGCGGTCTCGGTGGCGAACAATTTCACTCGTGCCGCGTCGGGCACCGAGAGATCCCCGGCGTTGTGCAGTTCCATGGCCCGGTCGACGAACTGCCGGATCGCCTCGACCTCGGCGGAGCATTCGGCAAGCACGAACTTGGTGTTCTGGAACGACGACACCGGTTTGCCGAAAACATCGCGCTCGGTGGTGTATGCCAGCGCGTGCTGTACTGCGGCCGCGGCGGTGGCCGATGCGCCGACCGCGATGGTCAGCCGTTCCTGCGCGAGATTGTGTGTGAGATACGAGAATCCCGCGCCCTCGTCGCCGAGGCGATCTTCGACGGGAACGCGAACCGAACTGAACGCCAGCTCCGCGGTGTCGGATGCCTTCAGCCCGATCTTCTCCAACTTGCGGCCGACGGAGAACCCTTCGGAGGTGGTGTCGACGACCAGGATGGAGAGTCCGGACCGGCGGTTGTCCGCATCGAAGGGCGAGGTGCGACAGACGACGAGGACTCGGTCGGCGAGTGCGCCACCGGTGATGAACGTCTTCGCGCCGTCGAGGACGTAGTGGCTGCCGTCGTCGGACAGCGTGGCGGTGGTGGAGATGTTGGCGAGGTCCGAGCCGGTTCCCGGCTCGGTCATCGCGATGGCGAACATGATGTCGCCGGAGCAGAATCCGGGCAGCCAGCGGTGCTTCTGCTCGTCGGTTCCGTACTCCATCAGGTAGGGCAGGATGAGATTCGAATGCACCGAATAGCTGCCGAAGGTCACGCCGGCCGCCGATGTCTCCTCGGCGATCACCATCGAGTAGGTGAAGTCCTTGATGCCGCCGCCGCCGAACTCCTCAGGCGCTTCGATGCCGAGCACGCCGAGTTCGCCGAGCCGATTGTAGAAGTTGCGCGGCGGGTGGCCCTGCTTCTCCCAGTCGTGGTAGTGCGGCACGACCTCTTTGGCGATGAAGTCGCGAAGGGTTTTGCGGAATGTCTCGTGATCGTCGTTGAACACGGTGCGCTGCATGGTTTTCCCCTCAGTTCTCGCGGTAGTCGCGCAGTAGTCCCTTGCTGATGATCTGTTTCTGGATCTCGCTGGTGCCCTCACCGATGAGTAGAAACGGCGCCTCCCGCATGAGCCGTTCGATCTCGAAGTCTTTGGAGTAGCCGTAGCCACCGTGGATGCGAAAGCTTGCCTGGGTGACCTCCGCGCAGTACTCGCTGCACAGGTATTTGGCCATTCCGGCTGACACGTCGTTGCGGTCGCCGGAATCCTTGAGTCGGGCGGCGTTGACCATCATCAGGTGTGCGGCCTCCACCTTGGTGGCCATTTCGGCGAGGCTGAACGCAATCGCCTGGTGCTGTGCGATCGGCTTACCGAAGGTTGATCGTTGCTGGGCGTAGCGGACGGCGAGCTCGAAGGCGCGCTGGGCCACTCCACAGGCGCGTGCAGATACGTTGACCCGGCCCACCTCGACCCCGTCCATCATGTGGGCGAACCCGCGGCCCGGGAAGCCGCCGAGAATGTCGTCGGCCGAGGCGCGGTAACCGTCGAAGATGAGCTCGGTGGTGTCGATTCCCTTGTAGCCCATCTTGTCGATCTTGGTCGGGATGGTCACCCCGGGGAGCACCTCGCCGAACCCGGCGGGTTTCTCCACCAGGAAGGTGGTGAGATTCTTGTGCGCCTTGTCCTGGCCCTCCTCGGTCCGCACCAGCGCGGCCACCAGCGTCGAACTCGCGCCGTTGGTCAGCCACATCTTCTGGCCACTGATCGAGTAGTCACCGTCGGCGGTGCGCTTGGCGGTGGTCTTGATCGCGGCCACATCCGAACCGAGTTCCGGTTCGGACATCGAGAACGCGCCGCGCACTTCGCCGGTCGCCATCCGTGGCAGGAATCTGCGCTTCTGTTCCTCGGTGCCGTGCTGACGCAGCATGTAGGCAACGATGAAATGGGTGTTGATCACCCCGGACACGCTCATCCACCCGCGCGCCAGTTCTTCGACGCACAACGCGTACGTGAGCAGCGACTCGCCGAGCCCGCCGTATTCCTCAGGGATCATCAGGCCGAACAGGCCCATGTCGCGCATCCCGTCGACGATCTCCTGTGGATATGAATCGTTGTGCTCGAGTTGCTGGGCGTTCGGGATGATCTGCTTGTCGACGAACTGTCGGACGTTCGCCAGAATCTCGGTCTGGATGTCGGTGAGACCCAGGGTCTGTGCGAGGCGGGCCATCGTGACCTCTTCTCTTGTGGGTGCGGTTCGGCCGGGGAGAGACAGTCGTGCCGTGATGCCGGCGGTGGCCGGCATCACTGAACCCTCTCAGCATGCCCTGCAGACCTCGGTAGCGGAACGAGGTCATCGACTAACGATCTGTTAGCGGGAGCCAATGACGGGTGGTCGCGGGACATGGTGACCGCACCCATAGGTATTCGCAGTCTGTCGATTCGTCGAACCGGCATTGCCCGCCATTGCGCGGGAGGGGTTCAATGATCGCAGATGTGATCCACGACATGATTATGTTCGAGCCTCGCTCACGTCACCTGTGCTGATTACTTCGCTCGACACCCCCATCCATTTTCCGTCGCAGGAGGACGACATGCCCACCATCAAGGCCAGATCGGACGCGGCCACCGGAGATGCGCCCGTGACCGACGCAGTCCCCGCCGATGGCGCGCTTCGGCGCCGGGCATGGGGACTGACCTCCCTGCTCGTCGCTCTGTATGTCGTCAACTATGCCGATAAGGCAGTCCTCGGGATCATCGCGCAGCCACTCGCCGACGAGTTGGGTTTCAATTCGTCGCAGATCGGTCTGGTCGGCAGCCTCTTCTTCCTCACCTTCACGATCGGCGGGTTCTTTGCCGGTGCATTGAACCGATGGCTGTCGCTGCGGTGGGCGTTGGTCATCCTGGCCGTGTGCTGGGCGGCGGCCATGCTGCCGATGGTGGCGGTCGCTGCGTTTTCGGTGCTCATCGTGAGTCGGTTGTTCCTAGGATTCGCCGAGGGGCCGAGTTCGGCGCTGCTGCACACGGCCGCTTACTCGTGGCATCCACCGGCCCGCCGAGCACTTCCCGGCGCGCTGTTGGCCGGGGCTGCGTCGATCGCCAAGATCGCCATCGCGCCGATCCTGGCGGTCATCACCGTCAACCTCGGCTGGCGGGCAGCCCTGATCACGCTTTCGGTCGCGGGTCTGTTGTGGTGCGTGGTCTGGCTGGCCACCTGGAAGGACGGACCCTATATCGCGGGCGGCAAGCAGCCCAAGGGCTCGGGCGACAGCACGTCGGTTACGTCGGTATCCGGTGCAGACGAACCTGCTGTGCCGTGGGTGCGATCTTCACCACCCGGACCTTCATCAGCGCCGCACTTCTGGTGATGAGCGTGTACGCGCTGGTCACGGTGGTGCTGACCTGGTTGCCCTCCTATTTCGAGAAGGGCTTGGGTTACAGCCGATTGGAAGCCGGGTCGATGTTCGCGCTGCCCTCGATCGTCGGACTCGCGATGATGCTCGTGACGTCCGTGGTCGGTGACCGGCTGATCTCTCGCGGTGCGACATCACGCAAGTTGCGGGTGATCGTCCCCTCGACGGGCGTGCTCGTCGCCGGCGTGCTGTTGGTGACCCTCCCAGCGATCAGTACCCCGGCCCTCGCGGTGTTGGTGGTCTCGCTCGGCTACGGCTGCGCCACATCGGTGTTCCCGCTGTTCAACGCAGCCATCTCGGAAATCTGCCCGCCGCGCCAGACCGCCGGGACGCTGGGTGTTTTCCTCGCGATCATGGCCATCGGCGGTCTGGTCGCCCCGTACGCCACGGGCGTCATCGTCGACAACGCCTCGACCCCGGCGGCCGGCTACGCGACCTCGTTCCAGATCATCGGCATCGTTGCCTCCGTGTGTGCGGTGCTCGCCCTGGTGTTCGCGAATCCGGAGCGGGACAAGGTGCTGGTGCGCCGGGACCTGCCGGTCGGCACGCACGCGACATAGGCGAGGGCTATCGCACCGTGAGTGTGAAACATCTTGTGCTCGTATGCCGCACGAGGTTCATTCGATGGGAGGGCGCGTCTCGCCACCGCAGCCGAGCCGCACATCAGTACAAGCCGCATTTCAGTTCAAGGAGATCCCATGCGTGATGCAGTGATCGTCGATGCCGTCCGCACGCCGATCGGACGTCGACGCGGCGCCCTGTCCGGCATCCATCCCGCCGACCTGTCGGCACATGTGCTCGAGTCGTTGGTCGAGCGGACCGGGCTCGATCCGGCCGTGATCGACGATGTCGTCTGGGGGTGTGTCAGTCAGACCTCCGAGCAGGCAGGCAACGTCGCGCGTACTGCGATTCTGGCCGCCGGTTGGCCGGAATCGGTGCCGGGCACCACGGTGACCAGGGCCTGCGGATCCAGCCAGCAAGCGCTCAGTATGGCTGCGGCCGCGGTGATCTCCGGTCAACAGGACGTCGTGGTGGCCGGCGGTGTGGAGTCGATGAGCCGAGTGCCGATGGGGAGCGCCGCGCCCAACGGGGAGAGTCAGCCGCCCACCGTCCTCGACCGGTACGGCGTCGATCGCTTCAGTCAGGGCATCGGGGCGGAGATGATGGCCCAGAAGTGGTCGCTGAGCCGGACCGCCCTCGACGAGTTCTCCCTTCGCTCACACGAACTCGCTGCCCAAGCCGCTGATGCGGGCGCCTTTGACGGGCAACTGGCGCCGATCACCGGCGTCCTCGAAGGGGATGAGGGCATTCGGCGTGGCGGCACGCTCGAGTCGATGTCGGCGCTCAAGCCCGCTTTCCGAGAGGACGGGGTTATTCACGCCGGCAATGCTTCTCAGATCTCCGATGGCGCGGCGGCGTTGCTCGTCATGTGTTCGCAGACTGCGGCTGAGCACGGGTTCACGCCGATTGCCCGGGTACACACGGCGGTGGTAGCCGGTGACGACCCCGTCATCATGCTCACCGGCCCGATCGCAGCAACTGCGAAAGCTCTCGAGCGGTCCGGTCTGACCATCGGCGACATCGGCGCGTTCGAGATCAACGAGGCGTTCGCGCCGGTGCCGCTGGCCTGGCAGATCGAGACCGGTGCTGACGCGGATCGGGTGAATCCGCTCGGCGGCGCCATCGCGGTGGGCCATCCGCTCGGTGGCTCCGGCGCGATTCTCATGACGCGGCTCGTACATCACATGCGCAACAACGGTATCCGGTACGGCTTGCAGTCGATGTGCGAAGCCGGCGGGATGGCCAACGCCACCATCGTCGAGGGTCTCTGACGCCGGCCCGGCGAGGACATGCATTCGGGGCGCACCGAGACAAGGAGATCGATGAGCACGGAGCTGAACTACCCGGACATCACGATGGCGGCGCTGCCACCGAGTATGGCGCGGATGTACGGTTCGCGGGCCGCTGTGGTCGACGAGGACCGCGTACTCACCTACGACGAACTCGATGTGGCGACGGCACGTGTGTCCGCGGCGCTGCGTGCCGCGGGTGTCGGGGACGGCGACGTGGTGCTGTTGCATCTGGGCAACAGCATCGAGTTCATCGTCTGCTACTACGGTTCGTTGCGCGCCGGTGCGGCTGTCACGCCGGTCAATCCGTTGCAGCCGATGCCAGGCTTGCGAGCACAACTGGCCGAGACCGGAGCGTCGATTGCGTTCACGGGCAGTGCGCAGCTCGATCGTCTCCTCGAAGCCGACAGCGATCACGGTGTGACCGCTGTCGTGCTGGCCGATCGGCCCGGTGTCGATGTCGAAACCGTTGCGAACTGTGTGATCACCTTGGCGGAGTTCACTGCCGGCCATACCGATCCGGCGATCACCGACGTGGTCGGATCGGATCTGGCGCATCTCGCCTTCACCGGCGGCACGACGGGCGTGTCGAAGGGGGTCCGGGTGCTGCACCGCAATGTCGTGGCGAATGTGACGCAGATGGTCGGGTGGCGGGCCGGTCATGCGGTGGTCGCCGACGCGACCGGACTGGTGCGGCTCGAGAGCCGCGACGGCGCCGATGGGCGCGGCGTGGTTCCAGGGTCGGCGGCGACCGTTGTGGTGTCACCGCTGTTCCACGCACATGCCCTGATCAACATGTCCTTTCTGCTGCTCTGCGGCGCCACCCAGGTGCTGGCCGGCCGATTCGATCCGGCGGGCATGCTCGAACTGATCGAGCGGCATCGGGCCACGTATGTCACGGGAAGCCCGGCGATGTGGCACGCACTCGCCTCACACCCCGATGTCGCTCATCGTGATCTGACGTCGGTGCGCGTCGTGTCCTCTGGTGCCGCCCCCATCGATCAGGTGACGTTGGAGACGCTGACATCGGCGTTCCCTGCGGGCGCGGTCGTCGAGGGCTACGGACTCACCGAGGCGACCTGCCTGGTGTCGTCGGCTCCGCTGACCGGCGACGGCGAGTATCGGCTTGGCAGTGTCGGACTACCTACATTTGACACCGAGATCCAGATTCGGTCCGCCGACGACCGTGCGACCGTTCTGGAACCCGGGCAACGTGGCGAGCTGTGGGTCCGCGGACCGCAGGTCACCGACGGCTATCACAACCATCCCGAGATCACCGCCGCTCAGTACGTAGATGGATGGCTCGACACCGGCGACATCGCTTATCGCGACGACGACGGCTACCTGTACATCTGCGATCGGGCAAAGGACATGCTGATCTACAAGGGCTACAACGTGTATCCGCGTGAGCTCGAGGAGATCCTCGTCACCCACCCGGACGTCGCCGCGGCGGCCGTCGTCGGTCGCGACGCGGGCAGTGTGGGCCAGGAACCCGTGGCCTTCATCGTCGCAGCAGCCGGTCACCAGGTCGACACCCATCGCCTGCAGGCCTACGTCGCCGAACAAGTGTTGCCGTACAAAAAGATCCGGGACGTCCACGTGGTGGATTCGCTACCGACTTCAGCCGCAGGCAAGGTCCAAAAGGTTGCGCTCCGGGAGCGTCTGGTCACCGCATGACGGTTGCGACGGTCGCAGGGGGACGAGTGTCGGTGGGTGCCGACCCGCCTGCTGATCGAGCCTGCTGATCGAGCGTGCTGACCGACCGGCCGCGATGGTGTCGCGTTCGTCGCTGACGTTCGGGTCGGTCGGTCAGCAGGCTTGTTCACACTGTTGAGTTGTCAAGGTACAGAGGCGGTCCCGATGGGGTCGGGTGCGGTCTGGTGTCCCGCGTCGGAAATTCGTTGATGATTTCGACGTCCAGGTGGCGCCTCGCTTCGTTGGCGTCGTCGCAGGTACATCCAGTACCTGCTCCTCCGCCGCCTCGCGATGCATCCACCTGG